>JBBIRP010000185.1:0-4316 GCA_037441745.1 Ignavibacteriales bacterium
AATTCCAGATTTTTTTAAATTACTTTCGAGCAATTTCGAGATTTCTTTATCCTCGATTGGTAAAATATTTGGCATCATCTCGACTATCGTTACTTTCGTGCCAAAAGCGTTGTAAAAATATCCAAACTCAACTCCAATTGCGCCCGCTCCAATAATTATCATTGACTTTGGTGGTTGCTGCAAAAGCATAGCTTCGGTACTTGTGATAACTTGCTTACCGTCAGTCTTCATATTTGGAAATGTACGAGGGCGCGCACCTGTAGCTATTACAATATTCTTTGCCGAAAGGGTTTCGGTAGGTTTTCCATCTTTGCTAATTTCAACTTTACCCTTTTCAATTATACGACCGTAACCTTGGATCAAATCAATTTTATTCTTCTTGAATAGATACTCTACACCTTTTGAGTTACGGAGAGCAACTTCTCGGCTTCTTTTGATTATCTTCGGGAAATCAAAAGAGATATCTTTTGCATAAACACCAAATTCGTTTGCTTTATTCAATTGATGGTAGACTTCTGCACTTTTAAGAAGTGCTTTTGTGGGGATGCAACCCCAGTTAAGGCAAACACCTCCAATTTTATCTTTTTCAACTACTGCGGTTTTCAGACCAAGTTGCGATGCACGTATTGCTGCAACATATCCACCTGGTCCACTTCCTATTATAACTAAATCAAATTGTCGTTCTGGCATTGTTTTAAAAATATTATTGTTAAAATGAGTGAAAAAAATATAGGAAAATCGTGAAGAAAAACCAAAGAAAGGTAAGACAAGCATTAAAAAATTCCAGAAAGCTGTTCCACCAAAACAAGTTTGATAAATTCATATAAGCTTCAGGATGTTTATTTTACCAGATGAAAGGCGTTTTTCGGAATAAGCTGTGTTCTATACTTCCTTTTATTTTTCATCATAAATTTCTTTTTGCATTTCCTTGACAAAATTATTATTTTAATTTTCATCATAAAACAATCGAGATGACAACTGATCAAACCGTTGATGAAAAAACTATCGTTACCAACCGTAAAGCCATTCATGATTATTATATCATCGATAGGTATGAGACAGGGATTGTCCTTAAGGGAACTGAAGTGAAATCCCTTCGGCAAGGTATGGCTAATCTACAAGATGGTTATGCAACGCTAAAAAATGGCGAAATATGGTTAATAGGAATGCATATCAGTCCATTCGAAAAAGGTAATATTAACAACCATGACCCAAAACGTGACCGGAAACTGCTAATGCATAAGCGAGAGATTAGAAGACTAATTGGTAAGGTCGCTGAAAAAGGATTAACTTTAATCCCTTTACGTGTTTATTTTAAGAAAAACATTGTCAAAGTTGAACTTGGGCTTGCTAAGGGGAAAAAATCATACGATAAACGAGAAGCTATAAAAGAGAGAGAAACTAAACGACAGATTCAAAGAGATTATTCATCTTAATACCTTAATACCACAATTTATAAGAATTTTTTTTTAATATAAAATTGAAGGAGTTATATAAGTGTACGTACCGACAAAAATCTTTTTCACCAAAGGTGTGGGCAGACACAAAGATTATCTGCAGTCATTCGAGCTTGCATTACGTGATGCACGAATTGAAAAATGCAATCTTGTATCAGTATCCAGTATATATCCCCCCGGCTGCAAGCGAATATCGACTGAAGAAGGTTTAAAATTACTTCAAGCAGGTCAGATCACATTCGCCGTAATGGCACGCAATGCAACGAACGAACCCAATAGACTCATCGCGGCATCAATCGGTGTAGCACAACCAACTGATCATACACAATACGGTTATCTTTCAGAACATCATCCTTTTGGTGAAACTGATGAAAAAGCTGGAGAATATGCAGAAGACCTTGCAGCAACGATGCTCGCGACAACACTTGGGGTTGAATTTGATCCAGACACAGCATGGGATGAAAGAGAATTGCAATACAAAATGAGCGGCAAAATTGTTAAGACATTTAATGTGACCCAATCAGCCGAAGGTGATAAGAACGGAATCTGGACAACAGTTGTTGCTTGTGCAATATTACTCCCATAATATATTTTCAGATTGAATCACAGTCGAGGGAAGCTATCCGTTTGTGAACCGTCTCCCAACAATCCATTTTCTGATAGCGCCCTCGACTATCAAACAAAAGATTATTTCTTCTCCCTAAAATAAATTCTTACTGATTCAAAACTTTAGTGATAAAATCAAAGAGTAAGTAGTCCCCTCTTTTCCACGATTCTGACCTGCGTAATATAAAAAATCAAGACTTAATTGTCAAGTCTACACCTCGGCCAACCCAAAAACAATCCAAATAATAAAAAACGAACTTAAAGTACTAAATGATTTCCCTAAATCCCTGATAAGTTTTTAAAACATTTTCTACATAAGTAAGTGTTTCCCGCCAACCTCCAAAAAATCCGCTTGGTGGGCGCCCTTCTTTCCAGACCATTTGATGAAGTGAATAATATCTCTTTGAGAGAAGTGGAATTGTCTTTTCAATCACAGACCAGTCTTTTGGATCTTCGCCGAGGTACGCTGCTAATTCTTGAGCATCATAAATACGCGAAGGTCCTGCATTATATGCCGCAAGCGCTAAAGAGACTTGATCATAATAATTATTACAGCTAAATAGTTCGAGTAATTTTGATAAATAATAAATCCCATTTCTTAGATTATTATTTTCAGTTAACGAATCCTTTCCAAATAATTTTTCTTTAATCTCAGAATGTGTGAACGGCATTAGCTGCATCAATCCCTCAGCCCCCCGTACACTGATTGCTTCTGCATTAAATTGTGACTCATTCTTGACCACAGCAAGTACTAACCTATAATCTATTCTAAATTCTTCTGCATATTTTTTAATTGCATTAAATATATCAAGAGAGACTTCTCTTTTCAAGATATTGAAAACCTGAATATGATTTTGTCCAATCGATGGCTGTACATTTTTATTATTGTTGATTGATAATCTTGTTAATATTGTTGGGGTATAGCACACCGTTGTAACGATGAATATCATAACAAGCATAGTCAGCCAGGCAATAAGTTTGTAAAAAATATTTCCCATCAAAAATGTTTTTATAATTTTAAAAACTTTCTCTCAATATCTGTTATCTTATCGAGTCGCTTTTGATGCCTGCCACCAGCGTATGGAGTTTCTAACCATATTTTTACAATCGATTTAGCTATTTCAATTCCCAAGACCTTACCACCTAAGGTTATGATGTTTGCGTCATTGTGTTCTCGACTACTTCTTGCAGAATATTCATTGAAACAGCACGCTGCGCGTATGCCTGGGATTTTATTTGCAACCATAGCTGATGCAGTTCCAACACTATCAATGATTATTCCTCGCAAAGCTCTACCAGTTTGAACCATTGCAGCAACACTGAATGCAAAATCAGGATAATCACAACTTTCTTCGTTGTTTGTTCCTAAATCAATAACTTTATACCCTAAAGTATTCAGATATGGTTTCAATTGTTCTTTCATTGAAAATCCACCGTGATCACTTCCAATCGCAATTGTTTCTTTTAATGATATTTTTTGTTTGGTTTCTTCATTCTTAATATTAGAAACCTTTTGGTTACTATCTTTGCTTTGTATCACTATGCCCAATTGGCTCGCACGGTCTTTGGCTGCGTCTGTGATTATTGCATCAATTTCACAAAAAACAATTCTTTCTCCCTTTTTCACTGCCTCGAGAATAGTCTGCTCAGAAATAAGATTCTTTTTCATTTTTCAATAACTACTTTTGAGAATTCTTTATATTACTTTCATCTCCAAGTTCTAAAACTTCTAATCTCACATTGGTTGTCCCAGTCCCTATCATACCAATAGCCTTTGCTGCTGCAAAAGAAAGGTCGATGATACGGTCATCTTTAAAAGGTCCTCTATCGTTTATTCTTACAACTACAGATTTACCATTTTGGATATTTATTACTTTAACTAATGTATTAAAAGGCAGTGTACGGTGTGCAGCAGTTAATTGATTCATATTGTATGTTTCTCCATTAGATGTCTGACGACCATGAAATTCTTCCCCATAATACGAAGCAACGCCTTCTTCTACTAAACTTATGTTTTCTATATTCATTTTAATAAATTTTTCAGAAGTAAACCTCGGTGAAGCGGTGCAGCCAATAATTATTGATGCTATAATAAAAATGACAATATTCGCAATTATAACCTTCATTAGAGATAATCGACCTTTTGTTTCCGACGTAAATAATCAACCACTTCTTTTACATCTTGTGATTGTCCCTTTCTACAAACCAGCACAGCATCATCGGTAGCAATGATAATTAGATCATCCACTCCAA
>JBBIRP010000186.1:0-4289 GCA_037441745.1 Ignavibacteriales bacterium
TCGAAAAATGAAATAAATAAGCATTTTATAACATAATTAATGCTTTTCAACGAATTTCATGTTAAAAATAAAATTGAATTTTTTTAGTAAAACTTGACTTTAAATAAAAAATCACTAAATTGAAAACTCACGGTGGGGAAAAGTGGGAAAAAATGGTATAGAATTTATTCATTTTTTAAAGAATTTTTTATTAGTCTATGTCATCTTTTAAAGGTTCATATACATATTCAGTTGATGAGAAGGGAAGAGTGAGTCTCCCTGCAAAAATGAGAAAATACGTTTCACCTGAAGCTAATAACATGTTTTTAGTAACTAGAGGCTTCGAGAAATGTTTATTCTTATATCCAATGGATGAGTGGAATAAAATGGAATCCAATTTAAGAAAATTATCTTCGGGGGATCCATTGCATCGGCTCTTTTTAAGAACAATTTGTGAATATGCTCAAGAGAGTACGTTAGATGCTCAAGCTCGCATAACAATTCCCCCTGAACTGAGGGATTATGCTGGTATTCAGAATGAAGTTCGTATTATCGGCGTGCTTGACAAAATTGAACTATGGAATCCTAAAGTTTATGAAGAATATAAGAATAGTCAATCTGAAAGCTACGAAAGTATTGCTGCAAAAATAATGCACTGATGTTAAGTTTATGATCGTTCTTTAATTAGATGAATTTAGATTTTCATCAACCTGTACTGGTCAATGCAGTTAATAAACTTTTAATTACAAAACAAGATGGAATTTATGTTGATGGAACACTCGGCGGAGGTGGACATGCTGAATCTATATTACTAAATACCACTAACCGAGTAACGTTAATCGGAATAGATGTTGATAACGAAGCTCTGAATTTTGCTAAAAAACGTCTAACAAAGTTTCAAGGTCGCATGATTTTCTGTAACAATAACTTTGTAAATATAAAACAAGTCTTAGAAAAGTTATCGATTAAAAGGATCGATGGATTGTTGCTTGACCTTGGTGTTTCATCGTATCAAATTGACTCTAGACATAGAGGTTTTAGTTACCAAAAAAATGAAAAACTTGACATGAGAATGGATCAGAATCTTGAAAATAATGCTTGGGATGTAATAAATAATTATAGCTCAGTTAAACTTTATAATATTTTTAGAACATACGGTGAAGAAAAATATTCCAGCCAAATTGTATCTAAGATAATTGAAGTGCGCAAAAAACAAGATATTAATACAACTTTAGATTTAAAAAACATCATTGAGTCAGTTGTGGGTAAAAAGTCTCTCATTAAATCGTTGGCTCGTATATTTCAAGCTATCCGTATCGAAGTAAACAAAGAAATTGATTCCCTGAAAAAAGTGTTGATGGATACTGTTGACTTAATCAATCCCGGTGGTCGGATCGTAGTCATATCTTATCATTCGATAGAAGATAGAATTGTCAAGCATTTTTTCCACGATCAATCTATTTCTATTATTCCATCAGAAAATAAGCTTGTTCCCCACAAAGAAATTGTGCCTAAATTGAAAATTATCACAAAAAAACCACTAAGAGCTTCAGAAGATGAAATATTAAGAAATAAACGCGCCCGAAGCGCCAAACTTAGAGCGGCAGAGAAGCTATGACCATGAGATTAAATCTAAATAATAATGTGATGAATAATGGAAAAGTGCCGATTTCATCTCCACCAATTTATAATGGTGATGCAATAAAGTCACAAAAAGATTATCAAACTATCGGGATAAATCGCCCTTTGAAAACTCGCAGACGATCACCTCTGAAAATTATTATGATAATCTTTGTAGTATCGATTACGATTGTCTTTTACATATGGAATAAGATATGTGTTGATCATCTTGTAATCGAGGTAAACGATTTAATGAATCATTATGAAAACATTGTCAATACAAATGAATTCTTACGCGCTGAAGTTAATCGGAAAACTAGTCTTGAAAGAATAGAACAATTAATTACTATTCATAAACTTGGTTTAGTATATCCCAAAGAACAACCTATTTGTTTCCAAATTGATGATAGCAAGTTACAAACAATTTATAAAAGATAATTACTAAACACCTGTGATTGCTGATAAACAAAATATAAACCCAGAACGTGATTTCTTCCCATTACGGGAAAAACGGATTAAGGTTCAAATACTACAAATTGGTTTATTGTTATTTTTCTTTGTAATAGGAGCACGCCTTGTTCAAATTCAAATTATTGAATCTCAAAAGTATAAAGAGATTGCTAAAAAACAATATCAAGTTAAAATCACTCTTCCAGCCGTACGTGGAATGCTGTTTGACCGTCGTGGGAATGTTATTGCCTCTAACTCTGTTTTCGTTTCCTTTGCCGCTGATCCGAAAATTGCTATCGAAGATGCTGATTTAATAGCAAAAAGATTTTCACAACTATTTAAAAAACCCATCAATTATTATAAAAAGCTTCTAAATTCAGAAAGTCGTTTCGTATGGTTAGAACGTTTTGTTGATTCAAAATATTTAAAGGAAATCGATCTTAAAAATTTAAATGGAATTGTTGTAAGATATGAACCTAAACGTCTCTACTACAATGATTATCTCGCAGGACAATTAATCGGATTCACTAATATAGATAACGTTGGGATATCGGGTATTGAGCTAGAATATGAAGAACAACTACATGGGAAAGATGGTTTTGTAATTTTTCAACGAGACGGTTATGGAAAGGCACGCCCATCGGTTGATTATCCCCGCGTTGAACCGATTAATGGAAATAATATATATTTGACTATCGATCTCCAAATTCAGGCAATAGCAGAGAAAGAATTAAAGAAAGGAGTTGAGTTAAACAAAGCAGATCGGGGTTTGGCAATTATTCTTGATCCAAAAACTGGCGAAATATTTGCAATTGCACAGTATCCACAACTTAATCCAAATTATTATGAGAATTCAGAACCCCAAGATCAAAAACTTAGAGCTGTTTCTGATCTTCTGGAACCTGGATCAGTCTTCAAAATCGTTACGGCGTCAGCTGCTCTGGAATATAACATTGTACAACCAGAGACAAAATTTTTTGCCGAAGAGGGTGCCTATACGGTAAAAATTTCTCAAGATAAAACCAGCACAATTTATGATACACACAAAGAGGGATGGATAACATTTCAACGGGCTATGGAAGTGTCAAGCAACATTGTTATGGCGAAAATAAGTAATTTAATTGGAAGTGAGAGACTATATAAAATAGCACGTGCTTTCGGATTTGGCAACAAGACAAACATTGATTTCCCGGGTGAGACAAATAGTGTTTTAAAAAAACCTACAGAGTGGTCAGCAACAACATTAAATAGGTTAGCATTTGGTTATGAAGTCAGCGTAACACCACTACATATAACCTGTGCCTATGCTGCAATAGCTAACGATGGTATCCTTATGAAACCTCGATTGTTAAAAAAGATTACTGATCCAAATGGAAATGTCATAAGTGAATCGCAACCTCAACAGGTTAGAAAAGTAATATCGAGACGTACTGTACAAATTCTGAAAAATTTTCTTGAAGGAGTTGTCGAACGTGGAACAGGAACATCTGCAAAGATCCCCAATATTAAAATTGCGGGGAAAACTGGTACTTCAAAAAAATTTACAAACGGCAATTACGAAACCGGAAAATATAATTCATCATTCGTTTGATTTTTTCCATCAGACGATCCAAAAGTTGTCTGCTTTGTTATGTTAGATAATCCACAGGGGAATAATTACTATGGAGGTACCGTCAGTGCTCCAATATTTAGGTCTATAGCTGAGCGGATCATTACAATTACCGACATTATGATAAATTCACAAACTACACTTGCTTCTAATTTACAGTTTGCGTCCAAAGATACATCAACGAATGTTGGTTTAATTCCAATAGACAAAGTTCCGGATGTTCGTGGTCTCAGCGTGCGCAGAGCAATCGATTTACTTGTTGAAAGAAAACTTCACCCTGTTATAAATGGTTCCGGGATCGTATGTGAACAATTCCCAAAACCAGGAGAATTAATTAAAAGTGGAATGAATGTAACTTTAGTTTGTAAAACGAAGCTAGCAGAGTCATTAGGGTTAAACCATTAGTTTTATTATGAAATTATCGAAGTTATTAAACGGAATCACAGTTTCAAAAATGTTTTACCACAAATATGGACAATTTGTTGCAACACAAGACATAGAGATTAATTGCATTCGGTACGACTCTCGAAAAGTTCAAAACGAGGATATCTTTGTAGCAATCCGCGGAATTGAATTCGATGGCCATAATTTTATAAAAATAAACGGCAAAAGATATAAAGGCGAAATGAAA
>JBBIRP010000187.1:0-4272 GCA_037441745.1 Ignavibacteriales bacterium
TCCAATGCTCAGGAAAATGATTCAACTTCACAAAATTTTGTTCAGAAAAATTTTTCTATCAGCGGAGAAATTGGTGCTTACGGTGAGCTTTACTCAATGGAAGGACAACCGAAGCGAAGACCGTCATCAACGGGGAGAATATTTTTTAGACCAACACTAAATTTGTTTGGTGTATTCCAAATTCCGTTCGAGTTTCTTCTTTCAACTGAAGGAAGTTCTGCAAGACAAAACATCAATCAGTTTGGTATTAATCCTAAATGGGAATGGGGATCATTACACGCTGGTGATTTCACAGAGGATTATTCCCAATTCACATTAAGCGGTATTAAAATAAGAGGTGGTGGATTAAATCTTACTCCGGGCAATTTCAGATTTTCAACAGCAGCTGGATTTACACAACGCTCAGTTCAGGGTGGAGCTCAGGATGGATCATTTAAAAGATTTTTGTTAGCTGCTAAACTCGGCTATGGAAATGAACAAAGCAGTTTTATTGATTTTATTTTTCTTCGTGCAAAAGATGAAATTGGGTCCGCTTCTCCAAATCAAAGAACTATTACTGTAATCTCTCCGAATGGCAATGATGTTTTTGAAATAGGTTCATTGCAATCCATTCGCTGGAATTCATACAACATTGATGGAGCAGTGAAAATTGAATTATCAAGAGATGGCGGGAATACTTTTGAATTGATTGCAGATAATCAACCCAATGTTGGTTTTTATAATTGGACAGTTTCTGGTGCCGCAACTTTTCAGGCGATTATAAGAGTTTCGAGCAATATTTATCCTGAAATTTTTGATGTAAGCGATTTTGTTTTCACGATTGGTTCAGGAGTTCAATCTTTTATCGCTTCAAATCTAAACGAAATTGTAAACCCATATGCAGTTATTCCGCAGGAAAATCTTGTTCTTGGTACTAAAGGAAAAGTTTCTGTATTAAATAATATTATCAATCTTGAGTTTGATGGAGCTGGAAGTGTTTACTCAAGAGATTTGAGAGCAGAAGAACTAGAACTTGCCTCAACCGACTTCCCGAATTTTCTTACCAAGCTTTATAAGCCAAGAGCAGGAACAAATTATGATTTTGCTCTGAGTTCCTATTTGAATTTTAATTTTCAATCAGTAAACACAAAACTTGGATTTAAACATATTGGTCCGGGTTATAACTCTCTTGGCACAGCTTATCTGCTAAATGATATAAGGGAATATTCAATTATAAATTCAATTAGAATTGCAAGTGTTGGCTTTATGCTTGGGTATTTTCGTCAAAGTGATAATCTGTTAGACCAAAAAAATTTCACCACTTCGAGAAATAGTTTTATCCTCGGGATGAATGCCATGCTTACAAGCAGCTGGAATTCAAACATCTCATTCAATTTTATGAATATGAAAAACGATTCGAACAATGATTCCACTAAAATTGATTTCGGAAGTATTTCATTAAGCACCAATCAATCGTTTATTGTCTCACCAAAAGGATTATTAAAGAGTATCAATCTTAATTATGTATTTCAGAATACAGAAAATAAATCTTACCTAATGAAAAACTCAAAAACGAATGTACATACAGTTAATATGGGAGCAACTTTTACTTTACTTGAAAATCTTTCATCAACTTTATCATTGGGATTCATAAAATCATCCGTATTTGATTCAATAAAAACTTTCACTCAGAATTACTCAATTCAGTTTCAGCATTCTGAATTTTCAAATAAACTTATAACAACTTTAGGTATCACTCCAGCATTTAGTGAAAAGAATACATCCTTCAGAACTGTACTAGGTTCAGATTACAGAATTTCAGAATTAGATAACATTGGTGTGATGTTTTCTTTTATAAAATCCAATGGTAATTCGATTTCAAGTAGAAGTTTTAAAGAATTCTTGGGGAGTTTAACTTACAGGCATATATTTTAATACGTGTTTGTTTTGCAGATATCAAAACCCAAAGCAGATAATTTGGTTTCAATTTCAGAATTTTCTTTTGATAAGCGAACTAAATAATTATGAAATTCGTATCGAGTACGATATTTTTTTCTTAGTTCTTGAAAATAATAACCTCGTTTAGCGGCCGGGATATTTTCGATCACACGTAAATTCTTGTCATCCTCCAAAATGTTATAACAAAAATTTATACATGATATTAAGGTAGAATTTATATTTTTTTCATCAACCAATAAGTTGATAATTGGTTCATTAGGCATCATCTTTATTTTTTGAAAATCGTATTTTTCTTCTTTACCAATAAATTTGCAAACAGAGCGGTAAATAAAACGAAGTGCATTAATTTTTCCATCAATTGAATAGCCAGCAATATGAGGTGTGCCAAGAAAGACTTTATTTAAGAGATCAACATCAATGGAGGGCTCGTTTTCCCATACATCCAAAATGGCAAATCCGATATGTTTATTAACTAAAGCATTTTTTAATGCCTCATTTTCAACAACGCCTCCGCGTGAAGTATTGATTAATATTGAATTTTTTTTCATTTTCATAATTCGTTTTCTATCAAACAAATGATATGTCGCATCTCGGTTGCCTATAGTTAATGGAACATGAAGGGTGATAATATCCACTTCCATCAAATCATCTAAAGAAATAAAACGAGAATCCCCCGTTTTTCTCTGAAGGGGGGGATCATTTTGAAGAACGTTCATTCCAAATATATCAGCAAGCTTTACAACTTTGCTTCCTACATTCCCAATCCCAACAACACCGATAGTCTTCCCTTTTAATGGATATCCCATTTTTTCCTCAAGTGTAAGAAGCGAGGCAGCAATGTATTCGGTGACAGAATTCGAGTTACTCCCAGGGGCACTAGCAAACTCAATTCCTTTTGCTTTAAGATAACGAATGTCAACATGATCTATACCAGAGGTGACAGTTCCAACAAAACGTACGTTACTTTTCTTAAGTAAGTTTTCATTCACTTTGGTCTCAGAGCGTACTATCAAAATGTCCGCATCTTTAACAGAATGATTTTTAATATCTTTTGAATCAAGCGGAATGACATTTCCAATGCTTGAAAAGACCTCAACAATTAATGGAATATTTTTGTTAACAACGATTTTTAAGCGATTTGCCATCTTTTTGAAATATCAATAACCGGTATCCAATATTCATGGAAACCCGACGGTAAATTATGTATAAATACAAAAAAAATCAAAATCCATGAAAACCATTAAATGAACCAATAAAATCACGTGTTTTTTAACAAGGTTAGTGTTCCTCATCAATTCGCAGATTCTATCGAACCTTTAATTTTTATTGTAAATTTAAATTTTTAATTCATTGGAAAAATTTATGAGAACAATTCGAAACCAGTACGATTACTTTCAAGATCTTGAAAAATTAACAAAAGCAGGATTAATTGCATATCTCGTTCTTTTAATATCTGGATTGACAATTTCTATTTATGGAGTTGAAAATACCATAAATTTTATTACAACAATTCGCTTCTGCGAAATCCTGTTTCTGATACTGCTTACGATTAATATTATTCAATTATTAATTATAGGAACAAATAAAATTCATTGGTTAGGAGATGTCCATTTATGGTTGGATAACACGTTATTTAGATTTCTAAGAAAATCAAATGTGATCATCTTAAGAGAATTACTTACAATTTTAGAACCAAAAGAGCGTTCAGTTCTTGACCGACTAGGGATAAAAGAACGCAGTGCAATTGCTCATTCAATTTTTAGCCATCTTGCAGAAGATCAATCGATATTCGAAAATTTACTTAAGCGTGGAATATTCCGTTCTTGGATTTGGTATTGGATACTGATATATGGTGTATTTGTTTTCATCCTTTTAACGATAATAGCTCTGACAAAAACTTTTTTTGAACCCACCATATATTCAAGAGCGTTATTTACATCAATTGGTAGCGTAACATTTTTTCATCTTTTAATAAGTCTTCTATTTGGTTACAATATTCTAATTGTAACAAAAAAAATTATTAGAGAAATAACTGATATATACAAAGTTGAAATCATAAGCGTATTAAGAAATTACATTCATAAAACAGAGAAGAATTAATACCACAAATAAAAATTTAAATTAACTTATTCCTCTGATTCATCTTTTTTTACTTTCTTTTTTACATTACGGGGGAACCTAAGCCAAAATTGCGGATTAGCTCTATAATAGCTTTTTATCCCCGCTATCTTGTAAGGGGTATTTAATTGCATATTTATAGCTCTTAATTTTCCTTCTAGTTAATACACTCGAAGCAGTAATTTCGGCTTTCAAATCATGCATTTCAAATTCGAT
>JBBIRP010000188.1:0-4213 GCA_037441745.1 Ignavibacteriales bacterium
GGAAAGAAATCATATTCAATTGCGTACCCAGGTCTGAGCATGCGTACATTTCTTAAACCCGGAATTGTTTTTAAGCCTTCATATTGGATCTGCTCTGGTAAACTTGTTGAAAAACCATTGACATATACAACGTTAGTGTTATAACCTTCCGGCTCTAAGAATATTTGGTGTCTCTCCCTTTCAGAAAACCGGACTATTTTATCTTCTATAGAGGGACAATAACGAGGTCCAACACCTTTTATTCTACCCGTGAATAGGGGTGATTCGTTAAAACCTCTTTTTAAAACTTCGTGTGTTTGACCATTCGTAAGGGTTAAATACATTTTTATCTGTTTACTTTTTATAAACTCATTCTGAAATGAGAATGGTTGGGGTGGATTATCTGGTTCTTGTACAATGACCTCACTGAAATCAATACTACGATAATCTATTCTTGGTGGTGTGCCCGTCTTCAATCTACCATATACAAATCCTAATTTTTCCAGATTTTCTGTTAAATCGTCTACACTTTTTTCACCGTACCGTCCTCCTCGACTCTTTATAAAACCTGTATGAAGGACACCTCTTAAAAATGTCCCGGAACATAAAATTAAACTTTTACAAGTGATTTTTTTTCCCGATTTTGTGATTATCCCATTAATCGTATACTTGTAAAACTTATTTTTTTCTGATACAAAGATGTCTATTATCGAATCTTCCAAAATTTCTAGACCATCCTGACTTAGGAGAACGCTTTGGGCTTGTTGCGAGTACCATTCTCTGTCGTTTTGGCATCTTGGTGACCATACAGCCGGTCCTTTAGATAAATTCAACATTCTAAAGTGAATTCCTGTAGCGTCGGCTATTTTTCCCATTTCGCCACCGAGTGCATCAATTTCACGCACTAAATGACCTTTTGCAGTACCACCAATTGCTGGGTTGCAAGACATTCTGCCAATTGATTTGATACTAAGCGTCACAAGCAACGTACTAAAACCCATTCGCGCAGTTGTTAATGCTGCTTCAATACCTGCGTGCCCACCTCCGGCTACGATTACATCATACTTTTCAGAAACTCTGTCCATATATTAATTTGTGTTTCACGTGAAACAGATTCATTTTCCAATGCAAAATTTTTTAAATATGTTATTTAATATTTCATCGGAAGTGATCTCTCCTAAAATCTCACTCAAATCATCCATTGCATCTCGTAGGTCAACAACTATGAACTCATTGCTCATGTTATTTTCATAACTTTTTAATGCATTTAATAAACTATGCTTAGCTCTCAATAAACTTTCTTTATGCCTAGAATTTATTACAATAATACCGTCTGTTGTTAAGGGATTTTTTCCATGAGAAACAATTCTTACTAATCTCTCTTTAAGTTCTTTCATTCCCTCCCCTGTTCTTGCAGATATGTCTATTGTTTCACCACACATGTCTTTAATTTTTTTATAATTTTCATCATTAACGGAAACATCTATTTTATTGATTACATATACTATTTTTCTTGGGTTATGATATTTCTTTACTAATTGTATAATTTCAATATCATTAATGTTAAAATCTTGCGTATGGTCTAAAATTACAAGAACGAAATCGGCAATTTTAAGCTGATTTTTGGCTCTAATTACTCCCTCACTCTCAACTGGATCCGTGGTCTGCCTAAATCCTGCAGTATCAACTAATTTGAAGAGTATTCCATCAAGGTAAATATTTTCTTCAATAATATCTCTGGTCGTTCCGGGATACTCAGTTACGATTGCTCTATTTTCATTTAACAAGTCATTGAGAATACTAGATTTACCTACATTTGGTTTCCCGACTATTACGACATGGACTCCCTCTCTGTATAGCCTTCCCAAATTGTAAGAATCAATAAGCTTTTTAATTTCACTTATAACTAAATTAATTTTTTTACCTACTTCGCTACGATTTTGAAATTCAAACCCTTCATCAATAAAATCAAGCTCAAGCTCAAGGATACTGCATAAATCTACCAACAATTTTTTGAGTTTTTTAATTTCTATTGATAATTTACCTTCTAATTGTAATAATGAAGAACGGTGTGAAAGCTCAGAGCTTGATTGAATTAAGTCGGCAATTGCTTCGGCTTGAGCCAAATCAATTCTGCCATTTAAAAAAGCACGCTTTGTAAATTCTCCTGGTTGTGCAATTCTTGCGCCCGCACTTAATACTGCGTTCAAAATTTGTTGAGTTATAAACATCCCACCATGGCAGCTAATTTCCACCATGTTTTCTGTTGTATATGAGTGCGGTGAGATAAAAACTGTTACAATAACTTCATCAATAACATTATCTTGGAAATCTTTTATCTTACCATATTGAGCAGTGTAACCTTTCATTTTATTTAGCGGTTTCTTTCCATAAAAAACTTTTTCGCATATGTTTATTGCATCTTTACCAGATAAGCGGACAATCGATAGTCCACCTATTCCTATGGGGGTGGCAATAGCAGCGATTGTATCTTTTTGATTTAACATACGAAGTGCAATTAAATATTTATTTTTAATTTAGAAAACTTTGACAAGAAAAACAATAAAAAAATCCTGTAAGGACTTAACAGGATTTTAAAATTAAGAGATTAACTTTTAGTGTTTAGGTTTAGTAGGTAATTCTTTTGCTATTTTTGATATCCACCCACCAGTTGATTTCCTGGGTTCAATTTTCCTAAGTGGTTCGTTTTTATGTTTCTTGGTTATCCAGGCTTGTTGAACAATTGATAAAAGATTAAAAACAAAATAGTACAAATTCAACCCGGCTGGAAATGCGTTAAACATCAAAGTGAGTAACAACGGCATCATCCATACCATCATTTTTTGGCGTGGATCTTTGACAGACATCTTTTGCTGTATAAACATTGTAATGCCCATTAACAAAGCAAGTCCACTAATTTCATTAATATTAAAGATTGGGATTCTAAATGGTAATCTTGCTATTACATCCGGAGTAGAGAGATCTTTAATCCATAATATAAAAGGTGCCTGTCTAAGTTCTATCGCTGAACTAAATACAGCCCACAATGCATATAAAATTGGGAGTTGCAATAATAGCGGTAAGCAGCCACCCGCTGGATTAACTCCATATTCTTTATACAATCTCATCACTTGTTGATTCATTTTTTGTGGATCATCTTTATACTTTTCCCGTATCTCATTCATAATGGGTTGGAGCGCTTGCATTTTTTGCATCGATTTCATACTACTTTTCGTTAGCGGGTGTAAAACAATTTTTATTATGAATGAAAATACTACTAAGACAAATCCGTAATTTGGAATAAAGATTCTCAAAAATTTAAATAATGGAATTATAATATACTCAGATATTGGTCTAATTATCCATGCGGCTCCTAGACTCATTACTTTTTCTAACTCGATGTTGTATTTTTTCAAAATGTCGAAATCAAGTGGACCTAAATAAATTCTAAATTTTATCGTTTCTAATTCACGCCCAGTGTATGGATATTCCAGTGATATATTGTATTTTTCTCTTGCTCCTTCATCCGGCAATTTTTCCCGTATACCTTCGAGATAGGCTGCTTGGGTTTCTTTATCAATTGGAATGATTATAACAGTAAAATATTTTGTTCTTGTTGCAGCCCAACTTATTCTCCCGGTTATGCTATCTTTATATTGTTCATTAAAATTCTTTGCATCAATATCTGTAAGTTCACCACCCGCATAAATTAAACATTTTGCAGAATTTGTTTCATCTATGCTATTATGCTCCGTGTATTGAATGCCAGAATCCCAAGCAATCTGGTATTGAAAATCTGATATTATATTTTTCATTCCAACAAAACGATAACTAACATCTATTGAGTATGAGTTACCATAAAACGTCATGATCTTTATGATTTTACTGTTATCATCGATTTTCAAATTTAATTCAATAGAAATTGAATCATTTTTTCCAATTTCATATTTAGTCTCTTTTATATTCACAAACTCAAAATTCAACTTCTTCGTACCTATCAGCTTGCCATCTGTCGTATAGAATATTAAATTGGGATTCCCTTCGGGCTGTATGCTTACAAGATCAATTGGGAATTGGTCCCATTTCTTATACTTTTTTAAAATCCACTTTTGTATTGAACCACCATTTGAGGAAACTTCTGCATAATAATTTTCTGTTTCAATCGTAATGGTTTGTTTGTGTTTCCCAGAAAGGTGTGAAAAATATTTTCCCAATGTATCTTGATCATTCTTTG
>JBBIRP010000189.1:0-4171 GCA_037441745.1 Ignavibacteriales bacterium
TCAAAAACCTTTGGCCCTGCAAAAGAGAGGGGAACATTATAAATCCAACGTGCTATTGCCCAATAATTCCAGAATTCCCATAGAAACCCACACAATAATCCCGAGAAAGTAAGTGCAATGTTTGTTGCATAATTTCCATCTCTCCACTGTTGAAAAATCGAATTACCTCCTAGCAATTTATTTATTGGATCGAGGAGAAAAATGAATCCTAACCAGACAAGTGCGAATAATTTTGAAGCAATCACTTGCTCAAGAATCAACGGTATGATGAGGCAAAATACTCCAATTATCATAGTTAAAAAAAGAATTTTTTTTGAGATTGGAGATGACCTTTTGCCTGAGCGATTGAAAAGATGTTTAAACAATTCTGTTGTTTCTAAAATAGCAGGAAATATTGTCGCAAACGACCAACTATAACCTATTATTCTTAAAATCAAATTATCAGGTAAGCCAATATATTTCCAATTCTGTAAGTAAAGATTATATCCCTCGAAAATCAACCAACAAAGTATCGACCAGGGAAGCATAAATAGAAACTCTTTTCTACGAGTTTTAATGAACGATTCTGAATATAATCTAACCTGAACAGCATCGATAAACAGAATATATCCAGTCCATACAAGTGGAGTGAAGTACCATCCAAAAAATTTAATTTTTAAGAATAATAGAATTTCAGATATGATGATAATTATGAACCCAATATAACCATAGAAAGGATACCTAATTGTAGATTGGTTATATTTGTTATCGTTGTTCATTTAAAGATTAGGGTGATAAATCAAGCATCTTGATATCTTTGATATACTTTATTGTTTTATACACCTTGAGGGTTTTTAACTTTTCAAGTTTATCTATAATCCTATCGACATTATCTTCAATAATCTTAATATAGTGTTTTTGTGTCTCGGCAGGGAATTGTTTCTTAATCTCATCGGACAGTATCTTCATTTCACCCAACGGTTTTTCAAATTCACGAATTACACCCATAAGTGTTTCCCGAATTGCTTGAAGTCGGTTCTGGCTTATTTCGAGTTGATCCAATTGTTTTTTGAGATGGTTCTTTTCAATTACACCGAGAACCGTTTTTGGTAATATAGGGGATGAGATTTCTTCTTTAACGAGGTAATCGTCTACGCCAAGTTTCATAACATCAATGGCAAGATCAAAATCTTTATTTACAGTTAGAAACACTATTGGAATATCGTATTTTCTTATTTTCAATTCCTTCGTAATTTCAAGGCCATTTTTACCCGGTAGAAAATAATCCATTAGAATTATATCATAATTCTGATTTACTTCTAATTCATTTATAGTATCCGAATAATTTTCTTTCCAGGTAATATCGAACTTATCTCTGTCAAAACGTTTTAGATAAACACCAACAAGCTTAGCAAAATCTTTATTATCTTCAACTAACAGTACACGTATCTTTTCACCATCCATATTAATCCTTAATGATATTTATAGGAGGTTTTGGTAATGTAAAATAAAATGTTGATCCTTTTCCTAATTCGGACTCGACCCAAATTTTCCCGTTATGTAGTTCAATTATCTTTTTCACAATTGCTAATCCAGCACCACTGCCTTCATATTCTTCTCTACGATGAAGACGTTGGAATATTAGAAATATCTTATCATAAAATTCTTTATCAATCCCGATCCCATTATCCTTTACATAGAAAAGATAATGATTATTTTCTGTATTTTGAAATCCGATCTCAACTTTCGGGTTTGGGCTTTTGTTGAATTTAATTGCATTTCCAATTAAATTACGGAAAACAATCTTTATTTGCGTTATATTCCCAAATACCGTAGGAAAATCATCAGGTAGAATCAATTCGATTCTTCTTTGCTTAATTGTAAATTCAATGTCGTTAAGAATATCATCCAGAATTTCTTTAATAGAAAATTCTTTGAATGATTCCGTTGGTCTACTTACTCTTGATAACGATAAAAGATCATCAATCAATCCTTTCATTCGTTTTGTTGCACCGACGATCGAATCCAGATACTCTTTTCCCTCCGCTTGGATGATATCCTTATAGTCTAATTGGAGAATCCGGCTGAATCCTTCGACGCTTATAAGTGGCTCCTTTAAATCATGAGACACAACATACGTAAAATCATCTAGCTCCTTGTTCCTTTTTTCTATTTCAATTGATTTTTGCAATGTTTCTTCGTATAATCGGGCTTTCTCCAGAGCAATTGCTGTAAGATTGCTAATACTTTCAAGTAACTGGATATGAGTTCCAGAATAGCACATTCCATTCTCAGCTTCAATTAATATGATACCAAGAATGACATTTTTAGAAATCATTGGAACAGCTATCAAATGTTTATCAGACGATTGGTATATGTTTCGATTTCTAAGAACATTTTCAATAGCTGAACTTATAGCGATAGAAGTAGGCTGCGATAATGTTGTTACAAATATATCTTCACCATTTATTTTTTCAACATTTAAGATAGGGGTTTTAATTTTAGTTTTTTCATTGTACAAATCAATTCTAAACATTTGAAATGGGATCACTTGCTTAACGTATTTATATACCACTTCAAATATTTGATCTATATTAAGAGTAGAAGTCAATTCCTGGCTTAACTGATATAGGACCGTCAATCTTTGAACTTGTGAACGCAATTCATC
The DNA here is from genome assembly GCA_037441745.1 of Ignavibacteriales bacterium. GTDB lineage: Bacteria > Bacteroidota > Ignavibacteria > UBA10030 > SZUA-254 > JACQYX01. Next base: position 2,648 of record JBBIRP010000189.1, read on the forward strand.
ATACAATAGGGAATTTTCAATCGCAACACCCAATTGATTCCCAACAAGCATAAGAATTTGTTTTTCTTGATTAGAAAAAACATGAGGATGATCATAAAAAATATCCAATGCACCAAAGACCTTATCTTTTGAAACAAGCGGTATTAACGCCATCGCATCTAAATTTAACCTTTTCAGAATTTCCCTATTGGCTGGTATCATTCTTTCATCAAGATACACCTTATCAGAAATGTACAATGGCTTTTTAGTTACCACTACATGACCTGTGGCCGATGCAGATATTGGGAGATTAAATATTGTTGGAAATTCTTCTTTATCAAACCCTATCTGATACGTGAGAATTAAATCATTACTATCTGATTCCAATAGGTAGACAATTATACCAGCCGCGTTAGTATTATTTCGGAGTATGGGAATCGCTTCATTAAGCATTATATTGACTTCACGAGAACTACTAACAAGGGTTGATATCTCGTGCAGTGCGAGTAGCTGTTCGTTGCTTTTCTTTAATTCTGCTTCAGATTTTTTTAATGCTGTGATATCATTATGTGTAAATACAAGCCCAACAACCTTTTGATTTATAACCATTGGATTTATTGTAATGTTATAAACGATATCTCCTTTGCTTGAACGATGAATAAATTCCTGGGAAAAGATTCTCATCGACCCATTTAATATTTGATCGATAACATTTTGGAACATTATTTTCAATTGCTCATTCGGCAAAACATCGAATAATGCTTTACCATGATAATCTTCCATCGTCTCAATACCAAAATCCTTCATGAAGCTATACCATGCTATATTAACCTCCTGGATTCTAAGTTGGTTGTCAACTGTATACACAATACTATCTATTGAATCTAAAAGGTTACGTACATAAGCCGAGTCTTCTGATACCTTATTAAATAAAAGTATTCTATCAATGATGAAGCCAATTTGTTGTGCAATTGGGTGAAGCATTTCTATATGCTCATCAAAAAAGGTATATGGCTCTTTAGTACCAATATTTATTGTTCCAAATATTTTACCTTTCAATGTTATCGGATATGATAACTGTGCTCCTAATCCTTGTTTATACGATGCAATCGAACGATACTTCTCTTCAGCAAGAAAATCATTAACTATTATTGGTTTTCGTTCTTTGATAGAAAATTTAGAAATAGAATTTTCTAAAGGAATGATACCAATCTCAGATAACGATTCTTTACCAATTGCAGAATAAATTTTAAGTGAAGCGCCATCGGGATTTAATACACCAATATTTACATCATCACACGGAATAAGGGTTTGGATTTCTTGAGCCACAATTTCAAATATCTCCCTAAAATTAATTGTCTGATTAGCTTTCACGATGATTCTATTGATCAACTCAATTTGTTTGTTCCGGTTTTCCAGAACTTTCATAAGTCGAGTACGTTCACTGATATTTCTCGCTATGTTCAACATCGCGATCGGTTCTCCCAATTGATTCCGTAGCAATGTCGTACTTAAACTGACAGCAATATTTTCCCCATGTTTGGT
>JBBIRP010000190.1:0-4153 GCA_037441745.1 Ignavibacteriales bacterium
ACTGCATTAAACGATAGAAATCAAGTTGCATTTAAAGATGTTACTTTTAATGTTTATAAATCCGAAATCCTTGGAATTGCTGCTATTGAAGGAAATGGTCAAAAAGAACTCATTGAAGTGTTAACAGGATTGCGGAGAAGAAAAGCAGGTAAAATCATTGTTGATGGGAAAGAGATATTCGATTTGCGAAATATAAAAATTAGTCATATACCTGAAGATAGATTAAAACATGGTCTTGTGAAAGAATTTTCGCTTTCAGAAAATTTAATCTTAGGAAAACATAGAGATAAGTATTTCCAATATATTTTCTTATATTCCAGAAAGAATATAAAAGCATACGCAAACGAATTAATTCATACCTATGATATACGTCCAAATGAACAAGATCAATCAACATTAGCATTTTCTGGTGGAAATCAACAAAAGGCTGTTATCGCCCGAGAGTTATCAAAAAACACTCCTTTAATTATTGCCGTCAAACCTACAAGAGGTTTAGATATTAAAGCAATAAACTTTGTACACAATGCACTATTATTTGAACGAATGAAAGGAAAAGGTATTTTATTAGTATCTTCAGACCTAGATGAACTTTTATTATTATCAGATCGTATTTGCGTTATGTATAATGGCAAGATAGTTGCAACCATGAAAACCAATGAAACGAATGAACGCGAATTAGGTTTGTATATGACAGGTACAAGGAAATGACATCGTAAATAACTTCATGAATAACAAACTAAAAATTATATTTTATAATTTTACAAGCTCATTAATAGCATTAATATTATCGTTCTTAATTGGAGGCTTTTTAATAATCTTCATTGGAATAAATCCACTAATCGTTTACACACGTTTTATAAGTGATACTTTGGGAAGTACATACGGTATAGGCCAAGTACTTTTCAGAGCCACTCCATTAATATTCACTGGGCTTGCCGCAGGTATTAGTTTTCGCTCGGGATTATTCAACGTTGGAGCTGAAGGTCAGTTAAAGATCGGAATGTTTGCCACTGCATTATCAGGTGTATATCTCGGTGATTTACCATCAATAATTCTTATTCCATTATGTTTATCAACTGGGATGCTAGCAGGAGGAATATGGGGTGCAATACCTGGAATATTAAAAGCAAAATATGGAGCACATGAAGTCATAAATACAATAATGATGAATTTTATTGCAACTGCACTTATAAGTTATCTTATAATTAATGATTTTGCAGTTCCTGCAACAGTACATACACCCGAAATAAGTGAAAATGCAAAAATAGGTCGACTTGATATTTTCTTTTCTACCCTTCGAGGTTCGCCTGTTAATGCAAGTTTATTTATAGCACTCCTAACTTGCATAGTGATATATTTAATTCTCTGGAAAACACCTATTGGTTACGAGCTTAGAACGTTAGGCTTAAACCCTTACGCAGCATTGTACGGTGGAATAAATACCTCGAGGCAAACTATTGTAGCTCTAACTTTATCAGGTGCTGTAGCGGGACTTGTCGGAAGTAACTTTATTATGGGTTATAAACATTACTATGAACTTGGGTTTGCAGATGGAATAGGATTTATTGGAATTGCAGTCGCATTATTAGCAAAAAATCATCCCATTGGTATTATTTTTACAGCAATATTTTTTGGAACTCTAGATTATGGCAGTTTGGCAATTAATACAATAGTACCAAAGGAATTATCTAACATATTACAAGCCATTGTAATTATTTGCATGATTATCATAACAAAGCTAACGAGCCGTTGGATTTTAGATAGACAAAAAAAATTATCAATCACCCAAAATGCTTGATTCCCTAATTTCAATATCATTCTTAATTCAATCACTCAGAATTTCAATCCCCTATGCACTTCCAGCATTAGGAGCAACATTTAGCGAGCGAAGCGGTGTTATTAATATTGCATTAGAAGGAATTTTATTAATATCAGCATTTGCAACGACTTTGGGAACATTTTTAACAACCGACCCATTAATAGGTATAATTTGTGGTGTATTCTCAGGTTTATTAGTTGGATTGCTTCATAGTATTATCACCATAACATTTAAAGCTGATCAGATAGTAAGTGGAATCGCTTTGAATTTATTTGCAGTAGGTATTACCAAATTCTTATGCCAATTAATATTTAATAGCTCGAGTAATTCTTCCAGAATAGTTGGGTTGGAACAATGGAATATTTTACCAAATTTACCTTTCATTAATAACCCATTTTTAATTGGTACTTTAATTTTAATTTTATATTTAAATTATGTACTATTTAAGACAAGATTCGGTTTACGACTCAGGGCTGTTGGTGAACAACCAGTCGCAGCAGAAACACTTGGTGTGAGCGTTATAAAAATGAGATATTATGGTGTCTTAATAAGCGGTGCGCTTACGGGCTTAGGTGGAGCTTGGTTGGCATTAGATCAACATAGTTTCACTGATGGTATGACAGCTGGAAGGGGATTCATAGCACTCGCTGCAATGATTGTTGGAAAATGGAAGCCACTTGGTGCAGCAGCAGCATGCTTGTTATTCGGTTTTGCTGAGAGTTTATCTTTTAGTTTTCAAAGCATATCACATGCTGCACAATTCATACAAATTATACCTTATGTTACTACTATGATAGTCCTTGCGGGTTTTATTGGTCGTGCCACACCACCAGCTTCTGATGGTATTCCATATGAAAAAGAAAATTTATAACCGATAATGCAAAAATATAAAAAACCATTTGATAAACGCCTCAAAGAATCGGTTGAATTTATCAACCATAAAATTAATATTTTCCCAACAATTGCACTTATTCTTGGTTCAGGGTTAGGTGATTTTGTAGAATCAGTTCCAAAAATAAATATTATCGACACTACAAAAATCCCTAATTATCCACATTCTACCGTCGAAGGACACAAGGGGAAATTAATAATCTGTAAATTAAAAGAAATTCCATTATTAGTTTTCCAAGGTAGAAATCATTTTTATGAAACTGGAAAAATTGAAACTGTTCTGTATCCAATCCATGTTGCATCAGCACTCGGTATAAAAATTTTAATCATAACCAACGCGGCTGGTGGTGTCAATCGGACACTTACACCTGGGGATTTAATGCTCATTAAGGATCAAATAAATCTGACCTTCGAAAATCCATTAAACAATATAAATCGTACTATTTTTCGAATTCCATTGTATGATCTTAACCTTCAAAAAACAATATTGTCGATTTCATCACAAAAAAATATTTCACTAAGAGAAGGAATTTACTGTGGAATAAAAGGTCCAAGTTATGAAACCGCCGCTGAAATTAAAATGATTCGAAAATTTGGTGCTGATGCTGTAGGTATGTCTACAGTAAACGAAGTATCACTTGCTGTAACTCTTGGTATACGTGTATTAGGTATTTCTTGCATAACAAATATGTCAACTGGTATCTCGAAGCATAAATTATCACATGAAGAAGTTACAGATGTTGCTAAAAAGATAGAATATAAGTTCCTTGAATTAATTAGTAGTTTTATAAAATCCATTGAGGTCGATTCATGAAGACATTAGAGTATATTGATATTCAGCAATTTTCACGTTCAGAAGGGATATTTTCAAAACTTTATTCAGATTATGTTCATGATTACCCTAAAGTTCAACGGTTCTATGAGGCTGATTTTCATCCATCTATATCGATCAGGCCAATTGCAGAACGCATAGCAAAACGTTTTACTAATAGAGAAGTATTAGTCAATGTTTTACTAGAACAAAATCAAAATTATGGTGTAACTCAAAAAACAATAGATAATATAAATTTACTACGAAATAACAATACATTAGCTGTTGTAACTGGTCAGCAAGTTGGAATGTTATCCGGACCTCTTTACACTATCTATAAAACAATTACTGCTATAAAACTTGCAAAAGAATTAAATAATATTTTACCAGACTACAAATTCGTTCCCATATTTTGGCTCGAGGGTGAAGATCATGATTTCGAAGAAATCAATAAGATAAAAATCATTAACAATGAAAATAATTTAATATCTGTAGATTATATTCCCTCCGGTAAATTTACAAATAAAAATTACGGAGCAGTTGGGGAAATCATTTTAGACCAAAATATAGAACAATTCTTCAATTCCCTTCAGAAAAATTTAACAAATTCAGAATTCAAAACATCAGTGATT
>JBBIRP010000191.1:0-3178 GCA_037441745.1 Ignavibacteriales bacterium
TTAGCCCTATCTTTTATTACTGTAATTACTGCTTCGGATGGAATATCTGTAATGGCACTCCATAACGATAATCTACCATCGATTCTAAAATGAAATTCAGTTCGATTTTTCGCTTTAGGCATAACATGAATATCACTCGCACCTGTTCGAACACCATCGACTAATAAACTCTCTATTATTTCATTGAGTTTCCCACGTCCAATCTCATCTTCAAGTGAGCGTTCAATCTCTTTCTCAGATTCATCTTTATCAAATCCAACAAATTCATCTTCAACATCCAACCCAAATTGTTTAGCACCTTGATCAAATGCAAGCTGCCGCCACAATTCATTCCAATTCGCTAATGTAACATGCTTAATCTCATATTTTGGGAATTGGAACGCTCTCGCAACCAAGTGTACGTCGGGATGAGTTGTATCTGGTGTGATAACAATAAGTTTGTCATAACCATTTGTGTAAAATTCATACGGTAAAACCTTACGACGAACAGCCAATTCATAATAATATGGTGGTAATAAATCTAACACTTGTCGTATAAACTGCAATCTTTCCTTATTCCCAAATGCAAACGATGGGTCGACAGTCTCGAATGAGTAATATCTTGCGATTGTATTATAGATACTATCACGATCTTCACCTAAATCATCGACGAGTATATCTGTTAAACGTCGTTTATCATTGGTGCTTTTCTGTATTTCGATAGCACGCTTAATTTTTTCAGGGGATATCTTCCCCTTTTCAATCAGTGTTTGAATCAGGCGTGGAATTTGTGAAGTTCTTAAAGCATTCTCCTCGATATTACCATTTTCATAAGCACTTATATTAGCGTCTTTTGTTCCGTGATCTGATGGTTTAATTGATTGTGGATCTTTTTCACTGAGTTCATCTGAATGGAAATCATTTCTAACATTATTCTTTCCTTTCATCAAAGATAGCTCAACCCCTTCATTTTTACCAACCATACTGCTAAGAGCTTGCAATATGTTTCTTTTCATTGAATAAGTATTATTTGTAGACATTTTACCCTTGTGATAAAAATTTAACAAAAAGTTACATCGCAAAATTATATCAATTTGTATTGATGATATATGACATTAAACACATTCCGTGACGGGATACACAAAAGATACAAGGTAGGCTATGCTTGTGAGGGTTAAGATTTATTTATGTAACTAAATCTATTTTATATTTAAATATCGATAAAATCTAGATCAAATGATTTCAGGATTGTTTGCGTTGCTCCCTTAAAACTTCAGCTGTCGATTCGACTAATTTTTGTGCTTCGAATGATTGTATATCCCTGATTGTATTGTGAATACGCTTCATCGCTCCATCAATACGATCCAAGTAACGAATGATTTCAGGATCCGTTTCAAAACGACGTCTAATCTCTTGAGTTGTCACTGAAATAATTGCCAACGGATTGTTGACATTATCCTGAAGTAACATTGTTATATCTTTAACTAATGAATTATAAATTTGTTGCCTATCAAGAGCACGCTCAACATTTCGTCTGTGTTCCGATTCTTCTTTATACGCTTTTCTAACTTTCTGAATTTGGATGAATGCAGCGGCACTTAACCATAAGAAAAATAATGAGTCAAACTCCATGATATAATCGAGAAAAGAATGATTCACATTTGGCTTTTTGAATAAATTCAAAGAAGTTAACAAATAGTAAAGATATATGACAATAGCCGAAACTATAACTGGATACTTCTCGACTAACTTCCAAATAGGATTCCATATAATTTGTAATAATTTTTTCATCGCTCACTCCTCAAAATGAAAAATTTCTTGATTTGTTGATGTTATTCCATGATTTCGAACATACTTCACATGGGCAATTTTGATACAAATATTCCCACGAATAAATTCCAGTATTATGGCCATCCCCCCATTCTATCTGAATAGCATATGAACCAACCTGATTAATTTTACTAAGTTCATACATACGTGGGTTGTTAGTTCCAATGGATGGTGGATGATGCTCTAACAAAATATCTTCTCCCCTACAACTTGCACAAGGACAAATATCCCTCAATAATTTTAATGGGAAAACACTTTCATGTCCGTTATTCCACTTAAAAATAACGTTTTTACCATCGTCTGATCTTTTTATACTTATAGGTTGCATTTCGTCTATCAAAGTAATATCTTAACTTGATTAAGAGAATACGAAATTGAAATGAAATAATCAAGCGAACCTAACAGGACGTAACCAAATAGACTAAATTTCTATACATTATCTTTTTTTTCAGAACATGCCCGATATGTACATTGATATAGCCATACCAATTGCAATCGATAAACTGTTCACATATTTTGTTCCAGATGAATTAAGAGGAGCAGTAAAACGAGGAGTTAGAGCGATTGCTCCCTTCGGAAGTCGGCGAGTTATTGGATTCATAATCAACGTTAAAGATAAGACCGATATCCAAAATGTCAAGTCAATTATTGATATAATTGATGCTGAACCTCTTATTCCAAATGATATACTTCAACTCACGCAATGGATATCTGAATACTATTTTGCCCCCGTAGGCGAGGTTCTTAAAACAACATTATTGTATGGAGCATTAAGGTCGATAAAAAAAATCGTATCACTTCACTCGAACAACCTTGACAATTGGATACAAGAGAATAATCCTTCTGAAAAGCAAATAAAAATCTTACGGATACTTCAGGACAACAGAAAACTTTCTGTTCGACAGATCCAAAAACAATTAAAATTAAGGTCAATATATTCTCAACTCAACCTCTTGGTAAATCAAGGAGTTTTAAAAGTTGAAGAAGAACCTCCCAGGCAATTATTAAAACCGAAATTTGAAATCGTAATAGAAAATGATGAAACCTATCACGAGATATGGCAGACATGGTTAAAAGAACTGTATTCAAGCTCATCTAAGAGGTATGCAAAACAAATTTCACTCATCCAAGAACTTCTTCAACTTGATTTAACTGTTCCTTCAATTTCTGTCAGAGAAATTATTAAGAAAATTCATATTTCTACTTCAACAATCAAATCTCTGGAGAAAAATAAAATTTTAAAACTTAGTCAACGGGAAATAGTGCGAACCCCTGAGTACGACTTTTACAGTTCTGCACTGGGAGTAACTAATTTCCAATTAAACGAATTTCAAGAAAGAGCACTCAAAGCCATAGAAGACCAAGTAAT
>JBBIRP010000191.1:3190-4104 GCA_037441745.1 Ignavibacteriales bacterium
TTTCATGCATTTCTGTTACATGGTGTTACTGGTAGTGGTAAAACACAAGTATACATCGAAGCGATAAAAAAAGTCCTTAATAAAGGAAAAACAGCAATCGTCTTAGTACCTGAAATTTCACTTACTCCACAAATAGTAAGAAGGTTCAAATATCATCTTGGAGAAAAAATTGTAGTAATTCATAGTCGATTAACAAGCGGCGAAAGACAAGATGCCTGGCGAATGGCATGGGAGGGGAAATGCTCGGTTGTCATAGGTCCGCGCTCTGCCATCTTTGCTCCATTAAAAAACATCGGACTCATTGTTGTAGATGAAGAACACGAATCTTCATATAAACAATTTGATCAATCACCACGTTATCATGCTCGTGATGTTGCTATTATGCGAGCAATGTACAGTAATATCCCCATAGTGCTCGGTTCAGCAACACCTTCGATCGAGTCTTATTCAAATGCGATGAACGGGAAATACACATTGCTCGAATTACCAGAGCGAGTAGATAATGCAAAAATGCCAAAAATTCAAATTATTGACATGACAGAGGAACGAGCAAGACGATTAAGTATTCATCGTGTAAAACGAAAAGAAGAATTCAAAAAAGACAAAGTAAAAGCAAAACTTAACAAGCAAAAATTTGAGTTTGATTCCATTTCTGATGTCGTTAAAATGAAAATTGAGGATCGATTGAAAAAAAAAGAGGGAATTATACTTTTGCAAAACAGTCGGGGGTTCTCTTTCTTTGCTGAATGTCCCGATTGTGGTTATGTAGAAATGTGCGATAACTGCAATATTTCTTTAACGTATCATTCTACGCAAGATCATCTTAGATGTCATTATTGTGGTTTCACTAAAAAAGTTCCAATTTTCTGTCCAAAATGCGAATCCCTAAATATTCAATATCGTGGTTATGGAAC
>JBBIRP010000192.1:0-3744 GCA_037441745.1 Ignavibacteriales bacterium
TAATATACTATTAGTGCCCAAATGAATTTCTCTTCCAATGAAATGAAAGCTGAAAATGATAATATCGTTTCAGATACGACCTCTATAAAAGCAAATAGTGTTAGTAGGTTTAATCAAAAAATAAATATCAATAAAGCATCGCTAAAGGAGTTAATTGCATTGCCAGGTATTGGTGAAGCAATGGCGAAACGAATCATAGATTATCGGATTGAAAATGGACCGTTTAAGAACGTCAATGATCTTTTCAATGTTAAAGGGATTGGAAAGAAGAAATTGAATCAACTCTCAAAATTTATAACCATAGAAAATTAGAATGTCAAAAAATATTATAGCGGGAATTAGTGTTTCAGGTAAATTTGCACAATTTGCTGTCTTCAAAGTTAGTGACAAAGAGAATAAACTGATTTACATTGAGGAATTTTCTAATAATTCTGGTGATGATTTGTGGTTCTTGGAAAAAATTATCCATCCCGGCAAAAGATTTCTTAAAAAAATTAACAAAGTCTCGATTGCTGTTGATTCTGGATCAATCATTCTTCATAGATTCCCAATTGATACAACCTTAAACCAAGCGGAACAAAATGACCACATTCACTGGGAACTTTCTAATTTTATTCCTGATTATCAACCAAAAGATTATATTTATGACTTACATCCTTTAAGAATTAACTCACGCGAACAAGTTGCGGATGTACTCGCAGTGGTGGTTAAACGGGAAATTATATTTAAGATCCAAGAAGCATTGGAATCAAAAAAATTAAAACTGCATATAGCAGATACTTCTTTCTTTGGTGCAGAACAATCACTTAAAATAAATTATCCTGAAATCAGGGACAAGGTAGTTGCTTTAATTTACGCTGAAGAAAATCATCTCGATGTTGGGATTGAAAAGGGTGGGAAATTAATTGCGTATGGTTATGGATTAAAGACTTCTGCAGATTCAATCAGAAAAATCGTAGCAGAGGAAATTCAGGAATTAGTATTGAATGAAATATACTGTTGCGGACCAAAGATGACTTCTGAAATTATTCATTTATTAAAAAATTCGTTTGGAATTAATGCATTATATTTAGACCCTTTCCGTTTTGTTAAAACCTCTTCAATAAAGAATTCGAATGGTTTCAATGGACGTAAACATTTGTATGCTGCTTGTACTGGTGTGGCGTTAAGGAAATAGATGAGGATTATATCAGGGAAATTCAAGGGGCGTTCTATTGCTTCTATCAACAATCGGAACATTAGACCTGCAACTGATAGGGTTAAAACAACAATTTATGACATGCTTCAAAATCGGTTGTCACTTATCGGAGCAGAGGTATTAGATTTATTTGCTGGAAGTGGTAATCTTGGTTTTGAGGCGATTAGTCGGGGCGCGAAAGAAGTGATTTTTGTTGATGACGATGCTGATGCTTTTGCTGTTATTCAAGAAAATGCAAAAAAACTAAACTGTATTGACCAGTGTCAGATAATTTATGGTGATGCGTTATCGTTTTTAAGCAAAATAAAAATGCTGTTTAACCTAATTTTTGCTGATCCGCCATATGCTTATGAAAAAACGTTAGAAATCCCAAAAATGGTTTTTGAGAAGAACATTTTAAGAACCGACGGACTACTTATTATTGAACACACAAAGCATGTTAAATTTGAAGAATCAAGGTTATATGATTTGTCGGCGCAGAAAGAGTTCGGCAACACAAGAGTAAGTTTTTTTGTTCATTCAAATGAAAAAAGGAAAATAAAATGAAGATTGCGATTTATCCAGGTACATTCGATCCAATAACTTATGGACATATTGATGTAATCGATAGAGCAAGGGAAATTTTTGATAAGGTCATTGTCATGGTTGCTCGAAATACATCGAAGATTACGCTTTTTAATTCAGAGGAACGAGTAGCAATGATTAAGAAGGTAGTAAAAATATTTAAGAATGTAGAGGTAGAAAGTTTCAATGGCTTACTGGTAAATTTTGCTCGCAAGAAGAAAGCAATAGCTATAGTCCGAGGCTTGCGTGCAGTTTCAGATTTTGAATATGAATTTCAAATGGCATTAACAAATCGCAAACTTGCAAAAGAAATTACAACAGTTTTTCTAATGCCTCATGAGAAATATACATATCTTAATTCGAGCCTTGTAAGAGAAATTGCGTTAATGGGTGGTAACGTCTCTGAATTTGTACCTACAATCGTACAGAAAGCTTTAAAGGATAAAATAAATTAATTATTTGAATATGAAGTAGATCATACTTGAAGAGTTGGTTCTCAGTCACACCATATTGTGTAATTGCGGAGGGGTCTCTAATTATCCGAATGTAGTGTTTGATACTAAAAAGAATAAGTTGTGAAGTAAAGTTGTCTTTTTAATTATGAAACTCAACTATTGATGTTATAATGTAGGTCCTGATTTTATTACCTCAGGAGGACATGCTGATTCATATTTTTTAAAATTCTCTATAAAACGACCCGCAAGTTGTTTATATTTAATCATGTGTGCTTCTTTACTCTGCCATGATGAGGCAGGATTAAGAACATTGGTAGGCACGTCATCACATGTTTCAGGAACTTCGAATCCGAATATTGGGTCCTTTCGATATTTTATATTCAATAATTTTCCACTTAAGGCAGCATTTAGTAATTGACGTGTGTATTTGATACTTATTCGTTTTCCAATGCCGTAAGGACCACCTATCCAACCGGTATTCACTAACCAACAGTTGACATTATACTTCATCATCTTTCGTTTAAGTAAATCAGCATAAACATAAGGATGATGCACCATAAACGGTGCTCCGAAACATGCGCTAAATGTCAGCTCTGGTTCTTTTCCAAGTCCCATTTCTGTGCCTGCAACTTTTGTTGTATATCCCGAAATGAATTGATACATAGCTTGATCTGGTGAAAGTTTTGCTATCGGCGGTAATACTCCCAATCCATCACAAGTTAGGAAGATTATGTTTTTCGGATGCCCCCCGATTTTTTCAGATACTGCATTTTCAATATACTCCAACGGATACGACGCTCGTGTATTTTCGGTGATTGTTGGGTCATCAAGATCGATCATGCGTGTGATCGGATCGTAAACGACATTTTCTAGAATTGTTCCAAACTTACGTGTACATGCGTAAATCTGTGGTTCGGCAGTTGGCGAAAGCTGAATCACTTTTGCGTAACAGCCGCCTTCAAAGTTGAAAATTCCATCGTCGCTCCAACCATGTTCATCGTCCCCAATTAATCCACGGTTCGGATCAGCTGAAAGTGTAGTTTTCCCTGTACCAGATAGTCCGAAGAATAAGGCAGTATCACCTTCTTTACCAACATTTGCCGAACAATGCATAGGCATCACTCCTTCGAGAGGTAAAAGGAAATTCATGACTGTGAAGATAGCTTTTTTTATTTCACCTCCGTACGATGTGTTCCCAATGATACCAAGCTTTTGTTCGAAGTTTAAAATTATAAATGTTTCGCTAGCTGTTCCATCAATTTGAGGTAGCCCTTTGAATGATGGTACTGCTAATATTGTAAAATCTGGGACGTGACGTTTGTATTCTTCAGTTGTTTTTGGTAAAATAAACATGTTGCGTGCAAATGCACTATGCCATGCTTTCTCAGTAATTATACGGATTGGTAAACTGTACTCTTTATCAGCCCCAACGTAGCAATCCTGTACAAATAAATCTCGCCCCTGTAGAAATCCTTGTAACCTACTGTACACTTCGTTGAACTTATCTGGATCGAATGGTCTGTTATA
>JBBIRP010000192.1:3776-4091 GCA_037441745.1 Ignavibacteriales bacterium
ATCTTCTGTTGAAGGTTCTTTCACTACAAATTTATCGTTTGCAGATCTTCCTGTATGTTTTCCAGTGTGGGTTACGATTGGACCCATCTTTGAGATTCTTCCTTCACCTCTAAATGTAATTTCTTCATATAGAGCTTCGGTTGGTAAATTCCAATAGACTGTATTAAGATTAGCTAAACCGTGATTCTCAATACCATAATCACTCTTAAGTGCTTTTGCTTGATCTTGTGCGGGTGTTTTTATGTTTAATAAATTATTCATAACCAGTCCCTCACTAATTTTCGTTCGCCGATATAGATTTCATTTGGTGAATTT
>JBBIRP010000193.1:0-2105 GCA_037441745.1 Ignavibacteriales bacterium
AGTATCCTTTACGAGTTTCACTGGCTCCTGTGAATGCTCCTTTCTCATGTCCAAATAACTCGCTTTCGATTATCCCTTCCGGGATTGCACCAGCATTCACAGATATCATTGGTTTTTGAGCACGGCGACTGAGTTGGTGGATTGTTTTTGCCACGACTTCTTTGCCAGTTCCACTTTCTCCTGTGATTAATACTGTTAAATCCGTTGGTGCAACTTGGCGTATTACGTTCAATATCTCTTTGATCTCGAGACTATTCCCTATAATGCCATATTGTTGTTGATTATTATTCATCAACTAATATCGCTCTATAATCAGTGAATCAATCTTAAATTTCTTTTTTATCTCTTTGACTATTGCTCGTGCATCTTCAATAGTTTTGAAACTCCCAACCCAAACAAGGTACAAGCTTCGACCATTTCTAATCTTATTTGTTATCTCTACCTTGTATCCTAAATCATCAAAGAATTTTTTTTGTTTGTTTGCATTCACAATTGTAGAAAAAGCACCGACTTGAACCGTGTAAGGTTCTGTCGGTGCCATTGTTTTAGAGTCTTTTCCTTCCTCTTGCATTTGGATATCTCCGGTGTCAGGTAAAACAATTTCTTTTTTAGGAAGGTTTAATGGCTTTTCTTCAACCTCGATTTGTTTCGTCTCTGTCTTCTTAGTTAAATATTCAGAATTTGGATATTCTTTTTTGAGTTGCTGTAGTTTCAAATCGGCAGTCCGATAAAGGCCGAGAGAATAATAATATTGATAAATTCTATAGAGTGCATCATCAGCCCACTCACTTTCTGGGAAATTATCAACAACCCCTTGATAAAATTTCACTGCTTCTATTCCATCTGTTGATAATCGTCCTTCTAAATACATCACTCCAGCTGTGTTTGGATATTTATAGATAAGCTCAGGAAGTTGCTTCTTAACTTCTGCTGTTTTCCCATTTTCAAGTTTGGTAATAGCAATCCGAACTTCTTCATCAACATTTTGTGCTACGATTCCAGTATGTATGAAATAAAAGAAAAATAACAAATAAAGAATCCAGATATTCAATCTATGTTTTCTCATACAGTTCCCTCCATGTTGTTTTGTAATTGTATTTTACCAAATAAAGTTGCAGAGTTTGCCCTGTGAATTTTTATTTGAATATAGTCACCTATTCCGAAATTCCCTTTAGGAAAAATTACCATTTTGTTCCCATCAGTACGTCCCTGCCAATCTAATGGCGATTTTTTACTTACTCCTTCAACAAGGACTTCAACAACACTTCCGATATATTTACTATTTTTGACTAGTGAAATTTTATTCTGAAGGGCAACAATTTCATTGACTCTTTGTGTTTTTATTTCATCAGAAACATCGTCTTTCATCTTGAATGCTGAAGTGTTTTCTCGTGGTGAATATTTAAACATGAAAGAGCCATCAAATTGAATTTGTTCCATTATTTCTAATGTTCTTTTGTGGTCTTCTACGGTTTCGGTCGGGAAGCCAGAAATTATATCTGTTGATATACTCACTGCTGGTATAATCGATCGTATTTTGTTTACTAGATTTACATAGTGGTTGCAATCGTAATTACGGTTCATCAAATTTAGGATTCTGTCTGATCCTGACTGTAGTGGTAAATGAATATACTTGCATATGTTTTTATAATTTGCAATCGTTTCAACCAGCTTATCCGACATATCTTTCGGATGCGATGTGACAAAGCGGATTCTCATCAGACGATCAATTTCTGCTGATGCCTTGAGTAAATCAGCGAAATCGTAATCTTGGTCTTTGTAAGAATTAACATTCTGTCCAAGTAATGTCACTTCTCTATATCCTCGTTGAGAAAGTACCTCTATTTCTTTTACGATACTGCTAAGTGGTCGACTTCTTTCTCTTCCTCGTGTGAATGGTACAACACAGAAAGAACAGAACTTATCGCATCCGCGCATTACTGATATCCAAGCACTGATACCATTTGTTCTAAGGGGTGTAATATCATCGTATGTTTCGAACCGCGAGAGTTGAACTGCTATTCCTTTTTCCCCATGCCATACATTGTCAATGATTGTTGGTAGCTTTCGATATTCATCCGGTCCGATTATCATATCGATGTTAT
>JBBIRP010000193.1:2159-4084 GCA_037441745.1 Ignavibacteriales bacterium
ATACAGCCGAGAACTCCAATAATGATTTCTGGTTTTTCTTTTTTAACAGATTTGAATTCACCAAGTCTTCCGTATATTCTTTGTTCAGCATGTTCGCGCACGCTGCAAGTGTTTACTAAGATTAAGTCAGCTTCGGCCATATTTTCTGTAAGTCCGAAACCATACTCTTCTAGGATTCCTAAGACTACTTCAGAATCTGCCATATTCATCTGACAGCCGTAGGTTTCTAAATAGACTTTTTTACTAAATTTATTAATAATTGAGGTTTTTTTCATTTTAATCATTATAAAGATACTGAAATAGTGGCAGACTAGCAAGCAATTAATGAATTATTAAAGAGATTTAATAATAGGTGACAAAACGTCAGCTTGCCTCAATTATTTCAAAATTCAAAGAGTTATTTAGTTCGATTAAAAATAAAATTGTATATTTAATTTGAATAACTTTAAAGAATATTTATGAGGTAGAATTTTCCATTATCAATATTATGATGCCAAAACAACTTTTAACATTAGTGAAGGAACAAGCAAAGAAAATTAATAAAACTGTTGTATTCCCTGATGCGATTGATGAACGAGTCTTAAAAGCAGCACACATCCTGGTTGATGAAGGGATTGCGACACCTATTCTAATCGGTTGTGAAGAAAAAATACGTACAAAAGCATCTTCTAATGAAATCAATATAACAGGTGTTCGTATTATTGATCCAGAAAAATCTGATATGCTCAGTAACTTTTCTCACATATACTACAATCTTCGGAAACATAAAGGTGTGAGTATAACAGAATCGCGAGAGGTGATGAAACACCCACTTTTCTTTGGAGCCATGATGGTGCGTGAAGGAATGGCAAGTGGAAGTGTTGCTGGTTCATTATCTACAACGGGTGATGTTCTGAGAGCAGCTATTCAAATTATTGGGATGAAGCAGGGAATTAATGTTGTTTCTAGTTTCTTTTTGATAGTATTTCCTCACAAAGTTTTTTCTTTTGCTGATTGTGCCGTAGTGCCAAGCCCGACGGTTGAACAACTTGCTGATATTGGAATAATGACTGCTGAGAATCATAATAAACTAACAGGCGAAGAACCGTGTGTTGCACTGCTTTCATTTTCAACAAAGGGAAGTGCAAGTCATCCTTTAGTTGAAAAAGTTCAGCAAGCAACTAAGCTTATCAAAAATAAAAAACCCGATTTGATCGTCGATGGTGAACTTCAGTTAGATGCTGCAATTGTTCCAAAAGTAGCAAAGTCCAAAGCTCCCGATAGTCCAATCGAAGGTAATGCAAATGTGCTAATATTCCCAGACTTGAATGCAGGAAACATCGGTTATAAGATGGCTCAACGCCTTGGTGGTGCAGAGGCAATTGGTCCTATAGTACAAGGTTTATCAAAACCAGCATTTGACCTTTCTCGCGGATGTAGTGTCGATGATATTGTCAATACTACCGCCATTAATTGTGTTCTTGCTGTGTAAAAATTATTTTCAATGGACGAAACTTCAGATCTATTAACGCAGCACGGTCATCATAAGAAGTATCGATACGTTTACATTGATTTGTATCGTAGTGCTGTGATTTTCTTGATGTTAGAAGGGCATGTTTTTCGTGCTCTTCTTTCATCCGATTTACAGAATTCTCCATTTTTTCGGATTCATGAGTTCGCTCATGGGCTGACTGCCCCCGCTTTTCTGTTCGGTGCTGGGTTGACGTTTGTTATTTCTACAAGAAAAAGATGGATTGATTATCACCAATGGAATTCACCACTTGCAATGAGAGTGAGACGTCTTTTGTTTATTATACTTCTGGGAATGATGCTTCACCTCCCTTATTTTTCTTTCCGAAAGATTTTAATGGAAGGAAGTTTAAATGAATATCTTCAGCTTTTTCAATTTGATGTTCTGCATTGTATTGGGATAGGATTGTTATCAT
>JBBIRP010000194.1:0-3933 GCA_037441745.1 Ignavibacteriales bacterium
AATAATAAAATTATATACAACAGGCGAGGATATATTCATACGAAAAACAAAAATTGGGCAATTGAATATCGATTTCGGATATGTTGAGCAAATCGGATCAATCAATATAGTTTTCAAAGAAAATCCAAGCGACATCAAACCACTTCTCACCATCTCAGGTACGATTCCTATGAATTTAGCATTCTCAGGTGGTGATAAAGTATTTCAAGATAAAACTCAATCAATTAATGTCAAATCGGATGGACTTAATATCAGTATTTTTGATCCACTTTTAAAAGATTTCGACGAAATAGATGGTAGCCTTAAGTGCGATCTGAAAATCAAAGGTACACCAAATTTCCCATTATATGAAGGTTCAATCCACTTGCAAAATATGAAATTCTTATTCAATCCAAATAATATTAGATATATAGTTAACGGGGATCTGGAGACAACTGGTGATAAAATCTATTTAAATAACTTATCAATTAGAAATATCCCAGAAAAAGGGTTATCGGGAGAAACAAAAGCTACGGGGTCTATAACGATTAAAAATTTTAGAATCGATACATTTAATGTTACTGCAAAGGGTCAATTCCTATTAATGGCAGATGCGACAAGAAAAACTTCACCAAGTATGTATGGCACATTATTCACAGAAACAGATAAAGATGGTTTGAATTTAAAAGGTACATTAATTAGACCATATCTCACGGGCAAGCTATACATTAAAGAAGCGAGCCTTACATTCCCGCCAACAAAGACAAGCCAAATTGCTAACTCTAATTTATCTTTACAATATCGGATAATCGACGATACATCGAAGCAGAATTTAACAGATAAAAAAATTTCTAAATATTATTTAGAAGAAAACTCAACTGATAACTTCGAGGTTCAATCATTCGAGTCACCAATTATAGACAGGCTTCGTTATAACATAATAATAGAAACACATGGTCCGACGACATTAAATATGATTTTTACACCAACAACAGGAGAAGAACTCTATACAGAATTAGATGGAAAAGTAAGTGTTGTGAATGAACAAGGTACCGCAGCAATTTATGGCGAGATTGAAGTATCCCCTCGTTCATATTACAATTTCTTTAAAAGATTTGATGCAAATGGTAGACTAAAATTCGTTGGAGAATGGAACAACCCAGAGCTTGACATCCAGGCAAAATATGAAGGCTATAAAGCAGAGATATCACAACAATTAAAAGAACAGACAACTCAAGAACCTGTAACTAAAGATGAAACCTCGATAAAAGAGAAAAAAGTTATAGTCGAACTCAAAATCACAGGTACTAGATATGAACCAAAATTGAGTATGGGGATGAAAATTCAAAATAAACCAGGAGAAGAACCAATTGATTATTCTACACTTGCGAAAGGTGGAGACGTGCAATCAGATGCCATTTCCTTCATCATTACGGGAAAATTTCGGGATGAATTAACATCAAGAGAACAACAAGAATTTACTGACCTCGGCACTTCCACTGGTTCATCAATGGCGTCGAATTTACTTTCAAGCATTTTCTCCGATGTTCTAAATAAAGAATTTCCATTCATAAAGCGTGCAGATGTAATTTATCGTGGTGGAAGCGTTCAAGAAGGAACGAGCGTAAACGTGACTGCAACCGCTTTCAAAGGTTATCTACGTGTAGGAGGAAAAATTTTCCAGGATATTGCCAATGCTAATGTAAGTTACCAATTAAGCCTGGGTGATTTCTTTAACGCTGTATCTATACGAAATTTATTTATCGAAATCCAACGTAAAGTCGAAGGGGATAATCCAGAAGATAAAAAACTGACAAATGAAGCCCGTTTCTATTATAAATTCTCTTTTTAGAAAATGCCATCCACAAGAATTGATGAAATAAAGAATAAAATAATCAATTTTCTTACAAAACATAATTCAGAAGAATTTAAAGCAGCGGTATTAGCTCGAAGATTATCAATAAAAGATAAAAGAGATATCCAACTACTAAAACAGGCTTTGAACGAACTTCATCAGACAAAACTTATTAAAAGGGGAAAACGAAAACGATACAGTTATGCTACTCCACCCGCTTCCAACCGACTAATAGGGATTCTCTCATTATCAAAATATGGGAATGGAATAGTACAACTTCAACCTCCATCAGAAGGCGTTGTTCAAATACCATCTCGTTTTTTAAATACAGCATTAGAAGGGGATACCGTCAGCGTTGCCCTCTTCGCTCAACCTGGTAAATCTAAAAAAACAACCGCTGATTCTATCCCAGAAGGTGAAATCATTGAAATTATTTCGAGAACCCAGAAATCTTTTGTCGGGACGTTCCAAAAAAGCAAACATTTTTATTTTGTTGTTCCAGATGATAGAAGACTTTCACGCGATATATACATCGCAAAAGGAAAAACTAAAGGTGCTAGACCGGGTGAACGAGTTGTTGTGAAGATTGATTCATGGATTTCAAAGGATATGAATCCCGAGGGATGTGTAATAGAAATACTTGGAAAAGCAGGTGAATTAAGAGCGGAGATGTCAGCTGTTGCAAGGGAATTTAACCTTCCGATGCAGTTTCCTAAAGAAGTATTACAGGAAACAGAACAGATCATGGAACAAATTCCAACTGAAGAATATCAACATCGAAAGGACATGCGTAACCTGTTATGTTTCACAATCGATCCGGAAGATGCAAAAGACTTTGACGATGCAATATCTCTTGAAATTCTAAGTAATCGAAACTACCATCTTGGTGTTCATATAGCAGATGTAAGTCACTATGTTAAAGAGGGTTCACATCTCGACAAAGAAGCATTTAGGCGCGGGACAAGTGTTTATCTTGCAGATGAAGTGATTCCAATGCTACCAGAAAAAATTTCTAATAACATCTGCAGCCTACGACCAAGGGAAGACAGATTGACATATTCAGTCTTTATGACTCTCTCTCCGACTGGTATTTTAAAGGATTATGAAATTACTAAAAGTATCATACACAGTAAAGCAAGATTCACTTACGAAGAAGTCCAAAAAATAATTGAAACAGGTAATGGGAAATTTGCATCTATAATTGGTGCAATGCATAAGTTAAGTCAAGTTCTTTTACAAAAGAGAATGAAAGAGGGTGGAATTGATTTTGAATCAATCGAGATTAAATTTCGCTACGATCGTGAAGGTAAACCTACAGAGATAATAAAAAAAGAGAGATTAGATTCTCATCGCCTCATAGAAGAATTTATGTTAATGGCAAATCAGACAGTTGCCAAGCATATTGGAGTAAGAAAGAAGGATGATGATATCAGACCATTTATTTATCGTGTTCATGATCCGCCACCACCAGAAAAGTTGTTTGACTTCGTTTCGTTCGTTGAACATTTAGGTTATTCCTTAAACGTAACAAATGGAATTACAGCAAAAGCACTTCAAAAATTACTGAACAATGTCAAAGGAAAACCCGAAGAGAACGTCATAAATGAAGTAGCTATTAGAACGATGGCAAAAGCAATATATTCCGAGAAAAATACAGGACATTTCGGTTTGGGTTTCAAGTATTACACACATTTTACATCACCAATTCGTCGTTATCCCGATTTGATTGTACATCGGCACCTTTTTGAATATTCAAATAATATGCCTCACAAACGGCGTCTCCAACTTCAAAAAATTTTACCTGATATCTGTAAACAATCATCAGATATGGAACGTATTGCAATGGAAGCAGAACGTGCTTCCGTAAGAGTGATGCAAGTTGAATATATGAAACGTCATTTAGGCGATAAATTTGATGGTATTATATCTTGTGTAACTAACTTCGGCTTATTCGTCCAAATAACTGGTCTTTTTGTTGAAGGACTAATTCATATTCGGGATATTCCAGACGATTACTTCGTATTTGATGAGAAGAATTATGTTTTAACAGGCAAACGGACAAAAAAGCGTTACAGATTGGGAGATAAAGTTAAAGTCCA
>JBBIRP010000195.1:0-3914 GCA_037441745.1 Ignavibacteriales bacterium
CTCCAGTTTTGATTTATTAGTGATTGATGAATATGGCCTGCATGACCGGCATGAGAAACGTTTGGAGATGGTGCATAAGATCTTATATAGCCGTTACGACAACATGAAGTCGACGTGCTAATTTCCAATTTCACATTACAAAATATACAGCGGGATTTAGGTGTCCGATTATGGTCACGGTTGCATGAAAATAATTTGACTGTAGTGCCGTGTTATTGGGATGACCGAAGAATAAATGGATAGCTAAACTGTTTGCTTAAGCCAATTATCTCAATAAAATATAGGGGTAGCTTTGTACAACAAAGCCCTTGAACTGTTAACCTTAAGCATACAAATAAATTTCATAAACCCATTTATTTCAATCTAGCAGAAAAGTTGATTACAGCTTCTAAGATTTTAGAAGCTGTTTTTATTAATTTTCTAGGGCATTAATATAATTCTCGAATTAGAGACAATATTTATGAAGGCAACTACAAGGAATTAATGAGATGAAATAGTATTTAATTTCCGACTCTTTAAAATCAATATTCCATAATTTTCTACATTCATCTCACAAAGATAGTCAAAAAGAGACCTAAAGAATTTAATTTTAACTATTAAAATTAGGTTACTTTAGCTCCTCAATGTCAGGATCATTTTCTAAATATTCATATTGCGATAATAATTCCCAACATTCATTTTTTTTTGCCCATTCAGAAATCATTTTCCCTTTGGCACTTTCATGCAGGTATTTATTAACTTCCTCTGACCAAATCAGAATCTGTTTAACAAGTCCTTCAGAAAGTTTTTGATTTAACCAGATTTTTTGAAGGTTAACACGACTTCCGATTTTTTGAGATAAAATTGCCACTGTATATGCAGTTATATTAGCTTGGAAAGCAGGAAATTTTGACCTGATAACTTTCTGTGCAGTTTTGAATATGATGGTTTGTGCAATAATATTTTTATAATAGATGACATCAAATTGTAACTGCTTATCCTCATCGGTCGACTGAATCATATTCATAAATGCAGTAAAGTTCTTTTGCCCTCCTAAACTCACCAGATCAGGCTTTTGCTCCCATGCACAAACATATTTGGCTAATTCAGTTTTAGTAATTTTTCTGCTGGTAGGTATAAGTTCCTGTATACGTTTAATGCCAGCAGGAGTTTTGCCCTCACGCTCAAGCATTACTTTATAGCTTCCCCCAGCTCTTTCATAGAACCATCGGCTTACACCATCAGGGCAATAAGTTGATAGTGCTAACTTTTCAAGATTAATATGATAAGGTTTATTCGCTGAAAGATCCGATTGCTTGACTGCATTTTGGCTATTCGCATAGCGTGAAATATCTGAAATCAGTTGCTCTTCTTCCAGAGGGTCTGTTTTTCTTAAAACAATGATTTTCGCAGGTACATGCACAGCTTTCAGGTTAACTGCTGGATTTTTTTTCTTGGTAAAGAACATGGAAGCTGTTGTTTGTCCTCCATTTACGATTTGCATTCCCTTTAACCAAGAGATACCAATTCCACCGTTTTCTAATCTGCCTAAATGTGCTTCATCTGCGATAATTACCACGCCATTGTTGTAAGCCATGAAACGTTCTGGCTGATCAATTAAAGTATCACGGATACCTTTATTTACTTTTCCTGTCTGACTTAAAAAAGATCTAACGTTTGCCTCTAGAATACGTGGACCATATTTTTCATATACATATCTTAAAGCCTCTCCAGGAATTACAGTCATTGCATAATCATACTCTCCATGCTCATTTGGAACCCACACACATGGAAGTGGGCTACCAGAAACATGTTCAAAATTCACAATGAGTTCATCCCTAGGTTTACCTTCTTGTAGGTGATTAAATAGCCTTGATATATCAATAACTTCAAGTTTTATTGTTTTACCTTGTATTTCTCTACTTTGAAATTGACGAGTTTTTGCCACTCTGTCTGTTAATACATAAATCCGTATCTGTTCAAATTGAGAATAACCATCTTCTATCGTACGAACTAATGGGTATGCTTCATGAGACTCATCCATTTTTGAAGATAGCTTTTTTTCAACACAGTATTTGAGAAATCTCAAACAGCGTTCTGCTGCTGCTTTAATTTCTGAGTCAGGAATATTTTCTAATTCGTTATTGCCACTATATTCAGTAACATATAGATCTAATTGATCGGCTTCTTCAGATATTGCAAAGCCACTTAAACGGAGTATACCTTGTATATTTGCATAATAACGACACATCTCAGGCTCGAATGTCATACCAATCTCTGACATGTGCTGAGTAACAATTTCAGTAAATATAACTTCTGCATATAAACCTTGTTGATCTGATTCTTCAGTTCGTGTAGATATTTCAGTTTGTACATCACTCTGAATATTTTTTAAAAAATCAATTAATTCCACAATTTCCAATTCCTAATTTCTGAAGAACTAAACTTAAATCAATAGACTGGTTTATAAAGGGTGTTAAATCTATTTCATATTTAGCATGTCTTATATTTACAGCGATATTCCCAGGTACTAATCGTGGAAAATTTTCATCAACCAACCAAAAAAACGAGTTTTCAGTTTTAAATTTACGGATATAGTTTTCTTTCTCACTTTCCAGATATCCAATTCTCAACAAAAGGTTATTAAACCTAGAAAGTTCAGCTGGATAATCATTTAACTGCTCACGAATTAAATTAATTCGTTCAGTTAATGTTTTACCTACTGAATTTAGAGAAAAACGATAGCCATTTAAAAATAGTGGTGATTTCTCACTATCATCTAATTGTTCGAGTGAATTAATTTTTGCAACAAAACCTTGATTTGATAATGTACTTTTAGTTTCTATAGCACCAGAACCCATTTCAAAGTCTTTTAGGCCATCCAGAGGCCCTTTCCAAGCATTTAATACTTCTGAGATAGGTAGATTTAAGGAAATTAAACTCAATATTACCTCTAACTCCCCTATTAAACCTAATTCCGCCTCCTGAGAGAGCTCTCGCTCCCCTTTCGACATAAAAGAAAGCCAAGCATAAATTCTATTAATAAATACAGAAACTAGTTTATTTTCATTCAAGTCCTGATATTGGATTATTGTGTTACATACATCCACAATCATCTTTGTGAATAAGTCCAGATCACCATCTACTTGCCGTACAAGAGCAAAACCTTTTCTTGCCGCCTCATTAAACCTTTGTACCCTAAAACCTTGAGCTATAGGTAAGGTAATCCTTGATTCGAGAATCTGGGAGTAATTGATATCCAGAAAAATTGCTTCCTCACGTTTTAAAAGATTGTAACTTGCCAACAAAGACCAATTATTATGTTTATATAGAGGAAAAGTAACCCATCCCTCCTGATTATCTGTTGAAGATAAAGCTTTCCAAGCTACTAATATCTGTTGTTGATCAATTTGCAGCCCCATAGAGGTTCTCCCATTCAATATTGTTTACTTTATATTCAACTTTTTTATCTAAATTACTGTAAGGAAAACTGCATGCAAAACCTACATAAGGTATTTCTTTCACCTCAGAAAGTTTAGAGTCTTCTGGCAAATATATAATTAATAAACCTGTTTCTGGTCTATTTTTACCACGAACAAGACGACAACTAATTCCACTAGGATAATTATTATTTTTTTCAGCTCCCTCTTCTTTGTGTTGGGAAGCAATTTCCAATGCTTCAGCCCATTCATCTGGGTTCAAATCCAATGCTTCATCACTAGGTGATAATAACCTACGGATTGCATATCTATCCTCATGCTTCCCGTTACTTTTACGTTCAGCTTTTTTTACTATAATTGAATCCGATAATTGTATAGGTGAACGTGTAATACTTCCTCCCATTAATGCAATATTCCATGATTTTAACTCTCCCTGTTCAGCCATGCTTTCAATAAATTTTTTTAACATTTTACTGTTAGCTTTGAGAGATTCTG
>JBBIRP010000196.1:0-2991 GCA_037441745.1 Ignavibacteriales bacterium
TCATGGGAATGAAGCATCAAGCCCCGAAGCGGCTCTCAATGTGATGTATCAATTAACAGCACGAACAGATGACGAAATTAAATATATTCTTCAGAATGTTGTTGTAGTCATAGATCCCTTGCTTAATCCTGATGGACACGAACGGTATGTGAACTATCAAACTTCACATACCGGAATAAAACCTGTTGAGGATCGTGCAGCCGTTGAACACAGTGAGGATTGGCCCTTTGGTCGCTCGAATCATTACTTTTTCGATCTTAATCGTGATTGGGCATGGTTGACCCAAAAAGAAACTCAAGCCAGAATAAAAGCTTATCAAGATTGGAAACCTCAAGTTCATGCAGATTACCATGAAATGGGTTACAATAGTTCTTATTTCTTTTTCCCTTCATTCAAACCGATCAATAAAAATCTACCACAAAACACAATTGAATGGGGAAACATATTTGGTAAAGCCAATGCTGATGCATTCGATGCAATGGGTTGGAGTTACTGGAGCGGAGAAGTTTTTGATTTATTTTACCCTGGCTTTGGCGATTCCTGGCCTTCATTAAATGGTGCCATCGGTATGACATATGAGCAAGGTGGACAAGTCGGTATTAGAATCAAAAGAAACGATGAAACCATACTCACACTCAAAGATCGTATCGAACATCATACAACAACATCGCTTGCAACTTTAAAAACTACAGCAAAGAATAGACAAAAGTTACTTAAAGATTTTTATCAATTCTTTAAAGACGCAATCGAAGAAGGGAAAGAAGGACCGATAAAAACAATTATTATTGATCCAATTAAAGATGAATATCGTGCAGCAAAATTGATAAACATTTTACACCAACAGGGTATCGAAATTTATCAAGCAGAAAAAGAATTTTCAGTAGATGGACTTTTAACTTATTTCCAGAATAAGGAATTCTCAAAAAAATTTTCTAAAGGGAGTTACATTATTCAACTTGATCAACCTGCTAAAAGGCTCATAATGAGTTTAATGGAGAAAGAACCTGTGGTAAGTGACACTTTCTTTTATGATATTTCAAGCTGGGCATTACCAATTGCGTATGGTATTGAAACATATTGGACGGGAAAAACTATTTCTGTTCCATCAACTAAAATTGATTCAGCATCTTTGGAAGAAGGTTTATTAATCGGAGGTAAAGCTTCATACGCATATATATTTAGATGGAATTCGAACGCATCAATTCACGCTCTAACGTGGCTTCTTCAGCATGACTATAAACCCCACGTCGCTATGAAGGAATTCATAATGAATGGTGAAAAATTTAGTAGAGGTTCAATAATAATACCAGTGAATAATAATCCAAAAGATATCCATGATCGCATGATTGAATTAACTAAAAAGTTTCACCTGAAAATCTATAGTGCAAAAAGTGGGTACACTGAGAAAGGGATTAATTTAGGCTCCGATAGAGTAGTATTATTAAAAAAACCAAAGATAATCGTCATTACCAACTCGCCTGTTTCTCCTGAATCATACGGAGCAATATGGTCTATGTTTGATAATGAATATGGAATTGATTTTGTCCCTGTAAAACTCGACCGTCTGCTGAACATAGATTTACATGACTATACCGCAATAATATTTCCTGATGATTGGGGGAATGGCAAAGGCTACAAAAGTGAACTTGATTCTAATGCAGTACAAAAAATTAAGGCTTGGATAATTGGTGGTGGAACATTTATAGGAATTGAAGGTGGAGCTTCATTTGCAGCTATCAGCAAAATTGCATCTTTAAAAATAAAAGAAAAGAAACGAGATGATGAAGAAAAATCAAAAGAAGAAAAGAAAGACGAGAAAAAAGATACGGGCAAGAAAGAAAAGGAATTGTCAAAAGATGAAATTGAAAAACGCATGACAGTCGAGGAACGGGAACGAAAATCAAGACTTGAAAATATACCGGGCACAATGCTTCGTGTAAAACTCGATGGTTCACACCCTCTCGGTTTCGGGTACGATTCATTAATCATTGTACTTAAGACAACAAATACAATTTACGAACTTAGCTCAAGCGGATACAACGTAGGGGTATACACAAAATCTCCGAGAGTAAGTGGTTACATCTCGAAAGAAAATGAAGAACGAATTGAAGGAACTCCATTCTTAGTCCATGAAAAATTAGCTGCGGGGAATATAGTGCTTTTTGCCGACGACCCTAATTTTCGTCTCTTTTGGGACGGACTAAATATGTTATTTATAAACAGTGTACTGTTAATGCCGAGCATTAAAGATGTAACAATGACTTCAGACTAAATTTTTATTCTGAGTAAATTTTTTTTATAAGGTAATAAATTATGGAAGAGATAAACAAGAGAAACATAAAGGCTTCCCATGGTAGACAGCTAAGCTGTAAAGGTTGGCAGCAAGAAGCTGCACTTCGGATGCTAATGAACAACCTTGATGTTGACGTCGCAGAAAAGCCAGAAGAACTAATAGTTTATGGTGGGACAGGAAAAGCAGCACGCAATTGGGATTGTTACCATGCAATTGTTCACAGCTTGAAAGCGCTTGAAAATGACGAAACTCTTCTTATTCAATCTGGGAAACCTGTTGGAATTTTTAAAACACATACAAATGCACCCAGAGTGTTAATTTCAAATGCAATGCTTGTCCCTCATTGGGCGACGTGGGATGAATTCCGAAAATTGGAAGCACTTGGACTTACGATGTACGGTCAGATGACAGCAGGAAGCTGGATTTACATCGGAACGCAGGGTATTTTACAAGGAACATACGAAACATTCGCTGCCTGCGCCAATAAATATTTCAACGGTGACCTTTCAGGGAAATTTTTACTCACAGCTGGATTGGGAGGAATGGGTGGAGCGCAACCTCTTGCCGCAACAATGAATGGAGCTGCATGTCTTGCGGTAGAAGTTGACCGCGGCAGAATAGAAAGACGATTAAATACAAATTACGTTGACAAGATGACTGACAACCTTGATGATGCTTTACGACTTATCCAAAATGCT
>JBBIRP010000196.1:3009-3896 GCA_037441745.1 Ignavibacteriales bacterium
AGTCTCCATTGCACTTCTTGGAAATGCAGCAGATGTTCTTCCCGAGCTTGTTAAACGCGGTATAACACCAGATGTTTTAACAGATCAAACATCCGCTCACGATACACTCAACGGATACGTCCCAAATGGTATTAAATATGAAGAAGCACTCACACTCAGAAAAACAAATCCTCAAAAATATATCGCGATGGCTAAAACATCAATAGTAGAGCATGTAAAAGCAATGCTCGAATTGAAAAAAAGAGGTGCAGTCACATTCGATTATGGTAACAATATTCGCGGTGAAGCATTCGCGAACGGTCTAAAAGATGCTTTTGAAATCCCAGGGTTTGTTCCTGAATATATACGACCATTATTCTGCGATGGTAAAGGACCATTCCGCTGGGCCGCGCTATCAGGCAATCCTGAAGATATTTACAGAACTGACCAAGCCATCATTGAAACATTCCCAGAGAATAAACCACTTATCCGTTGGATTGAAAAAGCACAAAAACAGGTAAAATTTCAGGGATTACCTTCTCGAATTTGCTGGCTCGGATATGGTGAAAGGGCAAAAATGGGAAAAATTTTCAACAACCTTGTTAACCGTGGAGAAATACGCGCCCCAATAGTTATTGGCAGGGACCACCTCGACTGTGGCTCGGTTGCGTCGCCAAATCGAGAAACAGAAAAAATGAGAGACGGCAGTGATGCAATAGCTGATTGGCCAATCCTCAACGCTCTACTAAATGCTGTTGGTGGGGCAAGCTGGGTAAGTGTTCATCATGGAGGAGGCGTGGGAATTGGTATGTCTATCCACGCGGGGATGGTAATCGTCGCCGATGGCACAAAAGAGGCTGAACAACGCCTCGAACGCGTTCTTACATATGATCCCGGGATGGGGATTG
>JBBIRP010000197.1:0-3888 GCA_037441745.1 Ignavibacteriales bacterium
TTTTGAGTGCGTAATTTTCATTATCAAATTGATGTAACAACGTTTCTATCTATGTGGACACCTGGACCCATCGTACTCGATATGGTAATGCTCTTGATGTATTGTCCTTTAGCCGTAGCTGGTTTCACACGAACAACGGTACTTAAAAATGCTTTTATGTTCTCGACTAGTTTTTCAGGTTCAAAATTTACCTTCCCCACGATTGCATGTAGTATTCCAGCTTTGTCGACACGAAATTCAATTTTACCAGCTTTCACTTCTTTTACCGATTTGCCAACATCCATTGTTACAGTTCCGCTTTTCGGGTTCGGCATCAAACCTCTCGGTCCTAATATTTTCCCAAGCTTACCAACATCACCCATTACATCTGGCGTTGCAATGATTACATCAACATCTGCCCAACCTTGTTGAATTTTTTGAATGTAATCTTGATATCCAGCGTATTCAGCACCTGCTGCTTTCGCCTCTTCATCTTTTGGGGGCTTTGCAATTACCAATACCCGAACTGCTTTACCAATCCCATACGGTAAGGCAACAGTTCCTCTAATTGCTTGATCGGCTTTTTTAGGATCAACTCCTAAACGTACAGCAATATCAACAGATTCGACGAATTTAGCTGATGCCATTTCTTTAACTCGACTGACAGCATCCTCTATTGAATAATTTTTAGTTTGATCAATCTTTTTTACTATTATATTATATCTCTTACTACGTTTCATTTTTTATCCTCTTATTTTGTGGTTAGTCGTCCTTCAGTTGGACTTCCACTGATTAATCTTAATCTTCAATTGTAATCCCCATACTTCGAGCAGTACCTGCGACCATTTTCATAGCTGCATCGATATCGTTCGCATTTAGATCTGGCATTTTAATCTCAGCTATCTCACGCAATTGTTTTTTTGTAACTTTCCCGACTTTTATTCGATTAGGTTCGCCAGAACCTTTTTCAATTTTTGCAGCTTTTGCCAACAGAACGGAGGCCGGTGGTGTTTTTGTAATAAAGGTAAACGATTTGTCAGAATAAACTGTAATGACGACGGGAATTATCAAACCTTGTTTATCCTGAGTTCTCGCATTAAATTGTTTGCAAAACTCCATAATATTGACACCTTTTTGACCTAATGCAGGACCGATCGGTGGTGCCGGTGTTGCTTGACCTGCGGGAATTTGAAGTTTTATAAATCCAATTATTTTTTTCATAAATTAATTCCAGAAAATTTAGATATTACTTTTCTATTTCAACTTGATTAAAATCTAATTCAACAGGTGTTTTCCTGCCAAATATACTAACCATTACTTTCAATTTCATTTTTTCTTCATTTACATCCTGAACAATGCCAGTAAAATTATTAAATGGTCCATCGATTACTTTTACAGGTTCTCCAATGCGAAAAGGAACTGCCATGACTTCAATATCCTTACGTTCTTCCATTCGTCCAAGTAATCTTTTAATTTCTTCTTCTCGCAATGGCGTTGGTTCTCCTTTAGAACCTACAAAACTAATTACAGATGGAGTCGATAATATTAAGTGTTTTGTAGATTTATCGATAATCGCCTCGACAAGTATATATCCAGGGAAAAAAGTTTTTGATTTACTTTTTTTCTTACCATCTTTAATCTCGAAAATCTTTTCCGATGGAACAAGGACATTTGTAATTTTGTCACCAAGTCCAGCGATCTTAACCTCATTTTCTAGATGAGCTTTAACCCTATTCTCATGTCCTGAGTAAGTCCTAATCACATACCATTTTTTTTGAGGTGTTTTATCTTTCAATTTAGCACCATTAGAGAATTGCTTTCATTAAATTACTAACAATATAATCTACACCAAAAACGAAAGCTGCTATGATTCCACAAACAGCAATCACTACAATTGTGGATTCTCGCAGTTCATCTTTAGTTGGCCAAGTTACTTTTTTCATTTCCTTTACTGTATCAGTTAGAAAAGCTATAATTTTTTCTTTCATATCATTTTAATAAATTTTTTACATGTCTGCACGTCAGGAGGGACTTGAACCCCCAACCTGCGGTTTTGGAGACCGCTGCTCTAGCCAATTGAGCTACTGACGTATTCAATTTTATTTTGTTTCCTTATGTGCTGTATGCTTATTGCACCATGGGCAATACTTTTTGTATTCAACACGACCCGATTGTTTCTTTTTATTTTTTGTCGTTGTATAATTCCGACGTTTGCACTTTGTGCATTCCAATGTAATTATGTCTCTCATTTTTCTTATTCCTGTTATCTATAAATACTTCTCTCTGAGCTTGCGATCGGGATTGAACCGATGACCTCATCCTTACCAAGGATGTGCTCTACCAACTGAGCTACGCAAGCAGTAGAGCGGGAGACGGGACTCGAACCCGCGACCAACAGCTTGGAAGGCTGTGACTCTACCAACTGAGTTACTCCCGCAATTGTTCGCACCCTTCCACTAGTCCTCCTTTTTTAAATTTGTGGGCAGGGAAGGATTTGAACCTCCGAAGGCCGAAGCCGACAGATTTACAGTCTGTTGCAGTTGACCACTTTGCTACCTGCCCGGTGAATCCATCCATATTTTTTAGCCAGTAATTACCAACTAATTTTTTCGAGCTGGCGACCAGAATCGAACTGGTGACCTGCTGATTACAAGTCAGCTGCTCTACCAGCTGAGCTACGCCAGCGAAAAATAAATTATAAAAAATTACGTTGCGCTTGTAATTTTTTAAAAAATTATATCCCTTTATTAAAAAGCCCTAACAGAATAAAATTAGGGTTTTTATTTAAAAAATGAAGATTTTTTAACTATTTGACACCTATATTAAAAATTTAGAATAATAATATAATGTTTTATTTTTAAAATTCAAACAAATTTGAAAAAAATCAAATTATATTATATAACTTAAAAATTTTCGTAAGTGTTTATATAATATTTAAATTCAGGATGTTTTAATAATATATGGTTTAGATATGTTTTAGCTTTTTCTTTTTCACCAATTCTGTTTAAGTATAGTGCATAATTGTAAGTTGCCCTTGCGTACAATGATAAAATACCATCGGTGTATTTATTTTTTCTTTTTGGCAATCTATAGTTAAATTCATTCATTGGTCCAATTAACTTGCCGTTGCCTTTTGATAATTTAAATACAAGCCCATTTGGATACTCATTGTAACCTGATATATATTGACTTTCTAT
The DNA here is from genome assembly GCA_037441745.1 of Ignavibacteriales bacterium. Classification (GTDB taxonomy): domain Bacteria; phylum Bacteroidota; class Ignavibacteria; order UBA10030; family SZUA-254; genus JACQYX01. Next base: position 3,177 of record JBBIRP010000197.1, read on the forward strand.
CTCTGGTGTTATATAAATATTTTTTTCTCCATAATTTTCATCTATAATACTCTTAATTAATCGAGCATAGTAATACTCAATTACTTGAGGATTATATGGTTCATCGTGTTCAAACTTTTTTAGCTCTCTTAAGAAATCGTCCATCTCTTTTCTTATCAAATTGATTAATCCTGGATAACGAGATTTCAGTTGTACATAGTACCATGAACGTCTAAGTAGCTCTTTATCAATAATAATTACATCTGGACGATAATGCTCGACAATTTGGAGATAATATGCTGCGGATACAAAATAATCCCACTGATAAGAAATTACTAATCCGTTCGGTTCAATAGATTGCAATAAATCCTTTGTATAATCTTCAACAATATAGTTTTTGCTCTCATCCACACGATCGTAATTATAAATTATTATCGATATCAGTAGAATTATGAATACAATCGATATGAATGCAATATTTTTTATTTTAGACCATTGAATAACGCTCAATACCCCAATACCTGTCCATATTGCAATGATGAAATATGATAATAGAAAATACGAATCTATATCATGTATATCATAATTAATCGAATAAAAAATGCAAGTTACGAAGAGTAGTGATGTGAAATAAAATAGTTGTTTATTCTTTTTGAATAACGAGATTATACCAAAACATGAAAGCAGAACAGGAAAATAAAAAAACTCAGGTAAAAGTGTATTTAAAAAATAA
>JBBIRP010000198.1:0-3223 GCA_037441745.1 Ignavibacteriales bacterium
AAGATATATTTAAAATAATGAATTTTACTTATTCTTCAAACATATATTTGCCACGGATGAACGCCTTCTTCATCAATTAATGCATGTATTAAAGATGACGATACAGAGGGTTCTGTAGCAATACTAAAAGCCTTTTTTAGCCGATGTGCTGCAATTTCAATAATCTCTTTACGATCCGTAAAAATTTCCGCCAATGTATCACCGGTATCAACGGTATCACCAACTTTTTTATGGAGAATTATACCAGCCTTGGGGTCTATTTTATCGTCAATTTTAGAACGACCTGCTCCAAGCATAATATTTATAAATCCAACCTCGAGAGCATCAACATTATCTATATCACCTGCTGATGCACTTTTAATCACTTTAGAATATTTACACTGAGGATATTTTTTTGTATTATGCAAAAAAGATATATCACCTCCCTGCATTTTTACTAGCTGAATAAATTTATCCCATGCTTTTCCAGATTGTATAACAGAACGACATAGAGAAATTCCATCTTTAAGAGACTTTGTTTTCCCACCAAGCATGACCATAGCACCTCCAAGTGCATAAGTCACTTCCATTAAATCAGGGATATTTTTTCCTTTCAAGCAGTCAATTGATTCAACAACTTCTAACCAGTTTCCAACGGCACAACCTAAGGGCTGGTTCATATCGGTTAAAATGCCAATTGTTTTTATACCAAACTTTTTACCAACGGCTATAAGTGTTTTAGCTAAATCAATTGCTGAACTCTCCGTTTGCATGAATGCCCCACGTCCTGTTTTAACATCCAGCACAAGTGCATCAATACCTTCGGCGATCTTTTTACTCATGATGCTACCAGCTATCAGCGGAATACTTTCGACAGTTGCAGTCACATCTCGAAGTGCGTACAATTTTTTATCCGCTGGTACGATTTCATTTGTTTGTCCAATCATCACTATACCAATCTCACTTATTGCTTTTTTATATTCCTCGAGAGATAGATTAGTCCTAAATCCGGGAATAGATTCAAGTTTATCTAAAGTGCCACCAGTATGACCAAGTCCACGCCCGGAAATCATCGGTACTGGGACACCACAAGCAGCAACCATAGGTGCAAGAATGAGTGAAACTTTATCCCCTACTCCACCTGTCGAATGTTTGTCAACCTTTATGCCGGGGATCTCAGATAAATCCAAAACCGTACCCGAATGAAGCATCACCTCAGTTAAAATGGTCGTTTCCTCAAAATCCATTTTATTGAAGTATACTGCCATTAAAAACGCTGACATTTGATAATCGGGGATACGACCATTTAAATACCCGTTTATTAAATATTCAATCTCTTGCCATCCGAGTTTTTCACCATTTCTTTTCTTCAAGATAATTTCAGTTGGGTTCATTTAGATATTTGTGACATCGCCATTATGATTTTAATTAATTCTCTTTATTTAAATATTTCTCCCCTAGTAGTATTCCACAAATAGTTTTACTATCGTTGATTTCTTGGTCTTCTATCATTTGAATTGCTTGTTTTATCGGAAATATCTGAAGTGTCATGGTTGATTCACCTTCTTCAAGTTTTCTACCACCTGGTGCTTTAGATAAATTTCTTGCCATGTAAATATGAAGTTGTTCTGTACAAAATCCCGGAGTCGTATAAATCGAAGTTAATTTTTCCCAATCATCTGCCATATATCCAGTTTCTTCTTCTAATTCTCTTTTTGCACAATCAAGCGGATCTTCATTTTTATTTAACTTACCTGCTGGTAATTCCCAAATAAATTTATTTAGAGGATATCTGTGTTGATTGATTAGAATAATTTTTTTATCGGGGAAAACTGCAAGAATAACAGCTCCACCGGAATGTTCAGCAACCTCTCGAATTGTTTTTCTGCCGCTTACGTATTCTACCTCATCAACTACAGTCTTGAAGACACGTCCGTCATACACCTCATTTCTTTTTATAAGTTTATATTTCATATTTGTTTCAATAATTAGTTATTGCCTCGGCTGCCCGGTTTATCAATCGGTTTACCTTGCTGGCAAAGGGGACATTCAGCCGGGTTATATGTAATAACATCCATGATCATTGTGGCATAGAAATTGGGTAATTGAATTTTCCCTCCGCTCCTATCGACAATACTTCCAACACCAATCACTATACCGCTATTTTTTTGAACGATATCAATCACTTCACTTACTGATCCACCTGTAGTCGTCACATCTTCGCACACGAGAACTTTTTCATCTTTTAAAATTTCAAAACCTCTTCTTAGTTGAAGGATTCCATCTTTTCTTTCGGCAAATATGCTTCTTGTTCCGAGCTGTCTGCCGACTTCTTGGCCAACAACGATTCCACCAATAGCAGGTGAAATTACAACATCAATCTTCGTGTCTCTAAAATGATTTGCAATCATTCCACATAGAACTTCCATATATTCTGGAAATTGCAAAACTTTGGCACATTGGAAATATTGTGGACTGTGGAAGCCCGAAGTTAGTTGAAAGTGACCTTCAAGCAGTGCATTTGTATCTTTAAAAATTTTTATTATTTCTTCCTTTGTCATAATCCTGCCATCTAAAGATCATAATGATTTGTTGGTTGAGATGTTAATAGTTTCATTTCACTTTTATAAACAATATGCTTCGTATCTATAGCATGATCGATTGCAAGAATACCATTCAGATGATCGATTTCGTGTTGAAGAAGTTCTGACAAGCTGCCTACGGCAAATAGAATTTCCCGTTTCCCAAACTGATTTTGAAAACTTACACTTATTTTCGTATGCCTTTTTACTTTGACCGAAAGATCAGGAAACGAGAAACATTCATCCCACAAAGTCATAAATTGTTTCGACTTTCTAATGATTTCCGGATTAATAAGCACCAACGGTTTGTCGATATTTATATATATAATTTTTTTTAATACACCAATTTGTGGAGCACTGATACCTCTACCAAAGCCATTATTATTTCGAAAGTCATCAAGTGTATCACGTAAATCTACTATTAGCTGTTGAATTTCAGGATCACTGAAGTACTTAACTCTTTCACATGTTCTTCTTAACGTTGGATTACCTAATAACAATATTTTTTTCACTGCCATTTTTCTAGAATTAAAAAAATCCCTCAGCTCGTTTTACACGCCCCAAATTTTGTCCTAAGAATCTTTCACCAATTTCTGTGAACTTATATGGAATATCGCTTACAAAAAATTGTATATTTGCTTTAAGGTTACTTGGATTTCTCA
>JBBIRP010000198.1:3308-3875 GCA_037441745.1 Ignavibacteriales bacterium
TCGAAGACTAAACGAATTGACTTTTCTAAGATTGGATAATGCGTACAGCCGAGTACAAGTGTGTCAATCTTCTCGAGTTTAAGTGGAAAAAGATATTCTCTCGCAACAAGTTCTGTCACCCTGTGTTCTACCCAACCTTCTTCAGCCAACGAAACGAATAATGGACATGCTTGTTGGATGACTATTGCTGTCGCATCATATAATCTTATCGCATTAGCATATGCATTACTATAAATAGTACCAACAGTTCCGATTACACCTATGCGTTTTTCCTTGGACATTTCAACCGCTGCTTTTGCTCCTGGAACGATTACTCCAACTACAGGAACTTTCGAATATTTTTGTACAACTTCAAGTGCAACCGATGAGACAGTATTACACGCCACGACAATCATTTTGACATTGTGTTTAACTAAAAAATTTGTATCTTGTGCTGCGTATTCACGAATTATTTGGGGTGACTTAGGTCCATAAGGGACTCTAGCTGTATCTCCAAAATAAATTATGTTTTCGTTCGGCAACCGTTTCATCAAAGCTCGTACAACAGTAAGACCACCTATGCCAGAA
>JBBIRP010000199.1:0-3848 GCA_037441745.1 Ignavibacteriales bacterium
CGCAAATGAAATTGAAACGCTACGATGAGGCGAGAATAACATTTCAAAACTTCGCATTGACGTACGTCGAACATCCGAAAGCACCAGAAGCATGGCTTAATGTAGGAGATGCTTTCCTTGCGCTCAATAATGAAAGAGAAGCAGCTACAGCTTATGAGCGTGTAAAGGTATTTCACCCAAAAAGTCAGCTTGTTCCCGAAGCATTATTGAAAGCTGGTCAGCTTTATCGTCGGATTGGTGATAGAGAAAACGCGAAGAAAAATTTTCGTACAATAGTTCAAGATTTTCCATCAAGCTCAAGTGTCTTAGCTGCACGGCTTGCAATAGGAGAAATGTATGCAGAAGAGGGACAAACAGAATTAGCCGAGCGTGAAGCACGAAGAGTTACCGAAAGCGACGCACCTTCTGATATAAAAGCAAGCGCCCTATTTTTAATAGGTAAACTCCAGGAAATAAATAGTTTATTCGACGATGCAGGCGCAACTTTTAAGTCAGTGATTACAAATTACAAAAAAACTTTAGCAGCGGCAGCAGCAGCTTACAAATTAGGGAAAATAAAATCAGGATCTCATGATTATCTCGAAGCAATCGAATACTTCAAGAAAACATCTCTTGACGAAGCAGCTGATGATTCACTGAAAGCGGTAGCATTGTATGAAATAGGAAGAACCTATATAAAGCAAAACGAATATAACGCTGCTCAAAAAGCTTTCGATCAGTTGACTTCTCAATTTCCAAGTAGTTCTTGTTACGAGCGTTCACTGCTTGAAGGGAGTAGAGCATCTTTACTAAATGAAGAATATAAAAATGCACTTCAAAAAGCTAAAAAACTTATTACAATCCAGAACACACAGTTTAAACCTCAGGCACTTCTAATAGCAGCAAAGGCTTCAACGGGCTTGCGCCAATACCCCGAAGCCATTCATTACTTTACCAATTTCATAGAAAACAATCCCACCGCCTCAATTACTCCTATGGTGATGCTAGATCTGGCACACCTTTATGAAGACAAGTTAACTGACTATAGGAAAGCTTTAAATATTTACGATCAAATAAGTCAAATATATTCACAATCAGATAAAATTGTTGAAGCATTAATTGGATTAGGACGATGTCAAGAAAATATTGGTGATTTCGATGATGCTCTGAAGACATACAGAGACATCATTCTTCGTTATCCTGCTTGTGATCAGCACGAAGAAATTAAAAAGAAAATCGAATTTATCGAACATCATAAAATCAAAGATCGTGATGCTGGCATTGCAAAGTTAGCCAAGCTTTTGGGAGAAGTTATAACAGAGAAATCAAAATCCGAACTTTCGTTTAAATTGGGTTTGATTTATTTCAACGACCTAAAAGATTATGAAGCAGCTGAAGAGGAATTTAGTAATGCTATTAACAGTGGATTAAAGAATAATTATCTTATAGACGCTACTTACTATCTTGCAAGAGCTTATCATTTACATTCGGAAATCGATCTAAAATTAACGAACCAAGCTATTACTGCGTACGATGCTTTTCTCAAACAATTTCCGGATAGCAAGTGGGGTGAAGAAGCTGCATATTTCAATTATACTTTAAAAACTCAAAATAAAAATCCGATTGAGAAAATTACACTCGCACGAGAATTTGTAAAAAACCATCCAAAATCACCACATCAAGATAAGGTCCTACTTGATTTAGCTTTAGCAACAATACAAACAGGCGCTACTTCAGATGCAATTCAATGGTTAGATACGATAATTGATGAATTTCCAGATTCACCTTTACTTCCAAGTGCAATTTTAGAGAAAGGCAATATTTACCTTACACTTAAACTACTAGATTCTGCAGTGTTTGTTTGGAAAATGGCAATTAATTCACTTTCAAAAAGTACATCAACTCTTAATGCAATATGGAATTTGGTTGAGCTTTATAAACAGCATAAAAATTTTGCAGAAGCTCTATCATTATTAAAAATCATCATGAACGAATATTATTACACATCATTTGCAGGGAAGGCACAACAGATTTTACCCGATGTGTATACCGCGAATAGTGAGTACGATCAAGCAATTGAAATTTATAACTACCTGTTAGATGAACAAACTTCATCATCGTTAAATCACGATGTTGACGTCAATCTATATTATCATCTCGCATCAGTTTATGAAAAGAAGGGCGAACGACAAAAAGCAATACAATTTTATAACCGATATTTACAAGATGATAGAAAAGGTGCGTATGCAAGTAAGGCATTCTATGCTCTCGGAGCTTTAGCTCGAGATCAAGGGAAGATAGAAAATGCATCAGCATATTTCAAACAAGCGGCAGCGTTAGGAGGAATTGCATCGACCAATCCTGAGATAGCCGATTTACTTTTCCAAACCGAACAATATCAGGAAGCCGCAAAACAATATTTTGAGCTTGCCAAATTAACGGATTCGATAAGAAGCAGACAATATTATCAATCACGCGGAATAATTGCCACACTACGATTGGATAAACTGACCGAAGCACAAAAATTGATTTCTGATTTTGAAAAAATTTATCCTAAGGAAAAAATTATTAAAGCCGAGTTTGAATACGAGAAAGCATTAGTATATTACCGGAAGCAAGATTACACGACAGCTAAAAAAATATTTGATAATGTGGCAGATGATTATGATGATATTCGGTATGGGCAGTGGAGTCATTATTACATCGGAAAAATTGCAGAAGTCAACAACAAATTAGAAGAAGCAGCGCAGAAGTATGAATGGATTTTAAAAAAATTTCCAGACTCGGATGTTATACCACGCGTTCTATTATCACTTGGGAATATGCATTTCAATGCTGAACGTTTCGAGGAATCAATTCGTTATTACCAAAAGGTTACAAAATCACCCGAAAAAGCAGGAGATATTCTTCCATATGCAATGAACAATCTGATTGAGGCGTATGAATCTTTGCGATTGTATGAAGAAGCATTAAAAACTACTCGCGATTATATTGAAAAATATCCAAACGATTTAAGTATAATAGATAAAAAAATTAAACTTGGAACATTATATACAAAGATTGGGTATTATGATCAAGCAATCCTTCATTTTCAGAATTTAATTCAAGAAGGAGGAAATTTATTAGAGGCAGAAATAAGATATGATATCGGTGAAGCATATTATTATAAAGGAGATTACCAACAAGCTATACTTGAGTTTTTGAAAGTTCCTTATTTAGTGTCGAAGCAGGGAAAGATTAACTGGACTGCGACAGCACTTTACATGGCAGGTCAATCGTACGAAAAAATGTCAAAATTCGATGAAGCAATCGGCATGTACCAACAAATTATCGACCGACAGGGCATTGACGTAACTTTTAAATCTGCTGCACGCAAAGAAATTGACAGGGTAAAATCGATTATTAAAAAGGAGCCAATGTAAGTGTTCGAAAAGGAGACGACAGAAATAATCAGAACAATAATTGAGCGGACACCTCAAACTTCAAGTGGTTTTGTTAGTGTAAAGGATATTTTAGCAGCAGATATCCCGTATCCGATTAAAACATTTTTCCGAGCCGATGTTGATGCAATGCTACTAAGTGAACTACACAATCATCGAAAAAACAGCCGATTCTTCTTTGCCCATCCTGAAGTTCAAAGCCTTCAACAACAAATAAATTCAATACTTGTACTTCATTATCAATTCAAATGGAATGAATACGAACTCCGTGTAGATGAAGCTGTTCATATGATTATTAATTACCTGATAAGGCCGCAGTGGACACTTACGAATGTAATTTTTGAAAAGGATAACACCATATCATCTTATTCACTCAAAAATCTTCTAAAGTACTTTGGACCTTATGAATATTTAAGAGAAATTATCATT
>JBBIRP010000200.1:0-3845 GCA_037441745.1 Ignavibacteriales bacterium
TTTGGGGTGTTTTGCCGTAAAACTAAAGCAGCAAGACTGAGATTATACCCATCGAACCTGATCTGGATAATACCAGCGTAGGGAAATGGTACATTATAAACGCCGTTTTTCTAACTCACCTGCGTTGGTTGTGGGTCGGGAAAACGGCGTTTGCATTTTTATAACGAAAGGAGAAAAACAATGCAAAAATATTTAATAATATTTTTATTATTTATGAATTCTTTTTCACTTTGTCAGGAGGGAGGTACGATAGAAGGTGTCGTTAAAAACCGAGAGAATAATGAAATACTGAATGGAGCTACAATTCTCCTCGAGGGTACAAAATTCGGTACAAGCACAGACCAATCCGGATATTTTATTCTTGAAAATATAAATCCAGGTTATTATACAATAAGCGCGAGTCATATTGGATTTATTGTTCAGAAAAAATTGATAAATGTTACAGAAGGAAAATCAACAAATGTAAATTTTACTTTAGTACCATCGTTAGTAACAGGACAAGAGGTTATAATAACAGCCACACGAGCTAAAGAACGAGAAACACCGGTTGCATTTACAAATGTCTCGCAAGTTGATATTGAATCAAAATACTGGGCACAAGATATGCCGATGCTTTTAAATGAACTACCAAATATTTATTCGTATTCGGATAATGGAAACGGCATTGGTTATTCATACATGAAGATAAGAGGTTTTGATCAGAATAGAATAGGCGTAATGATAAACGGAATTCCACTTAACGACGCAGAATCGCATGGTGTGTTCTGGGTCGATCTACCAGACTTTGCAGCTAGTACTGAAGATATTCAGGTTCAACGTGGGGTCGGCAATTCGCTATATGGCGCTTCAGCTTTTGGAGGTTCGCTAAATTTACAAACTATGAGCACGACACAGTTACCAAAATTTGAACTTACAGCTGGTTATGGCTCTTTTAACACAAGAAAATTTTCTATAGCTGCAAATTCTGGAATTATTGATAATACATATAATTTCTATGGACGTTTCTCATCAATTAATACAGATGGTTATCGCCAACCTTCGTGGTCTAATTTGTGGTCGTATTTTTTTAGTCTAACCCGATATGATGAAACCATGACAACACGAATCAATATATTCGGTGGTCCAGAAAAAAGTTTTTTATCTTACTCAGGTGTAACTCGTGATTACCTCGAGGGTAAAATAACAGGCAATAAAAAAGATGATAGAAGATATAATCCAATCCAATATCCAAATGAAATTGATAATTATTTTCAACCACATTTCCAATTAATAAACGATTGGCAATTAAATAACGAAATTAAAATCGAGAATACAATATTTACTTTTTTCGGGAAGGGTGATTACACACAAAAAAGAGATAGAAGAGATGTGAGAGAATACAATATTTCCCGTTTCATAATCAGCGATTCAACAATGTTACCGTCAGATTATTATCGGATTTTAGACAAAGATGCAACTCTTGATTCTTTCCAAGTCAGATATTTTGACATAGTAAGAAAACGTTCTGTAGAAGATATAGACTACGGTTGGCAACCGCGAATCACCTTTAATCATGAAAATGGTGAGTTAGTATTTGGTGCTGAGTACAGATATCATGAGGGTCATCACTTCGGAGAAGTTATATGGGCAAGTATTCTACCACAAAACATTGAACCAGACTGGAGATATTATGATTACATCGTTCCGAAAACTTCTCTAACAGCATATATTCACGAATTATATCATCCAACAACAAGAATAAGCTTGATGGGCGACTTACAAATCAGACATCATCTCATTAAATTGCAAAACGAGAAAAGATACAATACTCGGTTTGAAAGGAAATTTACTTTCATTACCCCACGCGCTGGTATAAATTACAATTTAACGGATCATTTAAATGTATTTTTAAATTTCTCAATCGCTAAAAGAGAACCTGCATTTAAAGACATCTACAATCCGCAAGATTATTGGGTTAGTCCTATAAATCTCCCACTTAATTTTAGCAAGCAGGGTGATTACTTTATATATCAAGGGAAAGAAATTAAATCAGAAAAACTTTTTGACTATGAAATCGGTAGTGCTTACAGAACAGAAGATGTCAATTTCAAGTTTAATCTATATTGGATGGATTTTAATGATGAAATTATCCCTACTGGACAAATTGACGATAATGGTGTGCCGATTTCGGGTAATGCAGATAAAACAGTACATAGAGGCATTGAAATAACTACAGGTGTGAAATTTTTTAAACATTTCAGACTCGATGGGAATTTATCTATCAATGATGATAAATTTATCAGACACACAGAATACATAGTCAGCGATTGGAATACAACACCACCAACTACTGAAGTAATAAATTATGATGGTAAACGCCTCAGTGGTTTTCCGCAGTATATATTTAATTTAAGATTCTCGTTTTTATATAAAAATTTATCCTCTTCATTTCACATCCAGAATGTAGGGAGAATTTTTCTCGATAACACACAGAACAAAGAGCATTCTATTTCACCCTATACGGTTGTAAACGGTAATATATCTTATAAGTTTGAAAAATTGTTTGGAAAAACCGATCTTGAATGCAATCTAATTGGAAATAATTTGTTGAACAGATTGTACGAAACGGCGGGTTACGTCGATGCGGATATACCTTATTGGATACCTGCAGCTACTCGAAATTTCTTTTTTCAAATTCGGATGACACTTTAAGATGCATTCACTCATAATTGCAAATGGAGTGCTACCTCAACCTGAATATTTAAAAGCATTAGTTAAGCTTGCAAACCTTATCATCTGTGCTGATGGTGGTGCTAATTATGCTCAGGAGTTCGGTATTAAACCAAACATCATATTTGGTGATTTTGATTCTATACATCCGGAGACCAAAATATTTTTCCATGACGTATTACAAATTCTAGATGAAGACACTAACTCGACCGATCTCGAAAAAGCAATTAAATATTGTATCGGACAGAGTGCGACTTCAGTAGATATTATGGGAGCTGTAGGCAAAAGAACAGATCATACTTTAAGTAGTTTGGGATGTTTTAAAAAGTTTGGAACTCAAATACACATCCGCATGATTGATACGGAAGGTGAACTTACACTGATTCAGAAAAACATAACGATCAATACATACGAAGGAGAAAAAATATCAATTATACCAATGGATCGGTGTACTGGAGTTACAACGAAAAATCTACAATTCTCATTAAACAATGAAGTACTTGAACTCGGTGTGCGAGAAGGGATTAGTAACGAGGCAATTTCTGGACAAGTTTCAATTTCCATTGAAAGAGGGACATTGCTTCTCTATCGTTTTCACCGTTCCGCCTGGAAGTCAACACACTGAAAATTTTTTTATCAATTACTAATCTTCGATGATTCAACTTTCAATCCCCGACATTTCGATCATAATCTGTTATTTCATTGCGGTTCTATATGTTGGATATCGTTCGACTCTTCAAACCTCATCATCCGAAGAAGATTTCCTATTGGCAGGGCGATCATTAACTCTTCCTATTTTTGTTATGACACTTGTCTCAACTTGGTACGGTGGAATCTTAGGTGTAGGTGAATTTTCGTATCGGTATGGAATATCAAATTGGGTCGTGCAAGGAGCTCCCTATTATTTTTTTGCTGCCATCTTTGCAATCTTCCTTGCAAAAAAAATAAGAGCGACAGATTTATATTCAATCCCAGATAAATTACAAATTTCATATGATAAAAAGACTGCAGTGCTCGGCTCATTTTTAACATTCATCTTGATGACACCAGCACCTTATATCCTTATGCTTAGTGTTTTACTACAAATGTTATTTGGATGGAGTTTATTCACTTGTTTAATTGTTATAGCCATGGTT
>JBBIRP010000201.1:0-3834 GCA_037441745.1 Ignavibacteriales bacterium
GGGATTTGGTCTATCGAGTACGATGAACTTCTTCCTATTCTCCGCAGCCGCCATCATACTGTACGCCATTGTGCTTGAATAAGTATAAAATCTTGCGCCAACATCTTGCATATCAAATATGATAACATCAATATCGGCTAACATTTCTGGAGTAGGTTTCTTGATTGTACCGTAAAGCGAATAGACCTTGATTCCTGTTTTTACATCGCGTTGTTCCATTACCTCTTCACCTGCGGGAAGATCACCACGAATTCCGTGTTCTGGAGCAAACATTGCTTTAATATTCACGCCTAAACTTATTAATGTATCTACCAAATGTTTCCGATTTGGAAGAATAGATGTTTGATTACATATAATTCCGACTCTTCTATTTTTTACCGAATCGAGATGCTTCTCAATAAACACTTCAGCTCCAATCCTAACACGTTGAGCGTTTAAATTTTCGACAACTAAACAACAAGATAAGCAGTATGAAAAGAAGACAAAACTGTAAAATTTATTCAGCATCATTTCAGAAAAAATTGTTTTACAACAGCCCAAGCTGCTAAAGTCATCACATCCCATATTTCACCTGTGTGAATTTTATTTTCTAATTCTTTTGGTTCTACAAATATTTTTTCAAATTCTTCGGTATCGTCAGGTCTTACATTAACAGTGCGTAAATTCCGAGCAATGAATATTCTGCATACCTCATCAGTAATTCCGTTGTAAGGATTAAATTCACCAACGCAGGTTAATTCTTCCGCTTGGTACCCTGCTTCTTCGGCAAGTTCAAGTCGTGCAGTTTTTTCGTATGGATTTCCGTCTTTAACACTACCACAAGGAAACTCGATGCTTTCTTTGTCGAGAAGATACCGGTATTGTTTTACTAAAACTAACTTACCATCTTCCAAAACTGGGATAACCATACTCGATCCATTTACATGTACATAATGATATTCTCCTTTTTTCCCCGAAGGTAACATGACTTCATCGTGGCGATAAATCCACCATGGATTCTTAATTTCTTTGAGAGTTTTAATTTTTTTCCAGGGACGCAGAGGCATTAGAAGTTTGGCCCATGTTCTTCTTTCTTATAGAACTTCTTTACAATTGCAACTGCATGCTTTGGATCATCCGTAATCGTGAATAATTCTAAATCAGATTTAGAGATCATTCCTTCCTCTAATGCTTTTTCTTTGAACCAATGTATCAATCCATCCCAATATTTACTTCCCATCATCACGACAGGGAAAGGATGAATTTTCTTTGTTTGTATAAGTGTTATAGCTTCGAAAAATTCATCGAGTGTTCCAAAGCCACCGGGCATTACGATAAATCCTTGTGCATACTTAACGAACATTACTTTTCGTACATAAAAATGCTTGAACGTTATTAGTTTATCTGGATCAATGTACGGATTTGGTTTTTGTTCATGAGGCAAATCAATGTTTATTCCAACTGATGCTCCGGCAGCTTCGCGTGCACCACGATTCGCAGCTTCCATCGTTCCTGGACCTCCACCCGAGATTATTCCATATCCAGCACGTACAAACTCTTTCGCAACGGATTTCGTCAAACGATAATACTCGGTCCCTGGTTTTATTCGTGCTGAACCAAAAATTGAAACACAAGGTCCTAATTTTGATAGGGTAGAAAATCCATCAACAAATTCCGCCATTACACGGAATACACGCCAAACATCCTGTTGTGTTTTCAAAACATGATCTAATCTTTCATTTATTATTATGTCTTGTTCTGTTCGTGGTACCATTTGTATTCCTATTAATTTTAAAGTTGATCTCAATATAAGATTTTTTCGTTAACGTTTCAAACATCAAAACGGTATATAATTGATAATTAAATTATTTATTTTGCTTTTTTAGTAAATTCATTTATTAACTTTAAAATTAAGTGTTAAAATAATTAGTTAAGGGTCGTGGCTTAGTAGAGACGATATAAGGATTTTAATAAGCTATCGAATTACAAGATGATAAAAGCGAAGATAAAATTATGATTACTGATTTGGTTTATATCTATGTCATTATCTAATTAAGATAGATATAAGAAATAGTATATAATTTCAAGAATACCAATAAAATTTATGAATAAGATTTCGCTTAATCAATATAGGATATTTCTATTTTTTTAAGTCAATAAAGAAGCTTGAGCAATTTAATTTAAATGTTCTACATTGGAGTCATTATGAACAAATCTATTTTAACAACGTTAACATTTGATTTTTTATTAACAATAATTCAAAAAGTCAGCATTTAGTCAAAGAACCATCTACTGGTAAATCGTTCCCAACTGAGGTTTCATTCAGTCAGGGAATAAGGATTATTCATTGAGTTAAACAGGACTTGCAGTAAGAAAAAAATTCTTCTTCAAAGTAAACGGCATGATACATTATATTGATTATACCGGAAAAGTCAATAATAAAGAAGAGGCTTTTAATTTAATTCTGACAGGTGGAAAAGAAAAACAAATAACGATGGAATTTGTACGCGAGGTAGATGCTAAAAAAATTCGGGATGCTTATATAGAAGGCTTTAAACTAAATACAACATCATTTGAATTTCAAAGTATTCAACCATTATTAAATTAATTTGTTGGTTACTTTACTACCGATGTCAAGGGAAACGACATATTGATACTTCGTTGGCTCCCAGGTGGATCGATTTCAACAGTTGTTCAGGGCAAGACGATACCTGTTATCACAAGTGATATTTTTGAACGCACACTTTGGTCAATTTGGTTTGAGAAGAAGTGTATTGTTGATCGAGATAAATCAATTGAAAGAATGTTGAAGTAGTATAAAAAAAATTTTTACCCAAGGGGATAGTAATCTTAGGATGTAAGAGACTTATTCCGACTGACTATTTATCTGACTTCTTTTTAAAATTGATTTTGATGTAATTCATCAATTTGTATTTCTTAATCTTAAATTTCTGAGAATTCTCACGCGGCTTTACGATTTGTTTCTGTCTGTTTGCAATTCCTTTCATGCGTTCATAACTTCATCTTCATTTTCACTTTGGCGTTCCAATCCATATTTTTTGATTTTCGTGTAAAGATGACTTCTTTCCATTTCAAGAGCTTCGGCAGTTTTAGAAACATTCCAATTATGTATTTTCAATTGATGTTTAATGAAAGCTGCTTCAGCACGGTCTTTAAAATCTTGGAATGATTGACTGGATTTAACAATTTCTTCCAAAGTATCTCTTGGGGTAACTGAGAGAATTTCTAAATCATTATTAGTAATTTCGTTCCCTCGAGACATAATTACCAACCTCTCGACAATGTTTCTAAGTTCTCTGACATTACCTTTCCATTCCATCATTTTCAAAATCTCTACAGCCTTTTCTGATATTTTCTTTTTCAATATTCCATTACGTGAACATGTTTCCTCAATAAAAGCTTCAATCAAAATCGGTATATCTTCTAGCCTATCTCGAAGTGGTGGTACAGTAATCGGTATTACATTCAACCTATGATATAAATCTTCTCGGAAGGTACCTTTCTTTATCTCTTCAATAAGATTTTTATTTGTTGCTGCTATAACTCTAACATCAACTGGGATGAGTTTATTCCCACCAACACGTTCGATTTTACCTTCTTCCAAAGCACGAAGAACTTTTGCCTGTGCTTGCAAACTCATATCACCAACTTCATCGAGGAATATAGTTCCACCATCTGCCTGCTCAAATTTACCAATTCGCTGTGCAGTTGCTCCTGTGAACGAACCTTTTTCGTGCCCGAATAATTCCGACTCAATCAACTCCGCCGGAATTGCAGCGCAATTTACCTCCACTAAGGGCATATTCGCACGCTTACTTTTTCTATGAATTGCCT
>JBBIRP010000202.1:0-3815 GCA_037441745.1 Ignavibacteriales bacterium
TAATTACCTCTGGTCTCGGGAGCAGTTTTAAGGTACGAATGGATTTAAACTCTCTGATCTGGAGCATCTCTTTCTGTTTAAATTTTGATGAGATTTTTTTAATACTTTCGAAGTTGATTTTTGCATCCCCCTTAAGCGCGCTCGGTTTTTGAAGCGATACAACTATAACTTTAGCTCCCCTATTAAAAAGGTGTCTTGCAACAACATATCCATCGCCACCATTATTTCCTTTTCCACATATAATGAGCACATTTTTACCAGCCATGCTACCAAAATGTTTCTCCATCATTTCAACAACCCCCCTTCCTGCATTTTCCATCAAAATTAAACCAGGAATCTTAAGAGTTTCGATGGCATATCGGTCACACGCACGCATCTCAGTCGATGTGACAACTGGTTCCATAAATTAATGAAGGTTATTTATGATATCAAGAATAGTGCTCGGATACATACCGAGTTCGATAATGGCGATTGCAGCAACTGTTAGTACAACCAAACTTGTCTTTGAGATTAATTCATCAATCTGGATTTCTCCATCACTAAAGTACATCAATACAGTAAGACGAAGATAATAATACACAGATACGACACTCATCAACACACCAAGAATTGCAAGCCATGTTAAGTTTGCATTAATGGCAGCAACAAAGACGTAGTATTTACCGAAGAAGCCCGCAAATGGTGGAATTCCGGCAAGTGAAAACATGAATATCGACATAAGAGCTGCCAGAAATGGTTTTTTAAAACCGAGTCCAGCATAATCATCGAATGTAAGATTTTTTTCCTCATCTTTTTCAAGGAGTGAAACAACACCAAATGCACCGATATTCATAAAAGTATAAGTGACAAGATAGAATATGATGCCCGTTTTCCCAAGCTGATTGCCAGCTGCGAGTCCAGCAAGCATATAACCCGCATGAGCGATGCTTGAGTACGCTAGCATTCGTTTAATATTCGATTGTGAAATGGCAATTACATTACCCAAGATCATGGACACAGCAGAAATTACAACGAGAACGGTTTTAATTTGCTCTTGACTACTAAATTGTGGATGAATAAAGAACAGAATAAACGCAGCAAACGCTGCTGCTTTAGCTCCTGTAGCCATGAAACCAGAAACAGTGGTGGGAGAACCTTGATATACATCGGGTATCCACATATGAAATGGAACAGCACCAACTTTAAACGCTAATCCAATAATGAAGAAACCAATTCCAATCCAGAAAAATGGTGATAATGAGTATAGAGAAAAATTTTGTGAGAGTATTGAAATACTTGTCGTTCCCGACGCACCATAAAGTAAGGCAATTCCATAAAGCAAAAATCCAGTTGCAAACGCACCTAAAAGAAAATATTTTAGTGATGCTTCGTTCGATAAAAGCTTTTTTCTGAAAAATCCTGCAAGCACATAGAGACAAATCGACATCAGCTCTAAACCTAAGAAAATTACGATCAAATCAGCTGCATAAGCCATGAGCATCATTCCGAGCGTTGAAAAGAGTATTAAAATGTAAAACTCGCCAAAGTGAGCTTTCTCCCTTTCAAGATAATCCCTTGATAATATGATTGTCAGTAATGCAGAAACGTTAAAAAGAACGGCAAACATGCTACCAAATCCACCAACAGTTATCATATTATTAAAAGCTGTACCTATCAGTGAAAATGTATAGAGTGCAAAATATATTGTGACAATAAGACCAATTATACTGACCCAATAACTAAATTTTTCACTTTGCTTAAGTAATCCCTCGATTAGTAAAACAATTAATGAAACAACTGTAATTGATATAATTGGTAAAATAGCAAATATTTCGGATGCATTCATTTTGTGACTTACATTTTTTTAAATGTGTGATAAATTAGGGAAATTTCGGGAAAGAAACAAAAATACATTCCATTTTAATCTATTTGCATTAATACATAATATTCATATCATAACATAGAATATTATAAGCGATGGAGTTCGCATTAATTGTTCCAATTAAATAAACTGATAACTCCTACACTTAAGCAAACAGCTGAGGTGGCAGGAGTTTTTTATTTTCATAAAATACATAATTATGAGACCTAAAATATATGTTAAATTCAGAAAACGACAGGGAGTATCATACGCTATCGAACAATTATGCGGCAAGCAGTTTTGATATCGTCACTGCAACGAAGTTTTTTTAACCGAAAAAGAATTAGACTGCCACATTAAAAATGTAATAAAATTGGGTTCGAAATATAATACTCGCGTAGATTCGTTAAGTCCAAAGCTGAGTTCAAATATTACAGTCAAAGTCTTCTATGCTTACTATCTCACTTAAAAAAGGGGGATGAATATGATGGAATATAGATATACTTTTTTACATTATAATTATTTAAGTGAAAACAATGACGGAAATAAAAATAATTTTTTAAAAAAATCTGAAGAATAAGAATGCTTAAGTTTCAAGATAAAATTAAAATTCTTTCTCAACTCGAGAATCTCCGCTCGCTCACTAACAAAACAGGCTCATCAATAATTTACTCAAAGATAGATACCAAAATACAAAAACTCAACGAAGAGCAATTCCATCTTTTTGTCGTTCGGCAGTTTAAGCAAGGAAAAACAACATTAATCAACGCTATCCTTTAAGAACGACTTTGACCCACAGCAATCGTTCCACTTACATCCGTACTTACACTAATCCGATATGGAAAAGAAAAATACATCGAAGTTGTATATCAAGACGATAAAAGATTAACTGTGGATTCATCTGAATTAGAAAATTACATGACCGAATGCGGCAATCCTAGCAATGAGAAAAATGTACAATATGTTCAAATTCAATATCCATCAGAATTTCTTCAAGGAGGAATAGTATTAATTGATACACGGGGGATTGGTTCACTTTTTTCTCATAATACTGAGACGACATATAATTTTATACCAATTATAGATGCTGCAATTTTTGTTCTCTCCTCAGAGCCCCCAATAACAAAATCAGAGCACGAATTTATTGAACATATAAAAAGGTATGTCAAACAGACTTTCATTTTATTAAATAAAGTAGATAATTTAAATATAGATGAAATAAATGAAATCATTGAATATAACACTCAAATATTGCAAAAGGAATTTCAAGAAAATCATATAACCATATATCCGTTATCTTCGCGATCGCACTCGATGGTAAATTGTATAACGATAATATTTCACATTACCGAAACTGTACAAAAAGTGATAAACGCATTATTAGAAAATAATTAAGTACGAATTTTACTCGATACTTCTTTAAACCGTACAATAAATCGTATTGCTGAATTTCGCTTTACAATCAATTTAGAATTGAGAACAATTCAAATCTAGTATCATTAGAACAAAAAATTAAAGAATTCTATCATCAAGTTGAAATTATAAAGAAAGATAGGACAACATTTAACTATTTATTTGAAAATGAGGTATCATCACTTGAAGAGTGGATTGGTGGAGAGTTAGATAAACTCCAGAAAGATACAACAAACAAATCACAAACTATTATTTCAACTTGGTTAAGCCAACGAACAGACCTATTTCATAAGCAATTTATCAAAGATTTTGACCAACGATTATCAGAATCGCTTATTACTCACTACGATAATTGGCGCGAACATTATGAACTCGATATCTGTAAAAGATACCAAAGCATAATCTCTATTTTCGCTGGCAAGATAAATGAATTTATCAATAACCTCTTTCAATTATCAGCTGAATTATTTGAGGTTAACTTCAGACCGTTTTCTGATTTTGAAGAATTACAATGGAAGTAGACTTTTATTATCAGGCTGGGGACACTCCACTATTTTTAGAA
>JBBIRP010000203.1:0-3712 GCA_037441745.1 Ignavibacteriales bacterium
GGTGGTAGTTTGTGGTAAGGGGTGGAATGAGTAAATTATCCTAAAAGATTCTAATTTTAAGTTGCATAGAATATATTGGAATTTTTAGCCGTGACGAAAAATGATAATATCTCCATCATTCACTATGTAATCTTTTCCTTCTAATCGGAGCAATCCATTCTGTTTCAATTTAACAAAGGAGCCTCCGTGTGCAATGAAATCATTGTAACTAACAACTTCAGCACGAATAAATTTGTTCATTATGTCACTGTGAATAGCATTTGCGGCTATATTCGCTGTTGTGTTTTTTTTAATTGTCCACGAGCGACATTCATCTTCTCCTACTGTGTAAAATGAATGTAGTCCGAGTAAATCGTATGCTTCACGTATTAATTTGTTTAAAGCTGATTCTTTAATGTTATATTCAGCCAGGAATATTTCTATATCTTCCTTTTGTAGTTCAGACATTTCATATTCAATTTTTCCGTAGAAAGAAAAAACTTTTGTGTTTATTCCGGATTTTCTTCCACGCAAAATTTGAATATAGTTTTCCTCGGTGGTACGATAATTCTCTCCGAGATTTAGAGTAATCAACATTGGTTTGAGAGTTAGTAATGAAAAATTCTTTAAAATTGCCAGTTCGTTATTATCAAGATTGGCTTCACGTAGAGGTATTTCATTTTGAAGAAAATTAATTGCTTTTTCTAGTAATGGTAATTCATTTTTTAATTCATTCCCACCGGATTTTTGTATCTGTTTTTTAATTCGTTCAATTCTTGTTTCAAGTATAGACATGTCGGAAATGATAAACTCGGTTTCGAAAAATGAAACATCTCTGAGAATATCAATACTCTTGAAAGGGTGTGGAACAACATCGTCATCGAAAAGACGAACTACCTGTACCAGTGCATCATTATTTTTTACCTCAGAAAGAAATTTGCCAGTAAACTGTGGTGAACCGGTTTCCCCTTTTTTGAGACCGACTACATCCACTATTTCTATTGATGCATAGGTTGTTTTTTGGGGAGAAAAAATTTGTGCGAGTACATCTAATCGTTCGTCCGGGACTTTGATGACTGCGTGATGAGTTTCATTTTTCTTAAAACTATTAACATCAATGTGTGTATTTGTAATTGTTTGAAATAATGTTGACTTACCAGCAAAAGGAAAACCAACGATTCCGATCTGCATATTTTTTATTTAGTATTAATTTAAAATAATATTCGATGAATCTGTTTTTATCAATTGATTTAATATGGAAATGTTTTCGTAGATAAAAATATCTATGTAGATCAATTCTATATTAAGTGCCCGGAGCAGGACTTGAACCTGTACGACCTTGCGGTCACTAGACCCTGAATCTAGCGCGTCTGCCAATTCCGCCATCCGGGCAAGTTCACTTTAGATAAAATTTAAGAAGAATTTAATTTTTCACAAAGTTTAACATATTCTTGGTAATTGTTCACCAGTAATCATATCTACAATTCGAGTACCTCGAACCGCGCTCTTCATAATTACTATTCCAGGATGTTCAGAAACCACCTCACCAATGATGGAAGAATTTTTTCCAAGTGGATGTGCTCGCATTGCAGATAAAACTTTATCTGCACTTGAGGATGGAACAAATGCAATGAGCTTACCTTCATTTGCAATGTATAGCGGATCAAGTCCGAGGATTTCACAAGCTCCTCTGACTTCTTCAAGAATTGGAATTTTATTTTCTTCGATTGAAATTCCAACGCCTGCTTGTTGAGCAATTTCATTTAATGCACTTGCAATTCCACCTCTTGTTGGATCGCGGAGTACGTGAATTTCTTTTGTTGTTTTAAATATCAACTCTACCAGTTTATTTAATGCCGCACAGTCACTTTTTATCTGAGATTCAAATTCTATTCCCTCTCTCGCTGACATTATTGCAATTCCATGTTCCGCAATCGAACCATTAAGAATTATCTTATCACCAACTTGAGTGTTTTTCGGTTTGATATCGATTCCAGCTTCAACTATACCAATCCCTGCTGTATTGATAAATATTTTATCTCCCTTACCTTTATCTACAACTTTTGTATCCCCTGTAATTAAAAGCACCCCTGCCTCAGTAGCAGCTTTTTGCATTGATAGAACAATTTGCCATAGCTCTTCAATTTTTAGTCCTTCTTCGATGATAAACGCAGCAGAGAGATATAATGGTTTTGCTCCACACATTGCTAAATCATTGACAGTACCGTTTACTGAAAGTTTTCCGATATCCCCGCCCGGGAAAAATATTGGATTCACAACGAAAGAATCAGAAGAGAATGCAAGTCGAGTTTCATTTACAGAAAAGATTGCACCATCGTGCATCGGTTCTAAAAATTTGTTATCGAATTGTGAAAGGAACATTTTTTGTATTAACTGCTGTGATAATTTTCCACCACCACCATGTGCTAATGTAATTTGTTTATAATCGGTTATCGGAATTGGGCATGTGAAATTAAAATTCATATTTTGTTTCATATGTATCTCTTTCTAATCTTAATCCTTTGAAATCTTTACAGCTTTTAATTTTACGAAGAAAAGAATGATTATAGATAAAATCGTTAATCCGATTGAGAAATATAATGGTGCAAGGATTGAAATACTTTCCCAAAGGATACCTGCTATCAACGACGAAGGAAGAGAACAAAGCCCGATTATCATTTGAAATCCGCCTAATGCACTCGCACGATAATCTTCTGGTGAAAGCTCGGCGACGAAAGTTTTTTGTACTGGCTCAACGGCTGCTTTGTGTAATCCATAAAGAGTAAAAATTAAAATCATATAAAGGTAACTGCGAAGTAGAATTAATCCTGTACAAACTAAAACCCAAATTAGCAAGGATATAATTAATACTTTCTTTCTTCCAACGTTATCCGATAATTTACCGAAAGATAGCGAAAATCCTGCTGCTACTCCCGTGTAAACTAGATATAATACAGGTACATAAGATTGTTTTATGCCGAATTCGTTGGCATAAATAAGTAAAAAACTATAACTGAATGAACCCAATGCAAAAAGCGAACTTGAAAAAAGAAATATCCAAAAGTTTCTATTTAAATCTTTGAGTGTGAGTCCTTTAAAAACTTTAGATGTGCCCATTGATTGTTCTTTAATAGAAAACAAAATCAGAAGCACGGCGATTAGGGACGGAATTGCCGCAATGAGAAATAATTTTTTGAAGCCGAGATCGAAAAAAACAATGCAAAACAAAATACCGCAAACAGCTCCTAAGTTATCCATCGTTCGGAGTAGTCCAAAATTTTTTCCACGATTTTCTTGTGTTGAAATATCAGCAATGATTGCATCGCGAGGGGCGCTCCGAATTTTACCGAATCGATCTAAAATGCGAAATGGGATCAACTGTTGCCAAACAGATGATATTGCGTAGCCAATGCGTGAAATCGAACCGCAAAGGTATCCAATCCAAATAAATATTTTTCGTTTTCTAAGTTTATCAGAAAAGTAACCAGAACCTGCCTGCGACAATGAAACCATAGCTTCGCCTAAACCATCGAGGAAACCGAGTACTGCCATGTTGGCACCAAGGACTGTTGTAACAAATAATGGCCAGATTGGATAAATTATATCAGAACCAAAATCGTTTAAAAAAGAGGCAATCGCAAAAGTTCGGATTGTTTTTTTGATTCAATATTAGAGTTTGTTGGTTGAGGGCGAAAATTCATTGTTCAATATTCATCTCATTTTTTCCCAACAG
>JBBIRP010000204.1:0-1054 GCA_037441745.1 Ignavibacteriales bacterium
TCTGCCGTTTGGGTTTTTCTGGTGGATTCATAAGTTCTTTAATTGCATTTATTATTGCTTGTATTTGTTGGTCATGAAGTCCAACGGTCGTTTCTATTTCCTTTAGCTTCTCTGCTAATTCGCGATACGAGAGCGCCATTTCCCGCAGTCTGATAAAAGCGCGAACAACAAATACGCTCATTTCCATTGCGCGCTTGGATTTTAAAACATTTGCCGCCATAAGTGCACCGTGCTCGGTAAAGACATGGGGTAGTTTTCTTCTACCACCATGCCCAAATCTTGATATCGCATTTTGCGACATCAAGTCCGATAACTCTTTTCCTGTTATCTGAAAGCAAAAATCTTCCGGAAACCGCTCAATGTTACGCTTTACCTGTTCGTTGAGGCGTGACGTTTTTACACCATAAATTATCGCTAAGTCGCTATCCAGCATTACCCGCATTCCGCGCACTGTGTATATTTTATTTTCTATTGATATTAATTTACTCTGTGATTTTAAACTTTTTTCTCCATTTTTATACTACAATATATCTATCATTCCAAATCCCATACTCCCTTTTTCACCAAGTCCGCTATCGTATGCAAGTTTAATTAGCTCAGTGTTTCCTTCCAATGTTACGGGACATCTAAAACCACGTACTTTTGTCTCTTCCGGTGTATCCTGTTTTATTGTTACTAATTTGCTGACCCGGTCAACTCCACCGCGCTTTCTTATATATTCTTCATCAGTCAAACATCTAAAATCATCGCTTTCCGGTTTTCTATTGTAAAGAGCTTCATATCTAAGCAAAAGGTTAGTTCTTAATGCATTGGATAATTTTGGATCATCTGCTTTAAGATAGCGCGCAATTATCTTTTTCTTATCTGAATTGTCTACGCTTTTTATATCATCTTCCGCAACCGAAACGGTAATTGGCGAAAGTGTTTTAAACTTCATCGGACTGGTAAATGCTGGGTCAGGTAATATTTCTATCTGCTGAATAATAAATTTGTAAATTTCTCTTCCTATAAAAAATTCACGCTTTTCGAACATTCCTACTACCAAATGCTTTAC
>JBBIRP010000204.1:1065-1275 GCA_037441745.1 Ignavibacteriales bacterium
ATGTACCAATTTATTATTCCACTGAAAATATGCAGATGATCGTTTATTACACGGGAGCGCTCGGGGAAAAGCTGTGAAAAACAAAAATGTTTAAATCGGCGTGTTGTTCCATCTACAGAATACCCCCGTTCATGTAAAAATTTTGAATAACTGGGGGATGAATTTTTAATCCATTCGTAAATTGCAGATGATAGATAATAATTATAATTG
>JBBIRP010000204.1:1297-3700 GCA_037441745.1 Ignavibacteriales bacterium
CAACATTAATTTTAATCGCATCGATGTTCCCCCAAGTCCTCTTCCGTAAGTTAATTATCTTAATATCTCTGTTTCTTCACATTTTCAAGTAGATTTTGTTTTCATTCTTCTTCTGCAAACTTTTTAATTGCTTCGTAAAACTTTACAATTGCTTTAGCTTTACTTCGTCCAAATGTAAACCAATGCCATGGGGTATCATTTGATGGATTTTCAACGAGCGGAAGACGCATCACGGGTTTACCTTTGAATTCTCCAATTGTTGGCTCGGCTGTTTTATTCTTTTCTTCCATAATTTATCCTCTCATTAATTGTTTATTTAAAACCTAGTGCTCCACTTTTATATAACTCGTGATAGTAGACGTGTTTAATCAGTTTGTATTTTCATTCATTTTAAATGTCAATTTTATAATTGAGAGATTCTAATATTCATATTCATTTTGATCGCTCTAGTTTTTCTCTAACCCTTTTTACAAAAGGGCTTGCCGGGAATTTTGTTAGAAGTTTCTCATATTCTTCAACTGCTTTTTGCTTATTACCCATTGCAAGGTAACTATTTGCAATCATTAGTTGCGATTCATCTTTCTTTTCTGATATTTTGAACGTAAAAACTTTTTGAAAATAATTTATAGCGTCTTCATACCTCCTTTCTCCATAGGCACATTCACCTAACCAGTAATAGCAATTATCCTGACGAACGGTGGGTATATCTTGTTCGATTAGAGCTGAAAATATTTCGGTTGATTTTTTGTAATTGCGAGAGCGAAATAAGTTCAAAGCTTCGTCGTACGTTTTGTAAAAATCGGTTATGACAATTTTCTCTGGTGCGGGGGGAATTTGTTTTTCTTTCAGCTCAGAGAGTTGTGTCTCTAATTCTGCAACATGGGCTGTAATTGCTCGTTTTGACTGTTCACATTCTGTTACTTGTTTCTTCAATGATTCGTTTTCAGCTTTTAGTTCATTCATTTGTTTTTGCATCAACTCTGTAGCACTTGGTTGAGGTGGAGGAAGAGGTTCTTCTTTTTCTGTGGTCGTAGTTGTGCCACACCCTGTAATAAAGATTACCGAAGAAACAATAGTAACAATTGTCAATATTCTAATTGGATTTAACATTTTATTCCCTATTGGTTAATTAAAACAGAAATAGGATGTGGATGCTAATTTAGATAAAATGTTGTACAAAGTCAAGATGCTTGTGAATACTCCATTAAATTACTATATTTTTAACAAGAAAAACGATAAATTTATGAAAAAACAATTGTTAAAAATAATTCTATATTTCACTGTTGCTTTTCAAATTATTGGTTGCTCAAGTACGAGGCAGGTACAGGAGCTACAAAGAAATCAGAATCGAGAATTGGCGTTGGAGCATTTTATACAAGGAAGCGTACTTGATCAAAAAGGAGACTACGCGAAAGCAATCCTCGAATACCAAGATGCTTTAAAAAATTATTATGACCCCGCAATTTATAATGCGATAGCTAAAGACTATTCAATTCTTGGAAAGCACGATCTTGCAATGAAGATGGGAAGAGAAGCAGTTAAGTTAGATTCGAATAACCGTGTTTATAGACAAACACTTGCAGAAATTTATATCAACGCTTTTGCGTTGGACGACGCTTTGAAAGAATACGAAACAATTACCATTCTTGATCCAAAGTATCAAGATGCATGGTTATATCTTGCAAAATTGCAATCGTTGCGTACTCCAGAAAAGGCATTAGAAACTTATCAAAAGATAATTTCACAATTTGGACCAATAGGAGACGTTTATTATCAGATGGCACAAATATACAGTGCATTGGGCAGATACAAGCAAGCTGCTGAGGCATTGCAGGGAATGCTTGAACTGGACCCGGGTAATTTTGAAATTACGAAAGAGCTCGGGGATATTTATCTTCGACAAGACAGCGTTGAGAAAGCTCTAAAGATCTATACCGAGCTTACCGAGCTTCATCCTGAAAATCTATCTCTACGGGCTGCAATTGCTCATGCTTATCTCTCAAAGCAAAATTATGACGCAGCAGCCGAACAATTCGAAACAGTAATGCAAAAAGATACACTAACAATAGAAGAACAAATTAAGTTTGGACAAATTTTTGTATCATTCATTGAAAAAGATTCCGCTGTTGTACCTTATGCTATTAATTTGTTTGAAAAAATTAAAAAGAATTATCCGGATGATTGGAGACCATACTGGTTCTTAGGAGCAATCAATAATATTCAACATAAAGATTCGATCGCTCTTTACAGTTATGAAAAGGTCATCGAGCTTGTTAAATCAAATCCAGATGGTTGGGTTGGGGCTGCATCTATTCATTACGATCGTGGTCAATTCGATGAAGCAATAAAATTGTTATTAGAAGCGAAAAAGTTTGTTCCTGATGATTTTAGAATTTATTTTTT
>JBBIRP010000205.1:0-1473 GCA_037441745.1 Ignavibacteriales bacterium
ACATGGCATGGAAAGGTACCGATATATACCCCGATGCAAATCGAACAATTAGATTAACTTATGGCAAGATAAAATCATATAATCCCCGTGATGCAGTCCATTACAATTTCATAACAACACTTAGTGGTGTAATAGAAAAAGAAACGGGAGAAAATCCATTCATCGTACCACCTAAGTTGCGACGATTGTGGGAACAAAAAGATTTTGGGAAATACTCTGATTCAAATATTAATGATGTCCCAATAGCATTCATCGCCGATCTTGATATAACCGGTGGCAACTCCGGGAGCCCGGTCATGAATGGAAGTGGTGAGCTTATAGGTTTGGCATTTGATGGCAACTGGGAAGCAGTGGTCGGAGATTATTTATATCAGGGACCATTCAACCGTGCAATAAATGTAGATGCGAGATACATTTTGTTTATATTAGATAAATTCTCAGAAGCAAAGAACATTCTTAATGAGCTGGAAATCCATTAATGCATTATTGTGAAGAACAACTGCCCATGAAAAAATACCCACCATTATTCGGATTTCAATGGTGGGTATTTACAGGGTCTTAATTATAAAGTAAAAGGATTACTTTAATAACAACATTTTCTTTACATTGACTAGTGTTTTACCACTTGTTTTTTGAGTAACTTCCCCATTATCACCTTCTAGTTCTGATATCCCCACAGCATTTATACGATAATAATAGACACCTGATGGTAAGTTACTTGAATTAAAATCTACACTATGCTCTCCAGCTTCGACTAACTCATTATCAAGTAATACCGCGACCTCTTGCCCAATTGAATTATATACTTTCAATGAAACTCGAGCATCCTCTGGAACGGTATAATTAATCGTCGTAGTTGGATTGAATGGATTCGGATAGTTTTGATGGAGTGCAAATTCTTCAGGTTGCTGGAGTTCATATGGATTATTAAAAATTGTTCTTGCAATCGGAGGAGTAGACCAAAGCATTCCGATTACACCTTTCAATGGTTCATGCCAGATAAGCGAATAATCGAAACCAGAAGTACCAGCTACACCCGTCGCTTTTCCTTGCATATCGATATCAAGCATCGCACCTGTATAATCAACATTGAGTCCCGTTGAAGGATCCCAAATATAACGATCGATCTCGCAGGGGATCTGATCATTAATGTGTTCAGTAAATGCTTCACTCATTAGCTCCTCGTCCCTGCGGAATGCTTTATATACCACTTTTTGTAGTTGCATTGGAGTTGGTTTCGTTTCACAAAATATATATCGTATGGTATCAAGAACAGTACTCTTGTTGGCTGTCAACATATCAACCATATTAGAATCTGCACCAGAAGTTATCCAAATACGTCGGTCATTATCTGAAGCAGTTAATCCTGCGTATACTGGATCATTCCAAAATAGTCCATTAGGTGATCGGTATAACGGTTCTTTTAAGATACAAATTCTGTCAAATAACTTGGTATTGACTAACGAGTTGGGT
>JBBIRP010000205.1:1517-3211 GCA_037441745.1 Ignavibacteriales bacterium
ATCCATCCTTATTAGGTTTTTGTGTAAAGAGGATTGCATTCATATTTCTACTTGGAACATCTGGGAGATCCCAAATGCGCAAGATTGCACTCGCATTTTTAGCATCGACGGCCATATACACAATACAATCATTTAACAATCCATTTGCAGCGATATGACTTCCACCGATCCAAATTTCTGTTCTTCCCTTAGCTTTTGGTGCGGGAACTACATAAAATACATTCACTTTTATTCCACATTGTGTCAAGTCCCACTTTTGGATTGTATTAGTTGCAGGAAAGAATTGCCACAAAGCATTCATATCTGTTCCATTATTTGAAATCCAGCAACTTGTTTCATCGGCAGAAACTGCCCTCCGCTGAATATCCCATGGCTTATCCAAACCCGCTGCAGACGTGGGCCATATCCAAAACGCATCGACACCAGACCAAGGCGAATGAACCAAAGTCCCAATACTACTTTCATAAGGTAGTGTAAAAGTCGTCATCGACCACATGCTAAAGCCAATCGTGATGAATTTTAACATATCTTTTGTTTTTACATCTGCAGGTGAGTTTAGGAATGGTTCACTAGTAAGATGTGTAGGATCAGCGATTTTAGTTGCGAAATTCCATTTTCCGGTCACAATCTTAAATGGATGGAATAAGTCTGTTTGCAAAGGCTTCCACTCACTCAACATTGCCCAAGGAGGCGAGATGCTCGTCAATCGTCCGATCTTCATCTGATCAAATTCTGTGAAATAGACGAAATTATATGGATCTTCGGGATATAATGCATCAAGGCCTTGAATGTTTGGTTGACCAGGTATCAACCATTGAGAAACTGGTTGAGCGTTCAATTCAAATGATGAAAGGATCAATGACAAAAAGATAAACCCAGGCAACATCCAAATTATTTTAAAAATTTTCATAGTACGACTCCTTAATTACTGATTGGTGGTTAATTATGACAACCCTAAACTCGTGAATTATATTTTGACATCAAATGATTCTTATCATTTTATGAATTGATTTGTATCAAGGAGAACAATAAAAATTTTATTGGAAATAATAGTAAAGACTGCAGGAGTAGGTTTTAATTCAAATCTTTATTTAATTCAAATTTAATTTCGGGAATTACCCTCCCAAGTGCATCTAGTTTATTAATTAATATGACATCACGATTTATATTTATGTAATCCTTTTCAGTAAAAAAACGTAACGCACGTGAAAACGATTCGGGTGTTGTTCCGATCATCTGTGCCATCTCTTTGTGTGATAAATACTTCAATTTGATGATATTTTTATCTTCTTTTTCATCACGATCCTTAATAAATGAAAGAAGCAAGCGCGCTATACGTTGTCTAACTGTTTCATGTACCAAAGAGAAGGTTCGTTCTTGCAATGTGTTTAATTCACGACTTAATTTCCTCATTAATCTCACTGCAAATTCTTGTGAATTTTTAATAATTTTGAGAAATGTTTCTTTCCTAATACCACAAATTATTGCCGATTCAATAGCCATTGCCATTTCTTTATAAGATTCATTAGCGAGCAGTGAAGTATACCCAAATAAGTCCCCTCTACCCAGCAATTGAACGAGAAAAGATTCTCCTTTCCATCCTGTTCTTGTAATTTTGATATGTCCTGAAAAAATGTGGTATGCCATGAAAGCAGGATTATTTTCACAGTATATGATTTGTTTCGGCTTACAGT
>JBBIRP010000205.1:3221-3651 GCA_037441745.1 Ignavibacteriales bacterium
CTTTTTCTTCTTTTCTTCTTCTAATTTTTTTAACTGCTCTAAAGATAAGCCGCAAAAAATACTACCTTTACGTGTCCCACACTTTATACAAACAGTACCGTTCGTGGTTTTAGATGGAAGACAACTACTATATGTTAAAAATGATTTATTTTCCGTCATCTATATTGAACAGAAAAATTTTAAATACTCATATCTAAATCTAAAGACACGTACATACGAGATTTCGGTCACCATAAACATTATTAACTCTTCCGACTGGTACCCAAAACTTTTTTTCTTTTATCCAATTAATTGGGTACACAGCTTTCTCTCTTGAATATGGAAAATTCCAATTGTCATTTGCAATCATGTCAACAGTATGAGGTGAATTTTTCAAAACATTATTCATTTTATCAGCTTCACCATTTTCAATTTCTTCAATTTTGTTTTT
>JBBIRP010000206.1:0-3639 GCA_037441745.1 Ignavibacteriales bacterium
CAATATCGTGGTTATGGAACACAACGAATTGAGCAAGAAATTCAGAAGCTCTTTCCTGAGGCGAAACTTATCAGGATGGATTTAGATACCACTGGAACAAGAGGAGCGCATGATCGAATTTTAAAACAATTCTCAGAAGGTGAATCAGATATACTTCTTGGCACACAGATGGTCGCAAAAGGACTTGATTTCTCTCGCGTGACTCTTGTTAGTGTCATTTCCGCCGATACACAAATGTTACTACCAGATTTTCGATCATCAGAACGTACTTTCCAATTACTGACGCAGGTTGCTGGTAGAGCAGGACGAAGTAATCTTGAAGGAGAAGTTATTATTCAAACATACCAACCGAAACATCCCGCACTGCAATATGTTGTAACACATGATTACAAAGGATTTTATCAGAAAGAGATTTCATTCAGAGGTGAGCTTAATTATCCACCATTCTCGAGATTGGTTCTAATTGAGTTCAAAGGTTTAGATGGAAATGAGGTGATTAAACACGCTCAAAAATTCAGAGAATTGTTGAAAAAATCCGATTCGCATTTTATTATTATGGGCCCGGCTCCTGCTGCACTTTCCAAGCTTAAAGGTCATTATCGATGGCATATTATCATTAAAAGTCTCAAGTCAAAAGACCCCAACGGAACGATAGTTCATAAAATCCTCAGAAGTACCATCGAATCATATCGTAGCTCTGCTATTGGAAAATCAAAATCAGTTAAAATGGTTATCGATGTTGATCCAGTTGGAACAATGTAAAGTCAGACTCTACTTATATTATAAGCTCTTTTACCTTTTTGTTCTGCTTTCTCTTCAAATTGAACTTTATCGCCTTGGACTAAAGTGTCACGGAAGCCTGTGTTCTTGACATTACTACGATGGAAGAATATATCTTCTCCTTTTTCTGTAGTAATAAAACCGAAACCTTTTGTTGGATTATAAAATTTCACTGTACCTTGTGCCATATTTCTTTCCTTTAATAATATTTCGTTATAATAAATAATGAAACTCAAATTACCTAAGTAAAAATCCCGACTAACCGAAACAGCTAATCGGGATTTTCAATAGCTGGAGTTACTCTCTATACTTTCTTCACATTAGCTGCTTGTAACCCTTTTGGTCCTTGTTCAACGTCAAATTGGACTTTATCTCCTTTATTCAGAGTTTTGTATCCTTCAGAAGCGATTGCTTTAAAATGGACAAAAACATCTTCGCCATTTTGACGTGATATAAAACCATATCCTTTAGGTCCACTGAACCATTTCACTGTACCCTCTTCCATGTAGCATCCTTTCAAATAAATGTGTTACTAAAAATGTACCCGAGGTCTTGACGAATATGGAACGTACCAAATTCAATTTGACCATTTGGCTTTTAACGCTTCAACCTCACTGTGGATGCGGCAATTACAACACAAAGCTTACTCCACATTTGATCATCGAACAGTGTAGCTCGTGCGTGCGACGATCGACCTCATGGAACATTCAATGAGGGTGAATGAACACATAGGTGATATCTGCAGCAGCGGCGAAAAAGCTTGGCTACGCCATCCCTCTAATAATTCATACAATTAGCGGGATTTCAAACGGTGTACTGTTATTTGTAGTACTAAGATAATGAATTATTCATCAGTAGGCAAGAATTTTATAAAATAATTTTTTAATAATTTGACTTTTGGATGAAAAAGTAAGAAATTTGTGAAGAGGTAACAATGAAGTTCATTACTGATTCAATGCTAGGCAAACTAGCTCGTTGGCTGAGAATCCTAGGATTTGATGCTTTTTTCGATCCATCTTTACCTCTTAATCACCTGATTGAAATGAGTAAATCAAGCAACGTCATCTTTATTACAAGACGAAAATCTCTGCCAGATGATGTCTTTCTTCAAAATATATGTTATATACCATCAGAAAGAATTGAAGAACAAATAAGATTTGTTATAAAAAAATTCAACCTCGACACAAGAATGAATCTTTTTACCCGCTGTCTAGAATGCAACACTGAAGTCATTAGCATTGATAAATCATTAGCAAAAGGTAAGGTACCTGATAAATCATTTGAGGGATATGAAAATTTTTATCAATGTCCAAAATGTAAAAAAATATACTGGAAAGGTGGACATTTTTTAAATACGATTAAGAAATTAAATAACATCATTCACAATTAAAGGAATTTAAAATGGAAATTAAAACAATTACAATCGATAAACCAATCGATATGAACTTTATCCTTGGCCAATCGCATTTTATAAAAACTGTAGAAGATATATACGAAACTGTTGTATCAACAAATCCTAATATCAAATTCGGACTTGCATTCTGTGAATCTTCGGGATCTGCTCTCGTACGCTATATAGGCAACGATAAAAAACTGATAGAGATTGCTCAAAAAAATGCAATAAACCTGAGATGTGGGCATGCTTTTATAATGTTTATGGAAGGAGGATTCCCAATTAATATTCTAAACGCAATTAAGAATGTTCCTGAAGTTTGTAATATTTTCTGTGCAACAGCAAATCAGGTAGAAGTAATCGTTGCAGAAACCGAACAAGGTAGGGGTATCCTCGGCGTCATAGATGGTATAAAATCGAGAGGGATAGAAACAGATGCTGATATTGAATTCAGGAAAGGATTCTTAAGAAAAGTTGGGTATAAGCTTTAAATAATGAACATATCGCATTAAATTAATGTACTCAGAAAAAAGTGCATAAAATCAAAATATTTATATAACAATTATTGCAAGGATTTCTTATGAATAAACAAACATTACAGTTGTTAGTCATTTTTTATTTTGGTATACTATTTTATGGTTTTTATGGTTGTCAACAAAATGATGAAAGAATTAGGAATATTGTGAGAGAAGAATTAGCCTCTACATTTCAACGTCAAGCGATAACGGATGTAAATGTTATTGGTCCTTACAGTCCAGCACAGAGAGTTGGTAATTTCCTATTCGTGTCTGGGCAAATAGCTTTGAATCAAGAAACTGGCAGCTTAGAAAATCAGAATATCGAAACCGAAACACGTCAAACACTCGAAAATTTAATGATGGTCTTAAGAAAATCGGGTTTTGATTCATCGGATCTTATTTCAACAACTGTCTATTTAGATGACATCAAAGATTATCCTAAAATGAACAATATTTACGGCGGATACTTCGCTGAAGGCAATTATCCTGCAAGAGTTACTGTTCAAGTCAACGCACTTCCGAGAAATGCCAGAATTGAGATTTCCGCTATTGCTTATAAATCAAAATAAGGATTTGTTATGAAACATCTCTTTATATTGCTCACGTTTACGCTGTCACTATCTGCTCAACCAACGTTCAATAATAAAGTGGTTTCTCCAAAAGACATTCTCAAGTATGAACTCGGCGAAAGATTTTCTTCACACACAAATATAGAAAAATACATTTTAACCTTAAAAGATAATTCCCCTGACAAAGTTCAAATTGTACCCTATGGAAGCACATACGAAGGAAGAACGCTTTACCTTGTTATTATTAGCTCTGAGGAAAATTTACATAAACTTGAGCAAATTAAATCCAACATAAAGAAACTTTCTGACCCAAGAACAACAAATATAACAGAAGCTGAGAATATTATTAATTCAACACCAGCAATTGCATGGTTATCGT
>JBBIRP010000207.1:0-268 GCA_037441745.1 Ignavibacteriales bacterium
AGAACCAAAATCGTTTAAAAAAGAGGCAATCGCAAAAGTTCGGATTGTTTTTTTTGATTCAATATTAGAGTTTGTTGGTTGAGAGCGAAAATTCATTGTTCAATATTCATCTCATTTTTTCCCAACAGGCATGATACATAAAGGTTGCTCATCATTTGGTAAACGTAGAACTTTTTGAACTTTTTCGTCATCAAAAGCACCTATGATCACTGTTCCAATATTCAAAGCTTCGACTTGAAGATAAATGTTTTGTGCTGCATGTCCAGCT
>JBBIRP010000207.1:285-3610 GCA_037441745.1 Ignavibacteriales bacterium
CATACATTATTCCACGTTTCCCATACTTTGATATTACTCTTTCGAATACTGCAGTTATAATAATTGAGGCAGCATTTTGTGCGATGGAGTCCTGCCCAAGTGCTGAATTGCAAAGTTCAGATTTAATATTACCCTCGAACAACATCTTTAGTTCATGCTTATTCGGATTATATTTGTAAATTCCAATTAGTAAATTTTCTATTTTATTTGAGACAAGGTAAACTTCTAATGGAAACAATGCTCCCGCAGATGGAGCTGTTCTGTAACCCTCTTGGTTTGTAATACCCTGAGTTGACCATAATAGTTGAGAAATTTCTGAAATTGATAATGGAACGTCTAAATATTCTCTAACCGAACGTCTTTTTTGTAAAACTTCTTCAACTGACGTGCTGCTTTTTAATCTGGGCAGTGGAAGTTTTACTATTTTTTCTATTAGTGCCATACTATTTTAGAACAAGAGGAGTAAAAAATTATTTCGATTATAAACCCAGATCTTCTAATACATACTCAATAAGTGATACATCTGATTTCTTTAACACAAATTCCGATGCACCAACATTTTCTTCAACCTGTTCAACTCTTCTTGCTCCAACAATTGCTGAAGTAACGGCGGGATGATTTAAAACCCAAGCCACGGCAAGTTGTCCGATTGTTTGATTGTATTTTGCAGCTATCGGTTTTAGTTTTTCTACAAGACTTAATGCCTTCGATAAATAAGGCTCTTGAAAATATTTATTTTTTCTTCTCCAATCATCAGGTGCAAGCCTCTTGATATCGAAATTTCCTG
Source organism: Ignavibacteriales bacterium (assembly GCA_037441745.1). Lineage (GTDB taxonomy): Bacteria > Bacteroidota > Ignavibacteria > UBA10030 > SZUA-254 > JACQYX01. The sequence goes on from JBBIRP010000207.1 coordinate 1,073, forward strand.
TTAGTAAACCTGATTGCAAAGGACTGTAAGCAATGACACCAATTTCATTTTTAAGACAATATGGTAAAATTTCATCCTCGATTTGCCTCCTCAACAGACTGTATGGTGGTTGAAGTGATTGAAGCGGAGCAATAGCGTTACATTTTTTTAACAATGGTACATCATAATTACAAACACCGATGTATCTAACTTTTCCTTCTTCTTTTAATCGAATAAGTGTACTCCAAGATTCCTCAACAGGCGTTTCAGGATCAGGCCAATGAATCTGATATAAATCAATATAGTCGGTCGCAAGCCGTCTTAAACTTGCTTCAATTTCTTTTCTTATACTATTTGCTGATGTATGAATGGTCACATGACCTTTAGTATCCCAAATCATTCCACATTTTGTAGCAATAAAAATTTCTCTGCGTTTACCTTTTAAGGCTTTTGCAACAACTTCTTCAGAGTGGCCAAGCCCATAAACAGCAGCAGTGTCTATCCAATTGATCCCTAAATCGATGGCTCGATGAATAGCTTTTATCGATTCTCTGTCATCCACAGGACCCCAACCATATTCCCACGGACCGCCAATTGCCCAAGCACCGAACCCAATTTCTGAAAGTTGAGGACCGTTATTACCCAAGATTCTTTTCTTCAAAATGAATCACCTTTTGACTATTAAAACTTAGTTCCATTTTGTTCCATTTTTTTGTAGATCTCTGGGAAATATTTTTTTGTACATTCGGGGCACAAACCATGTGTAAAAGTGGCATCGGTATGTTTCATTAAATATGATTCAACTTCTCCCCAATAACCCTTATCGTCTCGTATTTTTTTGCATGATGAACATATAGGTAACAGACCGCTTAAAGTTTTAACTTCAGCGAGAGCGTTTTTTAGATTCGTGATTAATTGTTCACGCTCTGTCTCTAATTTTTTACGTTCCGTTATCTCGCGAGCTACACCTACAAGAGCTACAGGCTTACCTTCAATATCATTTACAACTGATGACCAAAGCTCTACATGGAAAGTAGTTCCGTCTTTACGTTTGTTTGTTAATTCTCCATTCCATCCCCCCTTTTCGATTGTGGTTCTATGAATTTCTCTTTGAATTTCCTCTGGTACTTCCGGTGATGCAATAAGATTAATGTGCTTACCATTCAATTCTTCTTCTTTGTAACCATACGTTTCAATAAAAGCATCATTGACAAATAGAATTTTATTATCCATGTCAGTTATACAAATAGCGTCTTTTGCGGAGGCTACAGTTTGCAAGAAGAGCTTTTTCTGCCTCAGCTTGTTTTCGTTCAGTAATATCACGATTGATGCTGAGGATAACTTTCCTTTCATCATAGTCGATGGTGGAAGCATTAACAAGCAAATTTATTGTTCTACCTGTTTTCGTAATATGTGTGGTTTCGTATTCGTTCAACTCACCATTTTCAAGAATTTTTTGTACATATTCTTCGCCGCGTTTTACATTTTTTGTGATTTCCTTTAAACTTTTACCGACAAATTCTGCTCGTTCATAGCCATAGATTTCGCAAGCTTTCTTGTTTACCTCTAAAATAATTTCGTTTTTAGGTTCGAAAATCATGATTGCATCATTTGCACTTTCGAATAAACTACGATAACGAAATTCTGATTTTCGGATTAGTGTTTCTTGTTCATGTTTCCGTTTAAAATAAATAAAACTCAAAATCAATAAACCAACCAATAATACCATTATTGGTAGGTAAAAAAGTGGTCTCAGATAAACGGGTGGCTCTACTGTAAAATTTATGCTCTCAATGTCTGTTCGAAAATTACCTAATAATCCTTTTGTTTGAACAGTAAGAGTATGAGAACCGTATGGTAAGTTTGGCTCGATGATTTGCCGAATTTTTCGCCATGGTGTCCATTGGTTGTGATCTATTTTATATCTTATCTCTATTTCTTTTGAGGTTTGTTCTCCCCAAAAGGAAAAGGCCTTGCAATTAGTAAATAAAGTACTCCCTTGTGTGATAGGTTTTAGTATATGTATCATCGGTGGAATCGTTTGAACATCTTTAAGGTTGAGAATCTCCAATCCTCCTCCACTTGTTCCGATATATAATTTACTTTCAAGAGGTAGAATTGGCCAAACGCGAGTGTTAGATAGACCGTCGTTTAAACTAATATTGAACCAGGTTTCATTTGAATATAAACCAATTCCACCACGCGCTGAAACCCATATTCTATTCTCTTTATCTACACGAATATCCCATATTGAGTTACTTATTAATCCATCGGTTGTTGTAAAATATTTTACTGAATCTTTCTCGATGCAGCCAAGTCCATATGTCTGATCACCAAACCAAACTTTGTTTTGATTATCAACTGCAATTGTAAAAACTCTATTTATTTTCAAGCCATGTTTTTCAGTCCAATGTTTCCATGTCCCAGTTGATGGGTTTAATCTATTTGGTATCCATTGACTTATGCCTTCTAACGTTGCAAACCAATATGAACCATCGGGCGCTTCATCAAATGAATATACACATTCATTAATTAAACCTTCTTTGGTTCCCCAGTGGG
>JBBIRP010000208.1:0-3310 GCA_037441745.1 Ignavibacteriales bacterium
GAGTATTACATATTAAATGGCGCTAAGATGTGGATTACTAATGGAACCATTGCTGACGTGGCTGTAGTTTGGGCAAAATTAAACGGGGTTGTGCATGGTTTTCTTGTTGAAAAAGGAACTGAAGGCTTCACTGCTCCCGAGATGACAGGAAAACATTCACTCCGTGCATCAGTTACATCTGAATTGATATTTGAGGATTGTAAAATTCCAAAAGAAAATCTTTTACCGAGAACCGATGGTTTAAAATCTCCGCTGATGTGTTTGAATCAAGCGCGATATGGCATTGCTTGGGGTGCTATTGGTTCGGCAATGACTTGTTATGATACAGCACTAAATTATGCTAAGACACGTATTCAATTCGGCAAACCAATTGCGTCATTTCAAATAACACAGGAGAAGCTTGTTTTTATGGTAACAGAGATTACAAAAGCTCAGTTGCTGTGCCTCCAACTTGGCCGATTGAAAGATCAAAACGAGTTAAAATTTCAACAAGTCTCTCTTGCAAAACGTAACAATGTTAACATAGCATTGGAAATTGCAAGAACTGCAAGGGAGATTTTGGGTGCAAATGGTATCCTTGATGAATATCCTGTTATGCGTCATATGGCAAACTTAGAGTCCGTGAAAACATACGAAGGTACACATGAAATGCATACCTTGATTATCGGTGAAGACATAACTGGTATTCAAGCGTTTGTGTAACTCCGGAGTATTGGGGATTTTTTTGCAAAAATTTTTATTAAAAATTAAGAAGTACAAACATAAACAATAAACGGTTAGAAAATGACCAAGAACAAATTTATTGGTGAATCAATAACGTTCGATGATGTTCTACTAATTCCTAAAAAATCGAATGTGTTGCCGCGGGATGTTGATGTAACCACAAAATTATCACGAAATATTAAACTTAATATACCGTTGCTTTCAGCGGCAATGGACACTGTAACAGAAGCAAAGTTGGCAATTGGCCTTGCACGTGAGGGTGGAATTGGGATTATCCACAAAAACATGAGTATCGAAGAGCAAGCTGCACAGGTTGATCAAGTTAAGCGCTCTGAAAGTGGGATGATACTTGATCCGGTTACAATGAAAGCAAATCAAACCGTCGGTGATGCGTTGTCGTTAATGAATAAATTCCAAATATCCGGGATTCCAATTGTTGACAATGAAGGGAAATTAATTGGTATCGTAACTAATCGTGATTTAAGATTTGAACCGAATCGGGAATTAAAAGTCTCGAAAATAATGACAAAAGAAAATTTGGTAACTGCCCCAATCGGAACAACACTAGAGCGAGCTAAACATATATTGCAAAAATATAGAATTGAAAAATTACCTGTGGTAGAAAAAAATGGTAAACTGCGTGGGTTAATTACATTCAAAGATATTCAAAAGAAGAGATCTCACCCAAATGCATGCAAAGATAAACATGGACGGTTGCGTGTAGGTGCAGCGGTCGGCGTGACTTCCGAAACAATTGAAAGGGTAGAAGCTCTTGTTAATGTAGGTGTTGATGTCATTGTGATTGATACAGCACATGGACATTCGAAAAGTGTTATCGAAATGGTAAAGCGCGTCAAACGGGATTTTCCGACCATTGAATTGATAGGTGGGAACGTAGGTACTCAAGAAGCAACGCGTGATTTGATAAAAGCAGGAGTAGATGCAGTGAAGGTTGGAATTGGTCCGGGGTCAATCTGTACAACAAGAATAATTGCCGGTGTTGGTGTACCACAAGTAACCGCAATTTATGAATGTTCAAAAATTGCTTCTCGGTATCAAATTCCAGTCATTGCCGATGGTGGGATCAAACAAACTGGTGATATAGCCAAAGCAATCGCTGCAGGTGCGGATTCTGTCATGATTGGAAGTTTGTTCGCAGGTGTTGACGAAAGCCCAGGAGAAAAAGTTCTCTTAGAAGGAAGAAGTTATAAAGTATATAGAGGTATGGGTTCGATCGAAGCCATGAAAAAAGGAAGCAGTGATCGATATTTCCAGGATGTTGAAGAAGGTCTGCCAAAACTAGTCCCTGAAGGAATTGAAGGTCGAGTTCCATATAAAGGCCCATTGTCTGATACTGTTTTTCAAATGATTGGCGGCTTAAGGGCAGCAATGGGATATTGTGGATGTAAGAATATCAACGAAATGAAAACAAAGACACAATTTTTAAAAATCTCGGAGGCTGGTCTGCGAGAAAGTCATCCACACGATGTAAACATAACAAAAGAAGCACCAAATTATAGATTGTGAAGACTTTTATACTTTATTCCTAAATCATGCAACTTGAAACATTTTATTTAAAATATAGACTTAAAAAATTGTTTGAACAATTTAAATTATTAAAAATTGATGCATTTCTCGTTACGTTTCAACCGCATCTTAGATACACAACTGGATTCTCTGGTTCAGCAGGAATTGGTATTGTTACTGAAAAAAATTATTACCTTATTACGGATGGAAGATATGCTTCACAAGTAAAGAGTGAAGCGAAAGGTTGCAAGATAATAGTCACGACTAAAGACCTTTTTCAAGAGATCAAAACACAAAAACTTTTCCGAAATGAGATGAGAATAGGCTTTGATGGAAACACAATGTTCTTTAGTCAATTTCAACAATTAAAAGATTTGTTCCCCAAGATCAAATTTCTTCCGAAGGTCGATGTCATAAATAAAATTGCTGCTGTGAAAGATGAAACTGAGATTGCGAAAATTAAAAAGGCCGTTGAGATAACTGATAAAGTTTTTACGGATATTCTATCTTATCTAAAGCCTGGTGTCAGGGAAATCGATATTGCAGCGGAAATATCGTATCGGCATATAAAATATGGAGCTGAAGGGGATGGTTTTCCAACTATTGTAGCAAGTGGTGAAAAAAGTGCATTACCGCATGGACGCGCATCCGAGAAAAAATTAAAACATGGTGATTTGGTCACACTTGACTTCGGTTGTATTTATAATGGCTACCATAGCGATATGACTCGCACAGTAGTTATAGGTAAACCAAAATCCGAAGTGAGAAAAATTTATAATATTGTACTTGATGCTCAGCAGAGAGCAATTGATTTAGCCCATGCGGGAATAAAGGCAAAAGATTTAGATGCTGTCGCTAGAAATTATATTAAATCTAAGGGATATGAAAAATATTTCAAACATTCCTTAGGTCATGGAATTGGTTTACAAATTCATGAACAACCTCGATTATCCGTACTAAGCAACGCTGTTTTAGAAACTGGAAATGTTCTAACTATCGAACCAGGTATCTATATCCCTGGGTGTGGTGGTGTTAGAATCGAAGATGATATCGTTATTAC
>JBBIRP010000208.1:3327-3549 GCA_037441745.1 Ignavibacteriales bacterium
ATCCTAAATACCTCACCAAAAGAACTTCTTATTCTTTAGTTGATTTATAAAGATGGATATGACTCAAAAATCGTTTCGCGAAGTATTTGTAATCGCATATTATTTTCCCCCGCTTGGTCTGAGTGGAGTTCAACGTACATTAAAATTTGTAAAATATTTACCGAAATTTGGATGGCAACCAACAGTGCTGACTGTTACTCCAACAGGTTACTATGCTCAGGA
>JBBIRP010000209.1:0-2260 GCA_037441745.1 Ignavibacteriales bacterium
ATATTAAAATCCACCAAGAGATTTGTGCGTAATGATTCTCTTAGAAGTTCAATATCACCTTGAGGATAATATTTGTCAACAATAGTATCGATATAATCTTTTAGCATTTCGAAAATATCTTCACGCAAACGATCGCCAAGTAGTGCATGTCGACGTCTTGCATAGATTACTTCCCTTTGCTGATTCATTACGTTGTCGTATTCAAGTAAACGCTTGCGGATTGCATAATTGTTTTCTTCTACCTTTTTCTGGGCACGTTGAACTGAACGAGTAATCATAGGATGTTGGATCACATCCCCTTCTTTTAAACCGAGCCGTTGCATTATCCCCGCGATTCTATCACTTCCGAATAATCTCATAAGATCATCCTCAAGAGATAAATAAAACCGCGATGAACCGGGATCCCCTTGCCTGCCTGATCGCCCACGTAACTGTCTATCAATACGCCTTGCTTCGTGTCGTTCAGTTCCCATGATATGCAAACCACCAGTTTCAGCAACACCAGGACCAAGTTTTATATCAGTACCACGGCCTGCCATATTCGTCGCAATTGTTACAGCTCCCGGTAATCCAGCGTGAGCAACAATTTCTGCTTCACGCTGATGATGTTTGGCGTTTAATACATTGTGAGGAATCCCTTGTCGTTTCAACATTCGGCTCAACGTTTCTGAAACCTCTACACTCGTTGTGCCAACAAGAATTGGCCGATTTTGCTTACGCAATTCTTCAATTTCGTTAATTACGGCATTGTACTTTTCGCGTTTTGTTCTGTAAACAACGTCATCATAATCTTTCCTGATCATCGGTTTATTTGTCGGAATTACTACAACATCAAGTTTATATATATCGAAAAATTCTGCTGCCTCTGTTTCAGCTGTCCCTGTCATTCCTGCAAGTTTTTTATACAAGCGAAAATAATTTTGGAGTGTAATTGTTGCAAGCGTTTGCATATCACGTTCAACTTTTACACCTTCCTTTGCCTCAATCGCTTGATGAAGTCCATCAGAAAATCGTCTTCCCGGCAGCATGCGCCCTGTGAATTCATCAACAATCATTATCTTACCATCATCAGATATAACATATTCATCATCTTTTTCATAAAGGGAATATGCGCGTAGTAACTGCGTAACGGTATGAATACGGTCACTTTTCTCAGCATATTGTAAATTAAGTTCATCTTTCTTTTGTTGTTTCTGAGCCTGTGTTAGAGATGGATCATTTTCAATATTAGCTATCTCCGTACCAACATCGGGAAGGACAAAGAAATCTTTATCATTCGATGAGCCAGCGAGCAGTTCTCTTCCTTTTTCAGTTAAATTAATTGTATGATCTCTCTCATCTATAGCATAATATAACTCGTCATCTATCTCGTGCATACGTCTTGCTTGATCGCGGAGATACTCCATCTCGGTTTGCTGCATGAGTTTTTTATTTGCAGGTTCAGATAATAATTTCATTAAACGCTTGTGTTTAGGTAATCCACGATATGCTCTAAGGAGTTGAACCCCGGCTTCTTGTTCTTTACCTCCTGCCAGTAACTGTTCAGCTTCGGCTACAATTTTTGTTACAAAATTTTTCTGAGCATTAACCAAACGCTCTACTTTTGGTTTCATTTCAGTAAATTTATGATCTTCAGTTGCAACAGGACCACTTATTATTAATGGTGTTCGAGCTTCATCTATTAGAACAGAATCTACTTCATCAACAATTGCGTAATAGAATTCACGATGAACTAAGTCATCAGGAGATATGACCATATTATCCCGTAGATAATCAAAACCAAATTCATTATTTGTTCCGTACGTAACATCGCAAGCATACTGTTGTTTCCGCTGAGCTGAATCCATTTGTTGCTGGATACAACCAACCGTCAAACCAAGAAACTCAAAAATCTTGCCCATCCATTGACTATCGCGTAATGCTAAATAATCATTAACAGTAACAAGATGTACACCGCGGCCAGGGAGCGCATTCAGATACATTGGCATGGTTGCCACCAAAGTTTTACCCTCGCCCGTGGCCATTTCTGCAATTTTACCTTCGTGTAATACCACTCCACCAATTAATTGAACATCGAAAGGGACCATGTCCCAAACGATTTTATGGCCTGTTACTTCCCACGACTTCCCCACTAAACGTCTGCAAGTTTCTTTTACTGCAGCGAAAGCTTCCGGTAATATTTCATCAAGTATCTCATTAATTTTTTCATCTCTCTCCTTTTGCCGTTCCTCAATCTTTGTATAAATATCTTCTCTTTCTT
>JBBIRP010000209.1:2284-3512 GCA_037441745.1 Ignavibacteriales bacterium
TTTCAGAGATTCTTTTAAAGATGATAATTCTTCTTCTATTTCTTTAATACCATCGTTTATTCGGGTTCGAAACTCAGTTGTTTTACCCCTCAGCTGATCATCCGTTAAACTCTGATATTCTTTAAAATACTTATTAATTTCATCCACAATCGGTAAAATACGCTTAATATCTTTTTCCGATTTACTCGGGAATAATTTCGATAATAGTTTTAGCATTTTTTAAAAATTATATTATTTCAATAAATTCGTATAAAATCTAAACATTTTTAACTATTTAATCAAACATATGCACAATCGGATATATTCTAAAATACTCATGAAGGGATCGCTTCTCTTTCTTCTATTAATTCTAAGCCTTTTTTATATATTCAACGCAACAAGTTTTTCTCAGGTGAGATCATCCAATGGACGAAGGGTCGATTCATTCATCACCAGTTTAAACAACATAATAAATGATTCGATGTTAAAACAATGTTTCATAGGAATCAAGGTGGTCAAGTTAAAAAACGGAAAAATATTATTCGAATACAATAGTGATAAATTATTTCATCCCGCATCGAATATGAAATTAATAACTACTGCAACAGCCATTAATCTCTTACCGCAAGATTTTAAATTCGTTACAGCATTATATACAGATGGAGTGATAGTTGGTGATACTCTCAAAGGAAATTTATGTATTAAAGGTTCAGGTGACCCATTGTTTTCGACAACTGATATTGAATCATTGATCATTCAATTAAAACATTTTGGAATTAAAATTATCATTGGCGATTTGATTGGTGATGTAAGCCTTTTTGATTCTTTATATTGGGGTGAGGGTTGGATGTGGGATGACGAACCTGCTCCAGAAGAAACTTTCATAACGCCGATGAGCATAAATGGAAATTCGATTGGTATTTATGTTTTCCCAGGTACAAAATTAGGTGATACACTTTTTTATGAACTAGAGGATAAATCATCGTATTTCAAAATAATAAACCTTGGGATTACATCTCTTGATACAATAATTCCACTTTGCAATATCACGAGAATTAGAAGAGAAAATACTTTATTAATCACAGGTAGAATGAAACCAGGGGAGGATAAACAAAAATTTATGCTTAGTATCTGGAAACCTGAATTATATTTTCTTGATCAATTCAGAAGTAAATTACTAGATAATCAAATATTTATCACTGGAAGCACTCTGCTTGGCAAAGTTGAACGAAAAATTGATATTGCAAGT
>JBBIRP010000210.1:0-3451 GCA_037441745.1 Ignavibacteriales bacterium
ATTTGGATGGAGTTTATTCACTTGTTTAATTGTTATAGCCATGGTTGCAATTTCTTATCTTTATTGGGGAGGATTCCGCTCAGATATCAAAACTGACATTCTGGAATTTATCCTGATGTTTGTTGGTTTTGCAGTTATTATTCCTTTCTGCCTTTTTAAATATGGTGGATTTAATTTCCTTAAAGTAAAATTACCACCTCTACACCTGACTTGGCATGGGGGAAATTCAGTTCAGTTCATACTCGTTTGGTTTTTCATCGCATTATGGACACTCGTCGATCCAGCATTCCACCAACGTTGTTATGCTGCAAAAGATGGAAGTGTTGCACAAAAAGGCATTTTAATTTCAATCATCTTTTGGTTTGTGTTTGATTTAATGACTGCTATTGCCGGACTTTATGCCCGCGCAGTTGTCCCAAACCTTGCCGAACCAATGATGGCTTATCCGATGCTCGCCGAAGCAGTTCTTCCACCAATTGCAAAAGGATTGTTTTACGTTGGAATGCTTGCAACAATGATGTCAACTTTAAATACTTTGGCGTTTGTTTCCGCACAAACACTAGGGAGAGATATTGTTTTAAGATTGAAGAATAAGGTGATGAGCAATGGGCAAAAAGAGGAGAGAAAAAACTTAAGAGATGCTGGTACCCGATTGACAAAATTTGGGCTGATCATCTCTTTTCTTTTTTCAGTCATCATAGCTGTTGTTATACCGAGTGTTATCAAGATTTGGTACACAATTGGAACTGTAGTGATTCCAGGGTTACTTGTTCCTCTAATGGCAAGTTACTTTGAATCTTTGAAAATCTCATCACGGTACGCTTTCATGGCAATGTTATTTGGATGGCTGATTTCACTCGGTTGGTTGATTACAGGATTCTTAAATGGTAATATGGGCACCCATCCGCTCGGCATCGAGCCAATGTATCCGGGATTAACTATCTCATTACTTATCTGGGCGCTTGGAAGGCTGCGAAGATATCAAACTAACAGAGTATGTTTTATTAACAGATGAAATTGATGATGGGATCACAATTTGGATTAAACATGATGTATCCTTAATACAATGCACTGCTAAAATCTCGTCGGTACTTGAGCGTTGTCTTGTGTTCTTCTCCCAAAAATTTAAAAATTGCAATGCATGCTTTACGAGAACCATCATCATCGTAGTATCTATCGGTCCGAATTATATTTATGAATTTATCAAGAGCTGATTCATATCGCTGCGATATTAAATCTTCAATGGCGTTCAGATATTTCACCCTCGTCGGACTTTCAGGTAAGTTATTAACGTTTTTTCTCAAATTAAAAAGGTGAGCAAATGTACGGATTGATTCAGCAACTTCTATAAACTTTGCTTTCGAAACATCTTTGACTAATTCAACCGCTCTTTCGGATTCATTGAAAACTATGGCAGAAGCGAGTAAAATTCTAGCTTCTTGGTTTTGAGGCTCAGATTGGATTATTTTATCCAATAATTTCTGAGCTTCTTCAACTTTATTTTTCGATAAAAGCTCAGCAGCTTTTTCAACTTCTTTTCTAAATTTACTTGGTAGAGATTGTTCCAACCATCTAACGATTTGATACTCGGGCAATGCTCCGATAAATTCGCTTACCACGTTGCCATCAATGAATAATTTTACGTTTGGTATACTTGATATTTTATATTCTAACGCTACATCAACTAATTTTTCAGTATCAACTTTTGCAAGTACCCATCTTCCGTTAGCGTTTTCCTCCAACCGCTCAAGAATTGGACCCAACATCTTACACGGAGCGCACCATTCAGCCCAAAAATCCACAAGGACAGGAATACTAAAACTTCGATTTATAACCTCAGCTGTAAAATCTTTAACATCATATTTAGTTTTCATATTAATGTTCATCAAAAATTCTTATCATATTGGTTCTGCATGTACGGTCACTCGGCGGAATTCTTTGAATTTACCGTACAACTTTGTTTCTAACTCACAAATTATTTTATGCACTTCATCGAGCGTTTTAGTTTTATCAAATTGACATGTAAGAGAAAGATTATATTTACTGCCAACTTTTATAATACCGATATCAGGGCAATTACAAATTCTTCTATCCTTCATCACGAATTGACGAACCGCCTCTTCGATATTAGAAGGAGATTCTTCTGTGATCTCGTTATGCTCGGAATCTGATTCTTCCATATGAATTGTCACTCTCTCAATAGAGTCAATTTTTTTTCTAATTTCTTCCTCGATTTCTGTTGTAATATCGTGGGCTTGAACAAATGTCTTTCCCTGCCGATGTTCAATATCAAAGTCTATTTGATACTTACCGTTATTATGATGTATCTCTAAGTTATGAGGTGCTCGCAAACCCTTTTCAACGACAATCATCCGGATTTTATCGGCAATTGTTTCATTTTCACCCTCAACGGGTTCCGCATGCACGATCACGTCTGCATCGCGATGAATACTCTGAATCGCTTTCTCAATACGATCCATTATATTATGAGCTTGTTGAAATGGTGTTGTTCTTTGAATTGAGATTGTTGTATCAACAAATAATTTTCCACCCGATGTACGAAGTCTGATGGTGCCAATTTTCTCAACGCCAGAAATATCTTTAATTATATTTTGAATCTCTTCCTGTAACCCGTCCGGCACACGATCCATTAAAGCATCTATGGTCCGTCTTCCAAGTCGATAACTAACAAAAAGAACAAGAAATGCCACAGCGATTGCTGCAACTGCATCAATCCAATAATATCCAATTGAAACGAAAAACAAGCCCATAATAACAACCAAAGATGTCCATATATCACTTGCAAAATGTAGAGCATCCGCTTCGAGTGCCTGACTGTTATATTTTCTGGCAACTTTTTTCAAAGCTCTCGACCTACTGACATCAACAATAATTGCAAATGTTATAACAAGGAATCCCCAAACATTCGCATCCGGTTTCGGTTGCCCAGAAATCAAACGGTGAATCGCCTCCCAAACAATCCACGCACATGTTACAAATAGAAGAAGAGTTTCAAGAAACGCCGAAACATTCTCAACCTTGCCATGTCCATAATGATGTTCCTCATCCGGAGGTTTATCTGCAATTCTTATTGCTATATAAGTCATGATTGCCGCAATCAGGTCTAAACCTGAGTGGGCAGCTTCTGAAAGTATTCCTAAACTATGGGTCTCAAATCCAACTATCAGTTTAAGTCCAGTAATTAGAATTGCACCAAGGACAGAAATCAAAGCAACTTTCTTTTTCTCATCAACCTTAATTTGAGTACTCATATATCCTAAATATAAGGATTTTTTAAATATTCTTTTACGATAAGAAGAAAATTAAATGCTATTATAATTATTTACTATTCGGTATGATAGAATCATAAATATTTGGGGCAGTTGAATTCACTTTGCCACCACCAACCCAATCCTTAGCTTCATGTTCGATATTTCTGAATTCTCCTAAA
>JBBIRP010000211.1:0-3427 GCA_037441745.1 Ignavibacteriales bacterium
GGGATTGGTGAAGGAGTGTGAAAAGTATGAAATACTTAGTGATATTTTAGGAAACGAGGATCATCTTGGAGACATGGATTTTAAAGTAGCAGGTACAAGAGATGGTATAACGGGATTTCAAATGGACATAAAAATTCAAGGAATCTCGTTTGAAATCTTCGAGAAGGCATTGATTCAAGCAAAAGAAGGTAGACTACACATCCTCGAGATTATGGCACAAACAATTAAGGAACCAAGGAAAGAAATATCAAGGTACGCTCCTAGATTAACGACTTTTAAAATTCCTGTTGACTTAATTGGATCTGTCATTGGTCCCGGTGGAAAGGTAATCCGACAAATTGTAAAGGATACTGGCGCAGAAATAAATATTGAAGATGATGGTACGGTCGTAATTGCGTCAACAGTTGCCGAGGGAGCCGAGAAGGCACAGGATATGATCAATCGTCTTGTAGAAGTTCCACAAGTTGGTAAAACGTATAGAGGGAGAGTTACACGGATAATGGATTTTGGAGCATTTGTTGAATTTCTACCTGGTAAAGAAGGACTCGTTCATATCTCAAATCTTGACGTCAATCGAGTGAATAAAGTTTCCGATGTCGTTAAAGTCGGCGATGAGGTTGAAGTAAAACTTATTAAAATAGATGAAGAAGGACGCCATAATCTTAGTAGAAAAGCTTTAATGCCTGGTTATGATGCTGAGAAAGAAGAAGAACGAAAGAAAAATAACCCACATAAAAGGGAACGTGAACAAAGTAATGCTGGACATCATCGTTCTCGTCATCATTAAGTCAACAGAATTAATTATCCCTTGATTTACATTATATTCTACGGTTTTTATATCAAAAATTTGCTTTATCTGTAAAAGTTAGGATTAAAATGAAAATTAATGACAAAGTTTTGTTAATTATACTCGATGGATTTGGGATCGGTACTAATCCAACTACAGACGCAATTGCAGCTGCAAAAAAACCTTTTATAGATTTTTTATTCAATAATTACCCCTGGACTTCCATAAGTGCATCTGGAGAAGATGTTGGCCTTCCGAACGGACAAATGGGAAATTCTGAAGTTGGTCACATGAATATAGGAGCTGGTCGTATTGTGTGGCAAGATATAACACGCATCGATAGGGCAATTCGGATAGGTAGCTTTTTTAATAACAAAGCATTCATAAATGCTATTGAAAATGCAAAGAGGAGTAATACAGCACTACATCTTATAGGCTTACTTTCTGATGGCGGTGTTCATAGCATGAATACGCATCTATATGCATTACTTGAATTAGCCCGAAGAAACGAACTAAACAATGTCTATATACATGTTCTACTCGATGGTCGTGATACGCCACCCGATTCTGGTGTAAAATATATTAAAGAGTTACAGAACAAAATAAAGGAGATTGGCATCGGTGAAATTTCCACGATTATGGGTAGATATTATGGAATGGATCGGGACACTCGCTGGGATCGTACTGAAAAAGCATACGTGGCAATCATTGAAGGAGTTGGAATACATTCATCAGATCCAGTCGATGCAGTTGCAACATCATATCATAACAAGATAACAGATGAATTTGTACAACCAATCATTATATCAAAGAATGGTGTACCTGTCGGTCTGTTCAAAGATGGTGATTCATGTATATTCTTTAATTTTCGTGCGGATCGAACTCGCCAATTGACACGTGCATTGACCGAAAATCATTTTGATAAATTCCAAAGGAAAATCAAGGTGAATATTTTCTTCGTGACCATGACAACTTATCATGATGATTTTAATTTTCCAGTTGCATTTCCAACTCAAACATTAAATAATACATTGGGAGAGGTTATTGCTAATTTGGGAATGAATCAACTTAGACTTGCGGAAACAGAAAAATATGCTCATGTCACTTTTTTCTTCAATGGTGGTAAGGAAGAAAAATATTTAAACGAAGACCGAATCCTTGTTCCATCTCCTCGAGGTGTTGCAACATACGATCTTCAGCCTGAAATGAGTGCACGTGAAGTAACTGAAAAAGCAGTGAATGCTGTATTGATGAAAAAATATAATCTCATCGTCATGAACTACGCAAACTGTGACATGGTTGGTCACTCTGGTAAAATGGATGCTGCGATTAAAGCTGTAGAAGTAATAAATGAATGCCTTGCAAAATTAGTTCCAGTTGGAATAGATAATAATTATTCAATAATTGTAACAGCTGATCATGGCAATGCTGATAAAATGATAGATGAAAGTGGTTCACCATTCACTGCACATACAACCAACTTAGTGCCATTCATTTTAATAAAGGATGATGTAAAATTATTACAGAAACAGAGAGCAAAGCTCGCAAATATTGCTCCGACAATACTTCAAATTATGGGAATCACTAAACCTACTGAAATGGATGAAGAATCGTTAATTAGAACTTCTATTTAACCTCAATTATTTGATGTTGGAACTTATCGATTGTAATTTCATTCTGAAGCAATTTTATAAAATCTAAACCATGCTTGTTCAAAAAATGTATAATATTCAATTCTCTTTCTTGTAATGTGTTGTTTGGAAATATGTTATTGATTACTTTTCTGATTTGACGGAGTGCAATCTCGTACTTTCGTTTTTGTGCTTCTTCAACTTTTAATTTTAAAACTGCAAGTTGTTGTTCCATTTTTTCTCGTGTAGACTCTAAAGGACTTAAAAGAGTACCATCTATATAATTTAGTCCATATTTCATTTCATTTGTTAGGTCATTAATCTTTTGGTATGATTCGGTAAACATATCATCGATTCGAACTTCTGAAATTATTTCAATGACTTTTGATTCAATTGTTGCTGGGTCTCCAAATATTTCTTTCATCTCGATTTGATATTTTTCTAATATCCGATTGAACTTATCTTCAACTATCGTTGCAGTAGCTCTTGGGTAGATTATGGGCATTAACATATTGAAATAATTGTAAACTTTTTTAAGCTGGGCAAAATATGCAATTTCTGATGGTCCTCCTACATAAGCCATCGTTGGTAGTATTTTATCTTGACAAATTGGCCGAAGTGCAACATTGGGACTGAACGATTCAGGTGTTTCTTCTGCAGCTCTTAAGATTTCCTCCTTCGAGATCGAATGCCTTGTTCCTTTTAATGAAAAATTATCCAGGCGAGGTTCTATTAAATAGCGGCCACCTTTGAAGAAATAAAAAAGATTCAATGGTTTGGTTTTAATTTGTGCATGATAATGTTCTTCGAGATACGCACTTTGTTCTATTATTAATTGAGAAACATGTGGATTCTCTAACAATTCTTTGATGAAAATAGGGGAGAGTATTTTTTTTAGACGTTTGTCGTTAGATGAGATAAATATTAACCCATCGTCTTCAAAAAATTTACTCATTGACAACGCGAATGCTTGATTTAAATTTAAACCAGCACGATAGTATTCTTTACA
>JBBIRP010000212.1:0-252 GCA_037441745.1 Ignavibacteriales bacterium
ATAGATATTATGAGAAAAGGTGGTAATGCTATTGATGCAGCGGTAGCTGTTGGGTTTGCACTTTCAGTTGTTTTTCCTGAAGCTGGTAACATAGGTGGTGGAGGATTTATGCTCATACGTAAGTCAAACGGTGAAACAATCTGCATAGATTTTAGAGAAAAAGCACCCAAAGCAGCATGGCGCGATATGTATATAGATAGTTCTGGTAATGTTTCACAAAATTCTGTTCGTGGGCATCTTTCGGTCGGTGTT
>JBBIRP010000212.1:262-3414 GCA_037441745.1 Ignavibacteriales bacterium
ACGGTGGCTGGTCTACTGAAGGCATTAGAAGTATACGGTACTATGAGATTACCTACTGTAATTGAACCATCCATATCGTTAGCGAAAAATGGTTTTATTGTAGATGAGAACCTTTCAAATAATTTGAGAGAATATGAAAATGATTTAAAAAAGTATGAGTCAACTGTAAAATATTTTTTTAGGAATGGTGATATTTATAAACAAGGGGATACAATCCGTCAACCAGATCTAGCTAAAACTTTAGAACGCATAAAGATTCATGGGGAAAATGATTTTTATAGAGGTGAAACAGCTCAGCTTATTGTTGAGGAAATGAAAAGAGGTAGCGGATTGATTACAATTGAGGATTTAGCAAATTATCATGCCATTATCAGGGAACCGGTTGTTGGGAAATACAGAGGCTATGAAATAATCTCAGTGCCACCACCAAGTTCTGGGGGGATATGTTTAATTGAATTATTAAATACACTCGAACACTATGATTTAAGATCACTTGGATATCACTCATCTCGGTCTGTTCATCTTATCGCAGAATCCATGAAACGTGTTTATGCCGACAGAGCAGAATATTTAGGAGACGCAGATTTTATAACAATACCAACAGGAGTTTTAACATCTAAAGAATATGCTGATGAATTAGTAAAAGAGATAGATACATTACAAGCAAAACCATCAAATTCTATCTCTGCAAAGATCAGACATATTAATGAATCGCAAAATACTACTCATTATTCTGTTATTGATTCATTTGGAAATTGCGTTGCAGTTACGTATACCCTAAACGATCTTTTTGGATCACAGGTCGTAGTAGATGGTGCAGGTTTTTTCTTGAATAACGAGATGGACGATTTCAGTTCTAAACAAGGATCACCAAACAGCTATGGATTAGTTGGTAGTTATGCTAACAGCATTGAAAGTGGAAAAAGACCCTTAAGTTCGATGTCACCGACAATTATTTTGAAAAACAACAAGCCATTTTTGGTTCTCGGTGCAAGAGGAGGCTCACGGATTATTACCGCTGTACTTCAAGTTATCATCAACCTGATTGATTATGAAATGAATATTTATGATGCAGTGAACTATCCTCGCTTTCATCATCAATGGCTACCAGATGAATTGATTTATGAGAGATTTTGCTTCCCAGTAGATGTTGTTCAAAATCTAAAAATGAAGGGACACAATGTTAAAGAAGTAAAATCAAAAATTGGTGCTCTTGAAGTTATTTACATCGATCAAAGTAGTGGATATATTTACGGTGTACCAGATTCAAGGGAAGGTGGATTTGCAATTGGATTTTAGAAATCAGATGTCCTCCAAGCAGTAACCATCAAATGCAATAAAAGTTTATGTAAAATATAAGATGCGATATGAATGAATGATCGAAATAATTTATCAAATATTTGACTTCGACAAAAATATAGCTTATATTTAAATCGAATTTTGTTCTATTAAATTTCAAAGATGTTGGTGAAGTAGGGTTGAACTCTACAGGGAATTCCGTGCGATCTTGCTCATATTTTTTTGAGCTGGTTAAGTCGGAAGCTGCCCCGCAACTGTAAGTCTGATCTTGCCGTGTGGTAAGATTAACTCTCTGATAATAAACGTCACTATCTCGTCTTGTAAGAGGTGGGAAGACAAATCAGAGACAGATAAGCCAGGAGACCGACCAACATCTAACCTCATAAACCTTCGAGGGAAGGTTGTGGTTATCCATTTTTATGATGATCGACCCCAACTTTCAATTCGCAAAAAGCGGAGAAGGTTGGGGTTTTTTAATTTATAAAATATTTTTATGAAAGGATTAATTAATGAAACTTGTATTGTTTTTTTATTTATCTTTTTTCTTTATGAATTTAACTTTTTGCCAAGTAGTAAAGAATGATTCTACAAAACTTTATCAGATGAATGAAGTTATTATCACAGCGACACGTTCCGAAAAAGAACCATTCGACGTCGGTAAAAGTATATCTTTAATTTCTCAAAGTCAGATAAAAGACTCTTACATAAGTAATTTAGCAGAAGTTGCATCATCGGAAGAAAGTATTTATATCGTTGGTGCGGGACAAAACTATGGTATGAATCAAAGTATTTTCATGCGAGGTGCTAACAGCAACCAGACAACCATTATGATTGATG
Source organism: Ignavibacteriales bacterium (assembly GCA_037441745.1). Classification (GTDB taxonomy): domain Bacteria; phylum Bacteroidota; class Ignavibacteria; order UBA10030; family SZUA-254; genus JACQYX01. Next base: position 2,399 of record JBBIRP010000212.1, read on the forward strand.
GTATAAGAATTGCTGATCCGTCATCGGTAAATAATTCTGTTAATATATCTGAATTGACTTTATCGAATATTGACAGAATTGAGATTGTTAGGGGATTGAACAGTATTTTATATGGCTCATCAGCTATCGGTGGCGTTATTAATATGATGAGTAAGAAAAAAGAAAAACCCGGTTTAAATCTGACGTTAAATTTAAATGCTGGGAGTTTTGGTAAAGGTACGTCATTGTCAAGTGAGGAATTATTTTTGAATTATACTTCAGATATCGGTTTTTATTCTAATATCAACTTGTATAACTCGAACATCAAGGGAATTGACGCAACGATAGATACTGCTGCCACAGCAAGTGGTTTTAATAAAAGAGACAAAGATGGATCGATTCATCAAGATATTGTTGGTAAACTTGGATTTGCAAATAACGTATTAGATATTTGTGGTTCATTTAAATACACAGCACAAAAAGTTGATTTAGATAAGCGAGCTTATGTTGACGATGATAATTATAAGATGAATTCTGAGAGAAATCTGCTGTCTTATGGTTTATCTTACCATATCCAGAAAAATTTGAATCTTAAGTTTGAAGGTGGTTATTCAAAAATACTAAGAACTGCTGTCGATGATTCATCAATCGTTGATGGATATAGTACATTCGATCATACTTATGTCGATGAAAGATATAAAGGGAAAACATTCACGAACGAAATCCAATTGCATGCTGAATTCCCATCGATAGAATTTTTACTTGGTGGAAGTATTTACGAAGAACGAATGAATTCAAAATTGTATTATTATTTTAATGGTACCTTTGGTGTATATGAATCGCTTGATGATTTAGATACACTCAAGTTGAATACGACAACTAATAGTATTTTTTGTCGAGCGAATATAAATGGCAATTATGTTTATGATAAGTTAAACAATATTTCTTTAGCACTCGGATTACGCTATCTTTCTCATTCTTCATTCGGAACCAAGTTATTGTATGAAATAAATCCTCAATTAAAAATTAATTCCTTG
>JBBIRP010000213.1:0-3377 GCA_037441745.1 Ignavibacteriales bacterium
TGTACCATCAACTAATCCGCTTTCTGAATCTTATAACACTCAAGGAGAGAATTACAATACCAAACGCAAGTAGAACAGCGGCTTCGTGCCATAACTCTGAAATGCCAACTCCTTTAAGAAAAATTCCACGAATGATAGTGATATAATATCTTAATGGAATTAAATAAGTAAGATACTGAACTATCTTCGGCATATTCTCTATTGGGAAAGCAAAACCTGAGAAAAAAATAAAAGGCATAAAGAAGAAAAATTGTGCAGTCATCATAGCTTGCTGTTGAGTTTTCGATATTGTTGAAACAAACAATCCAAGTCCGAGTGTTGTTAATACAAACAAACAGCTAAATCCGAGAAGCAGTAAAATACTTCCACGGAGTGGAACAAGAAACCAAAACCGTGCAACAACAATAACTAACGCGACATCTACAGCTGCAATTAAAACAAATGGAAGTAGCTTTCCGATGATTAATTGGTGTGGCTTGATCGGGGTTACCATTAATTGTTCGAGTGTTCCGATTTCTTTTTCTTTGACAATTGCAAGTGACGTAAGTGTAAGCGTAATAATCATGAGCACCATAGCAAGAACGCCAGGCACCATAAAGTTCCGACTTTTCAAGTCAGGATTGTACCAGACTCTAACTTCAGGATAAATTCTCGATGAATTAATCATTCCCAGTATTCTTCTTTGATATTCTATTAAAACTGAATGAGAAAATTTCCCAACAATTTGTGAAGCATAACTTAAACCAATGTTTGCCGAATTTGCATCACTGCCATCAGCAATCAATTGAATGGTGGTTTGCCTAAATGAAAGAATATCATCAGCAAAACTTTGTGGAATCACCAATGCGAGCCAAACATCTCCGCTTTCTATGTAATATTCAATTTTGTCAAATGAATTAACTTCCCTTCTTAATTCAAAATATCCTGAATTAATAAAACTATTTACAAAATCCCGACTTAAACTTGATTTATCCTGATTATAAACTAGCATCGGAATATCTCTAACATCAGTTGTTGCAGCATATCCGAGTAGAAGTAATTGCACAACTGGAACAAGAAAAGAAACAACCATCATGCGTTTGTCACGTTTAAATTGTAATAATTCCTTGATTATTATGTGATATATTGTTCGCATTTTAAGCCATTCTCTTTAATAATTTTACCGAACTTAGCATTATCATAATTCCTGCAAATACGCCCATATAAACTAATTGATCCCAAAAGACAGCTGGACCAGCACCTTTCAAAACTATCGAACGAACCACAACAAGGAAAAATTTTGCTGGTGTTATATTTGCAATAATTTGTAAAACAACCGGCATACTACGAATTGGAAAAACAAAACCTGATAAAAGAAATGAGGGCAACAATGACGAGAACACGGATAACATGAAAGCAACTTGTTGGCTGTGCGTTATTGTAGAGATTAGTAGTCCTTGACCAAGTCCACCTAACAGAAAAATTAAAATACCGATATAAAGCCAGACAATACTTCCACGAATGATAACACCGAAAAAAACTAATCCATTAATTAGCACAAACGCTGATGATACGAGTGAAATAATTAGAAAAGTGACCGTCTTTCCAATGATTATTTCGATTGTATGCAGAGACGAAACCATCATCTGTTCCATTGTCCCTTGTTCTTTCTCACGAACCACAGATAATGAAGTTGATATAACCGAACTGATCATCAAAATAAATCCAATTAAACCAGGTACAAGAAACTTTGCCGTACTTAATTCGGGATTGTACCAAACCTTCGGTCTCATATCGATCGGTATGAAGAATTCTTTCCCTTTCCGTTCTAAAACTTTACTGGTGATGTTTAAAGAATATGTCTGTATTATTGTACTCACATAACCAACGCCATTGGTTGCCGTATTTGCATTTGAGCCATCAAGAAGAATTTGAATAACTACATCTCTACCTGCTATTATACTTTTCGAGAATCCGGTAGGGATGACAACTGCAACCAAAGCTTTACCACTGTTCAATAAATCATCAATTTCTTTATAACTCGCTACCGAGTAATTCAAGTCAAAGTATTCTGTATTCGAGAAAGTTTGGATAAAATTTCTACTATCAGATGTCTTATCCTGGTCAAACACAGCTAATGATATATGCTTAACATCGAAATTAAGTGCATATCCCGCAACGAAAATTAAAATTGCGGGGAAAAGAAGTAGTATAGTCAGCGAACGTTTATCTCTCCAAATTTGAAGAAATTCCTTTTTGACGATTGGTTTAATACGATTGTAATTCATGCCGCTCTATTTTTTAGATCCTTTTCTAATAAATGAAAAAAAACATCTTCGAGCGAGGGTGTTATTTTTACAATTCTCTTAACAGTGATCTTATTAGAATTTAATAATGAAGTAATTGCATCTGATCCTATCGATTCTTTAAGAACACCAACATGAATGTATATACCAAACAGCGATGTTTCAACTATCCATGACTGTTTATTCAAGACTTCAATTGCTGCAACAACATCAGAAACTTCGACTTCATAAATTTGGTAGTCGATATGTTCTTTTTTTAAATCTTTGGGCGAACCACTTGCTATCAATTTACCATTATTTATAAGAGCCAGATTGCTACAATATTCCGCTTCGTCAAGATAGTGCGTTGTTACTAAAATGGTGATACCATCTTCAGAAAGTTTGTTTATAAGTTCCCAGAAATTTCTACGAGAGATTGGATCAACACCACTTGTTGGTTCATCAAGAAAAATTATTTTCGGCTCATGTAGTATTGCACAGCCAAGCGCTAGCCGCTGCTTCCAACCACCAGAAAGAGTTCCTGTTAGACTTTTCTCGCGGCCTTGAAGTCCCGCCATTTTGATTACCCAATCCATTCGGTCTTTCAATTTTTGATTTGAAATACCATAAACACCACCGAAAAAACGAATGTTTTCCTCAACTGTTAAATCTTCATAGAGAGAAAAACGTTGAGACATATAACCGATGTTCTGTTTAATAAGTTCAGGTTGTTCGTTAATATCAAATCCACCAACTTTTCCCGTTCCTGACGTCGGTTGAAGTAATCCACAAAGCATGCGTATTGTTGTTGACTTACCAGCACCATTTGGTCCGAGGAATCCAAATATTTCCCCTTGACCTATTGAGAAACTCAGATTATCAACAGCTGTAAAATTACCAAATTTTTTTGTAAGTTTGTCTACTACGATTTCATAATTGGGCATATTACAATCTTATCTATGACAATCTATTTAGTGGAATGGGTTTTTCGGTCCTCATCAATGAAATAAAAATATTCTCTAACGAGGGATTAATTACACGCCAATCGCGAACAATGATTTTTTCGTTGTCAAGTTGTTTCTGAATTTCAAAAAAATCTCGCTTACTGTTTTC
>JBBIRP010000214.1:0-3369 GCA_037441745.1 Ignavibacteriales bacterium
TTGAGTATCATTGCACTGATTTCTGGTGGGGAGTAAACTCGATCACTAATTTGAACTCGGGCTGTATTGTTATCTCCTTGAATCACTTTGTACGGAACCAGTTTCATTTCTTCTGTGACTTCATTGTAAAACCGCCCCATAAACCTTTTTATCGAAAAAACAGTATTCTGTGAGTTCGTCACAGCTTGCCGTTTGCAGCTTGACCGACAAGTCGTTCTCCACTTTTTGTGAAGCCAACTATGGATGGTGTTGTGCGAGAACCTTCTGAGTTTGCAATGACGACGGGGTCTTTTCCCTCCATCACTGCAACAACTGAGTTTGTTGTTCCTAAATCTATTCCTATAATTTTACCAGACATTTTAACATCTCCTTTTTTAAAAATTTTTTATCTCACAAAACTTGAAAAATTTGGTGAGAATATTTTTTTATGAATCAACTTTATAAAAAAACAATAGATATGCCAAAGAATGTTTGTTGTAAAAGCATCTAAATGTTAATATTTTAGCGTTTTTTCCAAAATAAAATTTTTTATCCTCAATCTGATTATGACATCATGGCAGTAATTCAAAATGAATTGACAGAATAAGGATAAAATGACATATTTTTATTTTTTAGATTTTTTATATACTTCTTGACTTTTTATTACGATTTTGCTATATCTCAACGATATGAATTCAAATGAAATTCAGTCTTCTTTAACAACAAATCTCTTCGGCAGGAATCTTATTTACATGAGTACTGTTGATTCAACCAATCAGAAGGCAAAATTATTAATTAAAGAAGGTGCTATAAGTGGTACAGTTATAATTGCTGATGAACAAACTGCAGGGCGAGGACGACTAAATAGAATCTGGGTATCCGAGCCGGGAAAGAATTTGTTATTTTCTGTCATAATAAAACCAACTATTGCTAATGAGCAAATTGGTTTAATATCATTATACGCAGGACTTGCGGTTGCCAAAGCAATTGAGGAAACTTTGCAAATCAAACCAGTATGTAAATGGCCTAACGATCTACTTCTTGGCAAAAAGAAATTTTGTGGAGTCTTATCGGAAGCCATATTCGATGATAATGAACTAAAGGGTATTGTAGTCGGAATTGGTATTAATGTGAATCAATTAAATTTTCCAGAAGAGATTAGAGAGAAAACTACATCGCTGAAAAAAGAACTTGGAAGAGAAATTGATCGCTTCAAGGTGCTGAATTGTGTGCTCAATAAAATGGAATATTATTATAACAAAATTCAAAAAGGTTCAATAAATTTGATAATTAAAGAATGGGTTCACTATACTACAATATTCGGTAAAAAAATTTCAGTTAAACAAAATCGAGAAGAAATTCGCGGGATTGCTTTGCGGCTGGCTGAAGACGGTGGGCTCGTTATCTCAACAGCAAAAGGTGAGTTAAAAATACTCGCAGGAGATGTTACAATATGCTTTTAGCAATCGATATTGGAAATACGAACATTGTATTTGGATTTTTTTTAAAGCGAAAGTTAGTCCAAACCAAAAGAATCTCAAGTACTATTTCAAGAACTGAAGATGAATTATGGATTATACTAAAAGAATTTTTGGCTCAAGTAAAAACTTTGCCAGAAAATATAGAAGGAACAATCATATCTTCAGTTGTATCGGAACTAAACGAAATATTTATAACAACAGTCAGGGAAAATTTTAAAATAACCCCATTAGTTGTGAGTGGTATGATGGACCTTGGATTTAAAATCCCATACGATGATCCAACAACTTTAGGTGCAGACCGAATATGTAATGTTTTTGCTGTCATTAAAAAATTTAGTGGTCCTGCAATTATCGTTGATTTTGGTACGGCTACAACGTACGATATAATCACTAATAAATGTGAATACTTGGGAGGAGTGATTTCCCCGGGAGTTAAGATGTCGGCGATTGGATTATTTAAGCAAACATCAAAGTTACCAAAGATAGAACTAAAATTTCCAGAAACTATCATCGGGAAAAATACTATTCGTGCAATTCAGTCAGGTGTAATGTACGGAGTACTCGATGCATTTGAAGGCATGGTTAAACGTTTGCGTCGCGTAGTTGGAAAATATGCAATTGTTGTTGCTACAGGTGGATATGCACCAATCGTTGCAGAAATGACCAATGAGATAAAGTATTTGGAACCCAATCTTGTCTTAGAGGGTGCACGTTTAATCTATGAACATGTAAAGAAAAAATCGAAAAGGTAAAAAACACTCATTGGTTTATTGTCATTCTTACGTACCTTCTTGATTCTCATATTGTGTTTTATTATCATAAAACATGTTGAAAAAGTCTGACAAAGATCAAATATTTGAGAAAATCTATAATTCTTACAAATTATTTGTTGAGAAACAGCTCAAGGTATTTAATGGAAATAGAACTCCTTATACTGTTTACTCTCCCATCAAGTACATATTGTCAGCTGGCGGCAAACGATTTCGTCCCATACTATTGTTACTTGCATGTGAAGCAGTAGGTGGAAAATTGTCTGAAGCAATTTATGCTGCTGTTGCGATTGAGATGCTTCATAACTTTACTTTGATTCATGACGACGTTATGGATCACGCGGAGCTTCGGCGCGGTAGATTGACGATTCACAAAAAGTGGGATGAGAATACGGCTATACTTGCAGGCGATGAAATGATTGCACAATCTTACAAGGTGCTTCTAAAAACAAAATCATCAGCGTTGAAACCTGTTCTTCATGTGTACACCGATGCACTTGTCCAGGTTTGCGAAGGACAAGGGTTGGATAAAGAATTTGAAAGTAAGAAAAACGTATCTCTCGCGGATTATTTTAAGATGATCTCAAAAAAAACAGGTAGAGTAATTTCTGCCTCTACAGAAATTGGTGGTATTGTTGGCGGTGGATCAAAAAAACAATTGATTGCTCTTAGGAAATATGGAGAATGTTTTGGTAAAGCATTTCAAATAATGGATGACTTGTTAGATGTTGTTGGCATTACTAAACAGTTTGGGAAAAAAATTGGCGGTGATATAAAAGAAGGGAAAAAAACCTATCTTTTTATAAAGGCGATGGAAAAAGTTAGAGGATCCGATCGAAAATTCTTATTATCAATTTCTCCGTCAGTAAAATTGTCGGAAGTATTTGTCAATAGGACTAAGAAAATTTATTTTCAAAGTGGAGCGATAGCTGAAGCAAAAAAAGAAATCTTAAAGAATACTCGAAAAGCACAACAAGCAATTGATTTATTACCATCTAGCAATGCAAAATCTCTGTTAATGTGGTTACCCAGGCAGTTTCTGGAAAGAACCTTTTGAGATGATAGAAGTAGAAGTGACAATAAAAAATCGTGCTGGAATGCATACTCGCCCTGCGGCAACCCTTGTGAAAACAGCAGCT
>JBBIRP010000215.1:0-3080 GCA_037441745.1 Ignavibacteriales bacterium
AATATTTAAAATGTCCTTGATTGCTGCCCCTGTTGGCGATGTAATAACGCCTATGCGTTCAGGATATTCAGGAATTGGTTTCTTATGTTCAGGATCGAATAACCCTTCAGCTGCAAGTTTTTGTTTTAATTTTTCAAATGCAAGCTGAAGCTCTCCGACACCAAGAGGTTGAAGTTGCATCACATCGATTTGATACTGCCCCCTGATTTCGTATACGGTAATATGACCGGTAGCAATTACTTTCATTCCGTCTTGGGGAGTAAAAAAGAGATTCATGAACCGTCCCCTCCACATAACGGCAGAGAGCTGTGCTCCCTCATCTTTTAAAGTAAAATAAATGTGGCCAGAAGAGTGGCGTTTAAAATTTGATATTTCTCCAATTATTGCAACATTAGTAAAAGAAGTTTCAAGTACACCCTTAATTCGACGAGTTATCTCGGTTACAGTAAATGTTCTTTGTTCATTCATTACGTATAAGTTAATATATTTAAATGATAGATGATAATCAAACCATATCGATTTTAAAAAATTAATAATTATAATTATATTAATAAATAATTGATTTTAATTTGAATGGTTATAAAATGAAGTTAGACTTATTAGCTATTGGTGCACATCCAGATGATGTAGAATTAGCATGCGGTGGAACGGTTGCAAAGTGTGTTAAACGGGGATATAAAGTTGGTATAATTGATTTAACAGAAGGAGAACTTGGAACTCGTGGTAACAAAATCATCAGAAGAGACGAAGCCAAGAAAGCTGCGATTATATTGGGTGTAAAGATTCGTGAAAACCTTCGAATACCAGATGGTAACATTGAAATAAATCGAAAGAACTTGATAAGAGTAATTGAAATCTATCGTAAGTACCGACCTGATATTATCCTTATTCCACATTGGCAGGAACGTCACCCCGACCATGTTCATGCACATTATTTATGCCGTGAGGCGCAGTATTATTCGGGTCTTGGAAAAATAAAATTGAATACACACGGAAAGAAACTTGATGCTTGGCGACCGGGAAAATATTTTCATTATATGCAGAAGTATGAATTTACTCCATCGTTCATTGTGGACATTTCAGACGTTTATGATTTACGAGTGAAAGCTATCAAGGCACATGAATCTCAATTCTATGATCCAAACTCTATGGAACCCGAAACTTTCTTAAGTTCTCAATATTTCCTCGAATTTATGGAAACTAGAATGAAATATTTTGGACAAAAAATTGGAGTAAAATATGGAGAGCCATTCTACTCCGTAGAATCAATCGGTGTTAATGATATTTTTGGTTTGAGATTGTTTAGTAAGTAAGAGAAATAATTTTGGTTTATTATAATTTTAAGGATCACTTTTCGAATGTCAACTATATCATGATTTAAAATTAACATTTTTATGATCGGTTTTTGATTATATTATTTTTTTATTTATTTTAAATAAATAAAGAAATTACTAGAAATCTATTATGAAGAAAAATATTATAATAAGCATTTTATTCATTATCATCTGTTGTTCGTATCTATTGATGCTGCTTAAAGACAATACTTTTATTGAGATAACCAAAGAAGATGAGCTGATAGAAAATATAGGGGCAACTTTTTATTTTTTATCTTCAATATTCTTTTTTTATCTTTTTTATAAATCCAAAGTGTTTGATAACAAGTGGTGGAATTTAAAAACTGAAAAAAATATTTTCTTTATGTTACTTGGAGTAACATTCTTTTTTGCATTTGGAGAAGAGATAAGTTGGGGACAAAGAATTTTTGGATGGGGAACACCTGAACCGTTATGTGAAACAAATTGGCAGGGAGAGACTAACATTCACAATTTAAATTTCTTTATGAAAAGTGGTTTATCGTTTGAGAGACTATTTAATTTTTTCTGGATAACCTACTGTCTTTTAATTCCTATTTTCAATAAGTACAGTGTTTCGATGAAGAATATTTTTACAAGAATAAATTTACCTATCGTTCCATTATGGATTGGATTTTTATTAGTAATTAATTATATTATAATACATGTGATTCAATATTTTCATTTTTACAATGAAAATCGAATATTTTACGGTGCACTTGAAATCAAGGAAACAAATTTCGCATTAATCTTCTTAGCCCTGGCAATAAATTGGGTATTAGAAAATCGGATTGGAACTAAAAGTTAATAAGAATATGTTATAGTATTAAGATATCAAAAATTTCATAAATGTATTTTATACTTAAATATCGTTTAGTAGCTTCTTTATTCGTTGGAATATTTACGATCTACAGCATAGGTATAACCAAAACGATCTCTTGCCATACAGTTAAAAGGTCTATAAATTTGTCTTGCTGCATCATTAAATCTATAGATCATGTTCCAATAATTAAATCGCAAAGTGATTATCTATGCTGCAAAATAAAGATTTCACCAACTAAGAGCAGGGTTGAATATATTCAGAATAATATTGATATAAATTCTAAAATAGTTAAATATTCATTTTTTTCAATTCCACAATTTGTTGATAATTTCAAACCAAATTCAATAAAGCAATCTATAATCAAAAGCTACTCTCCCCTATCTTTCGAAGATATACCGATAATTACATCCTCTCTTCTTATTTAATCCAATTAAGAAATTGATTATCTTTGATAATTTCAAAGATATTAATAACGTTAATACTAAATCAAATATTTTAATTTCCCAGATTTAATCTGGAATTATATATTTTACTATTTCTTAAGAGGAATTATGAAAAAAATACTTTTAATACCGATCATCTTACTCATGATCATAAAAGCGTATAGTCAAACGAACATGTCTGTTAATCTGCTAGAAGAATTAGTTGCTGAAGCTATTCGAAACAATCCTCAAATTCGTTCAGCTGAATATCAGGCAATTGCATCAAGGACGAGAATTGATCAAGTGACATCTTGGGATCCACCGCAAATTGGAGTTGAATTTTTCCAACTTCCAATTCAATCTTTTCCAAATCCATTAAAAAATAATATGGAGACAGATTATTTTGTTCAACAAATGATACCATTTCCTGGTAAATTAAAAGCAATGGGACTATCTGCAACTTATAATTCTAAAATGTATGAA
>JBBIRP010000215.1:3120-3364 GCA_037441745.1 Ignavibacteriales bacterium
AAAGAGTGCATACTATGAACTTTATCTTGTTCAACGCAAAATCGAAATAAACAAAGAGAATCAAGAATTACTTAGACAGTTTATTGAAATAGCTTCGGAGCAGTATAAAGTAGGTATGGGGAAACAGCCCGACATTATTCGTGCACAAACAGAACTTTCATCGTTGATTAATGATGAAGTAAATCTTTACAAGGAGAAGAGAGATGTTGAAACGATGCTCAATACAATTTTAAATCGTCCGCCT
>JBBIRP010000216.1:0-3347 GCA_037441745.1 Ignavibacteriales bacterium
AGGAACTTATGGAATTTTTTTCGATAATACTTATTATTCACATTTTGATTTTGGTAAAACAAATGCAGATCAATATTCGTTTGGTGCTGTAGATGGCGACTTGAATTATTATTTCATTTACGGTCCGTCACCGATTGAAGTACTAACAAAATTCTCAAAACTTGTTGGAACAATCCCTCTGCCTCCAAGATGGTCAATTGGTTACCAGCAAAGTAGATGGAGTTATTATCCTGAATCGAAAGTCAGAGAGCTTGCCGGAACATTCAGACAGAAGAAAATTCCTTGTGATGCAATTTATCTTGATATTCATTATATGGATGGTTATAGATGTTTTACATGGGATACAAGTAGGTTTCCGAATCCAAAAAAAATGATCAGTGATTTATCATCTGACGGTTTTAAAGTTGTGACCATAATCGATCCTGGTATTAAAAACGACGCAACTTACTGGGTGTATCAATCTGGTATTAAAGGGAATCACTTTGTAAAATATCCCGATGGAGAATATTTCATAGGTACGGTGTGGCCCGGCAATTGTGTTTTCCCAGATTTCACACGAGGCGATACACGCCAATGGTGGGGCTCACTTTATCAAATTTTAATCGAAAGTGGTGTAAAAGGATTTTGGAATGATATGAACGAACCATCAGTATTCGATAGCCCGAATAAAACATTTGATTTAACCGTCATACATGATGGAGAGGGGTACAAGTCAGATCATCGTGAATATCATAATATTTACGGAATGCAAATGGTTCGTGGAACATATGAAGGAGTTTTGAAAATAAAACCAAATGAACGACCCTTTGTTCTTACGAGGGCAAACTATGCAGGCGGAAATAGATATTCAGCTACATGGACGGGTGATAACATTAGTTCGTGGGAACATCTTGAGATGGCTATTCCGATGTGCTTAAGCCTTAGTATTTCGGGTCAGTCATTTGTCGGGACTGATATAGGCGGTTTCGTTGGAAATCCGAGTGGTGAACTTTATACAAGGTGGCTTCAACTTGGGGTATTTCTGCCTCTGATGCGAACTCATACAGAAATTAATAGTAAGGACCAAGAACCATGGTCTTATGGTGCAAAATATGAAGAGATAAATAAAAAATTCATTGAACTAAGATATCAACTTCTTCCCTATCTTTATACGCAATTCTATAAAGCATCAGTTAATGGAACACCAATAATCCGTCCGATCTTCTTTGATTATCCCGATGAGGAAGATAATTATCTGAACGATAACGAATTCCTCTTCGGTGAAGCACTCCTGGTAGCTCCTGTTCTTGGGGAAGGTGAGAATAAAAGAGATGTTAAATTTCCAACAGGTGATTGGTATAATTACTGGACTGGTGAGAAATATACTAAAACAAAATATCTTCGATTTGATTCGCCGATTGAGAATATACCACTGTTCGCTAAAGCTGGTTCAATAATACCAACACAACAGATTGTTCAATCTACAGATGAAGCACCGATTGATCCATTAACAATAAAGATATTTCCATCCGATAAATCTTCAACTATCCTTTATGAAGATGATGGGAACTCATTCGAATACAAAAATGGTTACTATTGTTTACGTAAGATTTCATTAGAAACAAAATTAAGATTCAATAAAATCTTTTTTGAAAATCCTGTAGGGAAATATCGTCCTAATGATAGGACCATAATGATAGAATTATACGATTCTTTTAAACCCAACTCTATCAAAATTAATAATTCGGAAATAATTGACAATAAGGACAAATGGTATTATCACGATCGTGACAGAATGTTAACGATAAAATTTATCGACACGTTTGAGAAGATATTAATCGAGATTAAAGAATAACAATTAATATTTCGTTAACATAAATTCCTAGGAAAGTAATACTTTTTCGCATACTCAGTTACCATACGATGTGTATTAAAAAATGGGACAATAGTTCGCATGGCATTTCTTACTTTTTCTATCCATTTTCTTGGTATTCCTTCTTTATCCCTCTGGTAAAACAATGGAATGACCTCTTTATTAAGTACTTGGTATAATGAATCGGCATCACGCTTATCAATTTCTTCGGGTGCCAGCTTACTAAGATTTCTATCCCCAATAGCAAAACCATTCTTATAATTGTAAGCTTCGTTCCACCATCCATCAAGAATACTCAAATGGAGTCCACAGTTTATTGCAATCTTTTGACCACTTGTACCACTTGCCTCAAGTGGTTGACGTGGTGTGTTGAGCCAAACGTCGCATCCTGAAATCATATATCTCGCAACGTTCATATCATAATTCTCAACAAAGACAACTTTTCCAAAAAATGGATGTTCATGTGTCAGATTAATAACTTTTCGAAGAAATTCTTTACCCTCATTATCACGCGGATGCGCTTTGCCAGCAAAAATAATCTGAATCGGATGCTGTGGATCATCGAACAACTCCTGAGCTTTTACTAAATCTGTGAAAAGTAGTAATGCTCTTTTGTATGGAGCGAACCGACGAGCAAAGCCAATTGTTAACGAATCAAATGATAAGAGGTTATAAAGAGCTTCTTCTCCACCAGGCCCACCAAAAACATGCTGATGCCTTGCTCTTGAACGTACAAATTCTATTAATTCTCGTCTTAATTCATATCTTAATGACCATAGTTCTTCATCAGTTACAATCTTGGGATTCGCAACGTGTTTCCAGAATTTAGGATCGCTCAGATGTTCTTTCCATCGATGTGAGTTATGACGTTCCCAAAAATCCCAAGACCTCTTTAAAGTCCAACTTGGTATATGTACACCATTTGTTACATGACTAATTGGAACTTTTCCTCTCGAATTTGGATAAACATCACACCACATTAACTTCGATATTTGTTCATGTTTCTTACTTACAGCATTTGCAGCACGTGAGAATTTTAGTCCAAGTATTGTCATAACAAATTCACCTTTATCCTCAATAGCTACAGTCTGTCCCAACCGCATTAATTCTTTAACAGACATTTTAAGCCAATCTGCAAAAGGGCGAAGTGTGAATTCAATTAAATCAGCAGCGAATCGATCGTGACCAGCAGGTACTGGAGTATGTGTTGTGAAAATACATTGTTCCCTTACCGCTTGCTTTGCTTTTTGTTTTGGAATTCCATCTAGAATTTGCTCACGTAATAACTCAAGTGTCAAAAAAGCAGCATGACCCTCATTCATATGAAAGACTGAAGGTTTAATCCCCATAGCTCTTAGAAACCTTACTCCTCCAATTCCAAGAACAATCTCCTGTCGGATTCGTGTATTAATATCACCTCCGTATGCTAATGCTGTCATTCCGCGAAAATGTTCTTCATTCTCCTGAACATCGGTATCCAATAAATACACCTGAC
>JBBIRP010000217.1:0-3298 GCA_037441745.1 Ignavibacteriales bacterium
GTTCTTGATTTAAATCTAATGTCGTTTGTGGGACTTTTTCCAATACCTGTCAGACATGGTTTAACGCTCGGTGAACTTGCATTGATGATTATTGGTGAGGGTTATCTTAATCCATCGAATGTTGATCTTACTGTAATTCCAATGGAAGGATGGAAGCGTAATATGTGGTTCGATGAGACTGGATTACCGTGGATTCCACCTTCTCCAAATATGAAAACACTTTCGACGGCGATGGTTTACCCCGGAACATGTTTACTCGAAGCAACCAACATCTCAGAAGGGCGTGGAAGTGAGAAGCCATTTGAATTCATCGGTGCACCAAAGTTAAACTCATCACGACTAATATCAAAATTAAAAAAACTGAAATTGCAAGGAGTAGCTTTTTCTCCCGTGAAGTTTACACCAAGTGCTGATTTGAAAACGTCTTCTGAACCTAAATTTAAAAATAAACTTTGTAACGGTATTCGTATTCAAGTTACCGATAGAAAAGTATTCAAACCAGTAATAACAGGTTTGATGATTATTGCAGCGATAAATGAGCTTTATCCAAAATCTTTCATTTTGAAAAAAGGGCTATTCGATCGACTAATTGGTGATGAAATGGTGAGTGACAGATTATTAAAAGATAAAGTAGATGTTAAGATATTTGATATTTTCCGCTCACAGATTTCTCTGTATGATGAAATCAGGTCTAAATATCTTCTCTATTCTGAATATTGAATATTTTTTAAATCTTTGACATTTTGACAAATTTTCGTTATATTTTTTCCCAGTTTTTATTGAAGTTGTTTTTGCAATTGGATATGTTGGATTTGAATTGTTTGTAGTTGAATGTATAAATGCCAGAAGAAAAAGTAACCAAACGGAAAGAAAAACGAAGATATACATTTGTTGTAATATCTGATATTAAGTCTGAAAAGACGAGAACATTTTCTCTGACACGTTTTGGTTTTTTCATTTTGGTAGTTGGTTCTATAATTTCACTGGTTGCTTTAGTCCTTGCTGCTGTTGTTTATACACCGCTCGGATCAAATTTACCAATATCAAATCCAGAATTAACAAAATATTACGAAAATGAGATAAAAGAAATAAAAAAACAAATGCAGCATTTCATACGCGAAGTAATGGTTTTAAGAAATTATAACTTACGTTTAAGGAAAATAATGGGGGAGGGAATTTCTTATGAGGATAGTATTTTAATGTTAACATCTGGAATAGATACGTCTTTTATAGCAAAATTTAAAATCAGCGATACAGATACAAATTTTTCATCTATATTTGAAAGTGAACCAACAGTACCTATTCAAACACCGATGCAAGCTTCTATCATAACGATTATGGATGAAAGTCAAAAAGAAGCAAACGCGGTTGTAAGTTATCCATTACTTTTACCTGTAAATGGTTTTATAACACGTGATTACGAGCCAGAGAAATATCATTTTGGTATTGATATTGCGAATAAACAAGGAACACCAGTCTTTGCTGCCGCAAACGGTACAGTAGTGTTTGCAAATTGGACGTATGAAGATGGCTTCATGGTTATGATTATTCATGAATATGGGATCTTAACAGTATATAAACATAATTATTCACTCTTAAAAGATGTTGGTAATATAGTAAAGCGTGGAGAAGTAATTGCTTTATTAGGAAATACAGGAGTAAAAAGTAGTGGACCTCATCTTCATTTTGAAGTGTGGAAAAATGGCGTTGTTCAAAATCCAAGTCACTATTTATTGAACATTAATTAGAGGAGTCTCTATGGCGCTAAAACCTGAAGTAGGAACGGAATTGAATTTGATAGCAGCGGGGACGGTGTTAGAAGGAAAATTAAGAACCCCTGGAAGTATTCGGATAGATGGACGAATCGTCGGGGAAATAACAGCTACTCAGAACATCTCGGTAGGTAGTTCAGGCGACGTTGATGGTAACATAACTGCTAGAAATATAACCATTGGTGGAAAAATTAAAGGGAGCATCGTTGCACAAGAGAAATTAGTTTTCGAATCGAAGGCGATCGTTCGAGGAGATATACGTGCAGCTAAGCTTGTAATTGATGAGGGTGCGTTATTTGATGGAAAATGCACAATGACTGAAACTAAAGCGATGCCAACTGTCGTCGAGCTAAAGCCTGGGATGCATCGAGCAGAGGAGAAATAAGTTTCTTATATGGAAAACCCGAATAGCAAGAAGAACAATTCGGGTTTCTCAAGCTACTTTAAAGCAATGCGTGCCGCTGGACCTCTTTTTGGTTCCGGTATTCAGCTTGCAGCTTCAGTTGTTATGATGTTTTTTCTTGGTCAGTGGCTCGATGAAAAATTTTCAACAAAGCCTTGGCTGATGTTGGTTGGTGTTATCTTCGGTCTTGGTGCTGGTTTTTATAATTTTTTCAAAATTGTGAATAAGATAGACAAGATAAGACCGAGAGATAAAAAATGAAAATCGATTGGTCATTTCCGAAACAAGTAATACTCGCTCTAATGGTCATCGGAGGATTAGGTGCTTATCCAATTCTTCGGTATGGTTCAGAAGAGTTTGTGAATGCAGTATTACTGGGTGCATTTCTAACTACTTTGAATGTGCTGTTTGGTTATGCCGCGATTGAATATTCAATGGATAAATCAATAACGACATTTTTTAAAATTGTTATCGGTGCGATGGGAATTCGAATGTTATTATTAATTGTTATTTTGGTTGTTTTAATCAAAGTGTTCCATTTTAATGTATTATATTTAATTAGTTCTATCGGAATATTTTATATTGTGTTTCTTGTATTAGAAATGCTGTTCATTCAAAAGAGAGTTAACTCAAAACAACAAAATTAAATTAGATTTTTCTATATTATAAATTAAAATATGATTGTAGTTAATCAAATGGTAGCAGATACATTGCATGCTTCAACTCATACAAGTTTGAATAGTGAAGGTGGCGAGAATCTTTTTACCGAACTTCTGCATCATGTGTATGATTCAAACGTACTTGACGTTCCATTTATCGGATATGTGCATCTACCACATTTTTCGCCAATCAATATTGGTGGGTTAATCATCGATATGTCGATCACAAAGCATGTTTTCTTTTTGTGGCTTGCTGCCTTTCTATTAATCATACTCGCAGTTATTGCTGCAAAGATGAATTCAAAAACCCTCGTTCCCACTGGTTTTGGTAACCTGATTGAGGTATTTATAATTTTCATTAGAGACGACATAGTTATTCCGAATATGGGACAAGGTGGAATGAAGTACATGCCATATTTGTTAACTACTTTCTTTTTTATACTTATTATGAACCTTGCGGGTTT
>JBBIRP010000218.1:0-1486 GCA_037441745.1 Ignavibacteriales bacterium
CACCTAACGAATAAAATGAATAGCCCTTCATTCCCGCAAGTCCACCGATGTAGTAATTAAAGAAATTATCGACAGGTGGTCCAAAAATAGTTCCACCTCTAAGTTGAACTCCTAATGTATGTTTCCATGCAGGAAGTTTAAAATATTCTCTCCAACTAAAATCTAGTCTATGGAATTTCAAGTTTTGATATTTTGCTACCAACATTCCTTCCTTATTATCATATTCACCTGTCGGATTGAATTTATCAATTTCATACTCATATCGAACGCGAATTTTTCGACCAATTGGATTGATATCCATTGTTCTTGTCCGCTTAATGTTATCAAACCGAAAAGTTCCAGATAAATTATTGCCAATTAAGTACAACTCACCGAATGCTTGAAATAAATCACCACTAGGGGCTGTAAAGGAACCTATCGAAGCTGTATATCTACTATGCGTATAACGTAGTTCGAGTTCAATAGCTTCCGATATTATTTTTTGTTTCATGGCGAGATCGAACTCCAGAAGATTATACGAAACACCGATAGGTATTGTATCGAGCCCAAGATGAATCGCTGCGTCGGTCTTCCTTAAGATATTATAAATCTCAAAAGATGTTGTTGGTTCTAAACCAAGTTGAAATAAACCGGGGATCTTTCCCCGATAATCGAATATCAAGAAAATATCTCTTTCTAATTTTTTGTTCAGAGCGGTGCCCGCAAAAAAACCAAATCGATCTAAAACATCGTATGAATATGCGTACAATCCAAATTTGATAATGTCGATTCCTTTATCCTTCTGATTATAATTATCAAATCGAATAAGTGGGATGAGAGCCAATCCAGTTGATGTGCTCTTGTAATTGGTTTCATTGAATGTTGGAATTTGGTTGTCATCATAAAATTTTAGTGTCCTCCAATCAAACCCATCAGATATTGAATCTTCGTTGGATGCTGATGAACTAGAATTTGACTGTGCCAAATATTTTATTGATCTTAGGTATGCAGGTGGATTTTTTAATGGGCTTGGATTCATGATAAAAGATATTTTAAAACCATCAGATGTATAAGAAGAAAAAACAATTTGCCCACTTGCATTGACTGACGGCATGAAAGCACCCCCTAGAACATTAGTGATTTGTTCTTTCGCCCTTGTATCTATATTATATCGGTATATGTTGAAAATTCCTGTTTCATCGGAGGCATAAATTATATACTTACCATCAGAAGTAAATACTGGATTTCGCTCATCGTATGTTTCCGACAGAATAAACTTTACTTCTCCACCATTACTTGGAACTATTGCAACATCTCGACCATCTTTTATTGAATAATCAAAGATTATATTAGACCCATCCAGCGACCATTTAGGATTGTAGAGCTGTTCTCCATTTAAGAAATTCGTAAGCTGCTTAATATTCTTTCCTGTTCTATCCATCGTAAATAGATTGATTGTTCCATCTATTCCGGCAACGAATGCTATAGTCTGACCATCAGGCGATAC
>JBBIRP010000218.1:1531-3257 GCA_037441745.1 Ignavibacteriales bacterium
TATCTCATCTTCATTCTTAATATCGTATGAGTATATATCATATAGATTGGACCAATGAGAATTGTCTCGAGAAATTTTTGAATAATAAATTTTCCCACCATCAGGTGACCAACAAAAATTTGAACGAACATTTTTTTTTAAAAGTTTTTCTGTTTTTGTTTCTATATCATATAGATAAATCGATGACGGACTGAAATAATCAGACTCTTTATTACTGATATAAGCTATCTTTTTACCATCGGGTGAAAAAGTTGGGTAAAAGTTGCCAAATCCAACTTTCCCAATAGTTTCACCATCAATAACATTATTCTTAATCAAAGATATTCTTTCAGAATAATCTTTTTGGATGAAATTTTTCCACTCATTGTATAATTCCTCACCACTTTTGCCTAATGCCTTATTGATAGCGCCATCAATCGTTAGTGTAGTTACTGATTTAAGATTATGAGATATTCCTCTAAGTTTATCTTCCCCATAATTATCAGCGATATAACGTACAAGAGCATAACCTGAGTTATAAGCGGATTCATTGCCTAAACTTGTTTTTCCAAAAATTGCCATTTGATTCCAAGTAAGCATTTTATTATCTAATGCGTACATTCGCAATATCATGTCGCGGTGAGTATCCCAAGACTCATATCCAAATTCTTTACGATTATATTGGGCAACGCCTTCAGCAAACCACATTGGAACAACAAATCCCGAAAATGGATATGATACGATGCCATTCGGATAGCCATATAATACATCGGTTCGTCGTTCTTTTTCATACTGAAGCCATTGCAGATATATTGCTGGTATCTTTCTCCCAAATTTTAAGCCTGCCTGAATCTGAATCAAATGCGTAAACTCGTGCGATATAACATTCCTTAGCCAATTGTGTGTTCCTCTAAGATCATAATCAAGTGCTGATGACCAAATTTCGATTTTGTTATCAAAAAAATACGTTACACCATTTGAGAAATCATCATAATCCTTGATAACAAAACTTACCCTCCCTTTAGGTTTATAATTATAGAGAGTAGTAACTGGATCAAATATCTCTTCTGCAATTTTTGCCACAACCCGAGCGGTTCTTTCAGTTCCAAGATGATAATGAACATAAAAATGTTCAGTCTGGATTGTTCTCCATTCTAACTCTGGGTGATAAAAATCTTCTTGAGAAAATGAGAATGAAGCAATGGAAAAAATTGTGCAAACTAGTAACCACCAATATCTATTAAAAATCATCTTAATGTAAGTGCAAGAGTTTTAATTTTATTTTTTATCAATTCGATCGATGGATATTCCGCATAACGTCCATTTTTTGTCAACACAAGTGCAACTTCCGGCAATATACTCATCATTCCATAGAATGTATCATCGTCATTATAAACATCAAATTTTGAATCTATAGGTAAATTAAAATCGCTAATCGTAAACTGACCACCTTCATCTGTTATAGCAGTTATATGTCCATCAATAATCATGGGTGTAGATTTAATTAATAAAGTGTCGATTGTATATTGAATATAGTATAATCCGCTTGGAACTTGTTGGTTTTTTGAATCAAGACCATTCCATCTATAACGTGGAATTGTATCTCCTTTGTTCCACAAACCAAAGAATAAGGTTCGTACCAAATTAAACTTCCGATCTACTACAGATATATCAACAACTTTCAAAGAATCAGTTACTACGATCGTAATTGTATCAAGAGGTTTGCTGCTGACATAAGCAAAGTAAT
>JBBIRP010000219.1:0-3246 GCA_037441745.1 Ignavibacteriales bacterium
CAGGATCACGAAGCACTCTTAAAACAATTGATTCCAATTTTACCTTTAATTCTTTTCCTATTAATGGTATAATAGACACACGAAATCTTACTATTTTATTATCAACTTGAATTTGAATGAAACCATCTTGAGCCATATTACGCTCAAAACGATCAGTCCCTTTTGCAATATCCTTAATAACTGCTGCCACAGCGTCGGCTCTCAAATCATCTATGGTTTGCCAAAGAGTCAAATGACCATCAAGACGAAAATGAACTTCAGTTTTTCTGGCACTACGAGGGATGATGTGAATATCAGAAGCATTCATACGAACAGCATCTGAAAATATATTATCAATCAATTCATTTAAATGTCCCTTCCGTATCTCCTCGTCTAGATCATCCAATTGGATATCCTGATCCTCATCGATTATTTGGGTTTTTAGTTCTGACGGCCTGCTTTGCCCTTCAGCTAACAACTCTCTTAAAAGAGCGTCGTAATTAGCAATTGTTATATAACGTATTTCATATTTCGGATATGGAAATACGCGGGCAATTGAAGCGATATCCCTATTTGATGGATCTGGTGTTACAATAATTAATTTCGAAGGGCCATTCTCAGCAACTTGAAAAGGAATTACTTTATTCGAGATAGCAGAATCCCTAATTTTCTGTGGAACGCCGTCTAAAACTTTATTTATGAAGTTCAGACGTTCCCGTTCTAATCCAGCAATATCTAAGTCGATAGTCTTGAGAGAATAATATTTAACAAATTCAGTATACACCGTTTCTCGATCTATGTTAAACTCATCGATTAAAATTTGAAAGAGCAATCTTTTATCGTTTCCGCTGGTCTTTCTTTTAAATGCAACAGCGGCTTTTACAGCTTCTCTTGATACTATGTTTCGATTTATAAGAGATTCAACAAAACCGGTGACACCATCTGTTGATAAAGATTGTTTTTTACTATCCTGTGATTCTGGAATTGTACTGTTTGAGAAGAGATCTGAATTTCGTAAAGTATGCTGCTTTTCCATTTTAGTCATATTAAGATATAAAACATTTTATCATTTACCCTTATTTAAAAGCACTTTAAGAAAACAAGGAAATGAAAAAATTAGATGGTAACTAGTAGCATCCTGCTTATGAATTAAAAAGTTTATTGTATTTACTCATACCAATCAATAACGTGGTATGCCAAGAGTTTTCCGATCCATTGTGACTGGCGCAAAGCAGCACTACTGTAAAGAATATTTGCCGTTCCACGCATTTCTAAAATGCTACCTGGAGGTCCACCCATCAGCAACGAACCAATTATTCGTGGAGTTCCTTTTGCTAATGCAAAATCAAAAACCGAAGAACTCGAAACAACGACTAATCCATGCCAATCCAATGTACCTGTTAATTGGAAAAATCCTCTGACAACCAAAATACCCCAACCTTGAATTGTTCCTGATATTTTTACGGGATGAGTCGAATCAGCACCATCAATAAACACAATTTTGGATGAGTGGTATCACCATAATTCATATTTCCACTATAAGGCGAACCGCTTGGTGTTAGGATATAATCTGCATTTGCCATATATTGATTAACAAAAGCTTCAGGATCAGGCATAGCAGGATTAACTAATAAATCTTGTGAACCACTAAGGTATGGATCAAATATTGCGAGATTAGCACTATCAGTTTTTGAAAGCACAGCGACTGCGGGAACTGCCCCAGAATCGCTTGGGTTGTTTCCATTAATATCATAATTATTACCATCTATCAATGGTGTTCCTTTCATTATCATACCAACAGAATTAACATGTAAAGATACAGCGGCTGAGTCTTTAGGAAAAGGTTTTGAATAGATTAACAATTTTGTTTTTATTAAACACATAGAGTCATCGAATTTGCCTTTTGCTATAAGATTCAATAAGGTATCATTTTCACGGAACCAAGTAACCCTATATTCCCCTTCATCAAGATTACCTGATATTGAATCGGCACTTAATTTATATAAGTCTTGATAAATTTTTTTCAAGGCAATATTAATGGAACTACGGGTAATTTCTCTCGCAGTTGTCAATTTCATGTAACCGTAAGTACTATCAGCAGCATGCCGTTCTTTCTCATTCATTGAAGAAAAAAGTATACTGAATACAAAAAACAAAGTACAAATACCAATCAAAGAATTACTTCCCATAATATGCTCCTAATTTTCCCTCGGTATATTTCTTGGGTAAAATGTTTTTTCCCAGAATACACTCTGGTATGTTGAATCTCCCGTGATATATGAATAAACTGGTTCAAGACTTTCTAATTTTATTTTAACTCTTATCGCTTTAATCGAATCAAGTAAATTTTTTGAAGTTATGGGAGAAGGTATAACATTTCCAGAGGAATTGAAATAAGTAAACTTCAATGACGTTAATCCTACACTTGCATTGATTGAGGAATATCCACTCGCTTCTCTTATCAAACGAAAATCCCTTGGATTCCGAGTTTCAATGATGGGATCACCCAATGAATATTTCACGTTCACAACATCGCCATCATTCTTTAAATCAGCTTTAAATCTGATCGTAGATGAATCTGCATATTGGATGGCATCATCTTTTACATGATATCCGATTTTTAAGAAATCTGATTCTATTATTTGAGCGATCGTCACTAAATTTATTTGGGCTGTGGTAGTAAGCGTTTTATCAAAATGTGCTTGATTTATATTCCCCATAAGTGTAAAAATAATGAGAAATAAAATCGAACCAATTACAAATGCAAAAACGATATCTAATATTACAGGCATTTATCTTTATTATTTTTAAAAGTATTCCCGATAAACAGATAACGATTTAATAACGACTGAGTCAATCATATTGGGATGCTTTACCACAACAATTATTTTCTTGTACCACGTTGGTGAAAACGAATAAGTATCTTGATTCGTTTCTTGAACATAAATGATACTATCTCTTAATAAAAATGCACCAAGATGAGTCGAACTATCGATCCGAGTATATCCATGATAATCATCAACATCATTAAACATGGCGGCTGATAAATATGGTTCCCTATCGTATTTTGGAACGGAAGTCTCAGAACCTTCTGGTCCGAATTTATTAGAAGAAGTTAATTGGTTTAAAAAATAAACTACGTTACCAACGGTCGCGCTATCAAATGATTTAGAGTTAATTTCGTCAATCATTGCTTGTCCTATGGATATCGCATTGATTCTTGCTTCGCTATCCATTGTAACAAACGCTGCTTTAGTAATTGAACTG
>JBBIRP010000220.1:0-3232 GCA_037441745.1 Ignavibacteriales bacterium
AGATTCACCAAAAATTTTCCCTGGTGATACAACAAATTATTGGTATCGTTTTCCACCTAAAGGTGTCGATTTACAACATCTGAATGGTATGCAATACATGTATGGGATAACAGCGTATGATAAAGGTGATACTGCCAATAAGGTCCCAAGTTTAGAAAGTGCCAGATCGCTTTATTTAGTGATACCCGGTACTAAATCGACATCCGATAGATCGAAACAGGTTGGTGTTTACCCGAATCC
Organism: Ignavibacteriales bacterium; assembly: GCA_037441745.1. GTDB lineage: Bacteria > Bacteroidota > Ignavibacteria > UBA10030 > SZUA-254 > JACQYX01. The sequence continues at coordinate 241 of JBBIRP010000220.1, forward strand.
ATATTACGTAAACGCATATTGGGATGGGACGCGCGAACGATTACGCAAAATATATTTTTATAATTTACCTGATCAATGTGAAATCAGAATATATACACTTGCAGGAGATGTTGTAGCAATAATTCAACATGATGCAAGAACATATCAAGGTGAAGGTATTGAGTGGTTCAAAGAATTTGGTGTCACTGGAACTCAAATTCAATTTGCAGGTGGAGAACATGCGTGGGATCTGATTACTCGATATGATCAAGCGATTGCCACTGGTTTGTACCTTTTTACCGTCGAAGATATAGTAACTGGAGATGTAAAACGTGGAAAATTTATGATTATTAAATAATTTTCGTTTATGAAGTATTCGCTCACATATTGTTTAATTGGAATATTATTTTTAGGAGGTTGTACGAAGGATATTCAGAACAATCCGTATCTAAATAAAGCGCCAAATACTTACTTATGGCTTTATCCTGATTCAGCATTGGCTGAAGGTACAAGCAAACAGCACCTTCATTGGTGGGGTGAAGACCCTGATGGTATTATTAAAGGGTACCTCTTTGCATATGATACGGTTAAATTTTATGACTCATCTGGCAAAGACACTATGCCTGTTATTTGGTATTGGAAGAAATCTAATGATACGATAATAACTTTTCCACTTGAAAAGAAACGTCAAACTTTTTATGTCGCAGTCAGAGCTGTGGACAATACCTTCACAAAAAATATCGATGATAATGCACATATTTACAATTGGAATTCTCTTACTTATTGGGATAAAAATGAAAACAAAATCTTAGATGATGATGATGTTGTATTAACATTTTCAACAAATTCATATGATATTACTGCAGCAACATTAGATATGCCAACACTTAACCAACCACCGTCAGTATACTTTGCGTTCAATCCAAATAATCCAACTGTTGCAATGCAGCAACCCGAGACAACATTTACCGTAGTAACTTTTGCTTGGGAGGGAACGGATCCAGATGGTAACAATACGATTGCACAGTATGAAATTGCACTTAACGATACGTCCGATTTGACCAGGTGGTTTATAATTCCAGGTAATAAGAAGATGATCACGTTGGTCGTTCCAAGAGAACGGAGTGAGAATATCACAGGGGAGGTTGATGCTGATTTATATACTGGAACATACCTCACAAAAAACAAGCTAGCTGGAACAATTAAAGGTTTGATATTAGATTCATTTAACACTTTTTACATTCGAGCAAGAGATATTGCGGGAGATCCGAGTGTTATCATTTCGATGCCAGATGCCAAACAACCATTAGCAAAAAAATGGTACGTAAAAAATCCCAACGGGAAATTATTAATCATTAATGATTTTCTCGATAACGTCTCTGGAAATCGTGCTGATGTTTTGTCTTTGTATCAAAATCTTTTTAAAAATGATATTGGTGGTAAGTTTGCTGATTTCGAAGTACTTGATATTGCACGTGGACTCACGATTCAAAATAAAAAAGATAATATGATCGGTTCAATGGTACCGCCATTTATAGATCCGGCTTTTCTCTTTACACTTCAATTGTTTGATGTAGTTTTTTGGTACACAGATCAATATCCTAGTCTTAGCGTTGCTCAATTTCCATTATTTTACTACATAAGAGACATTTCGCATCCAGGTAAAGTTGTTTTCAGTACAATGTTTGAAAACTCAATTGATCCTAGAGGTGCGCTCAAAGATTTTACTCCACTCGATAGTATTTGTTCTGTTGATTTGCTTACGACCGATCCGTATACTGGGAGAAGACTTCTTCCAGCATTTGGTGATAATCAAATCCCTGGAGAATATATTTTAATCCCGGAATCGACGAGTAATTTTCCATTGATGAAGTTCAATAAGAAATTCGTTCATTCTGTATATATGAGACCATTATATAAACGTGCAGATGCAAGATACATTTATCACATTCAAGAAGATACAAGGACATCTCCGGTTCATTATGCATTTGCCCAAACGTTAGGGGAATTGAAATCAGTATCAACTTCGAATATGTCAGTTACAATATGCGGTATTAATGGTTTAATTTTCAATTCAATGAATGGTGGGATAACGTGGATAAGACAAAGTAGTGGGACTTCGAACAATCTTAATTCTACAAAGTTTATTAATTCAACGCGCGGTTGGATTGTCGGAGATATGGGAACGATATTAAGAACCGATGATGGTGGAATGAGTTGGATAAATCAATCTGTATTGACGTTTGAGAATTTACTATCTGTTGATTTTGCATCCAGTGATATCGGATGCGCCGTTGGAACAAAAGGAATTATCATAACTTCAACAAATGGTGGTGCTAAATGGGAATCCAAATCTACGCCAAGTCGGAAAACACTTAGATGTGTAAAATTTTATGATCTCAACACGGGTATTGCTGTTGGCGATAGTATTATTCTAATTACCTCTAATGGTGGTAATAGCTGGCAAACCGCTTCTGGAATCCCAAATAGAATACTAAATTCAGTAAGTTATTTGAATAAAAATAATTTATTTGTTGTAGGAAATAATGGGACATTATTACAATCTGTAGATGGTGGATCAACTTGGATATCAAAGATCGGGTTATCAGGCGATTTAAGAACAGTATTTTTTATTGATGAACTCAATGGATGGATATGTGGCAAGTACGGCGTCATTTACAAAACCATTGATGGAGGACAAACATGGAATGCTATCCCAATTTCTGGATCCAATACAACTCAAAACCTAAATTCAATTTCATTTATTAATTCAAATGAAGGTTGGTGTGCTGGAACGGGTGGAATTATACTTCATACTACAGATGGTGGAATTAGTTGGTCAACTCAACCCAAAGGGAATATTAATGTCGGTGTTATAGATGGGTCGAACAGTTTTGTGTTCATCGGACTTCCACTTCATCTTCTCAATGGTGATGGAACGAATTTAAAAATGTTTTTTGACCACGTGTTATTGAGAGAATTTGGATTATGATTAATTCTGAATATAAAATCC
>JBBIRP010000221.1:0-3222 GCA_037441745.1 Ignavibacteriales bacterium
GGTTATTTCACTCCAGTATTTCAAATATATGAGGTTAGCAAGGAGGAATCAGATCAAGATGAGGTTTCTAAATTACCGAACTTTTTGGTACCTTTAATTAGAAGTTCATATAGATCAGGGGAAAATGCTTATCTTGGTGTGCAGATGACAACATTTTTAGTAAATGAAATTGCTCGATTAGTCAATGAATATCCAATAAACGATAAAGACTTAGGACTACTTGCAGAGCAATCCGAAAATGGTGAATATTATCTACGCATACTTCCAGCAATGTCTAAAGAAATACCCAATAATACTATTTTACCATAGTATATCTTTTCTGTGATATTTTACTAAACTTGACATATTAGCAATATATTGCTATCTTTGTTTTAAGACAAATATGTCTTATGTCCTAATTCTCAACGACAAAAATAGCATTATGAAAAAGGCAATTGGCAATAGAATTCGATTAGCTCGTGAAAATAAAGGCTTGGATCAAAAAAGATTATCTGAAAAAATTGATGTGGCTGTAAGGACCTTGCAAAGATGGGAAAAGGGTTTGCAGGTCCCTGATAGTAATTATTTAATCCTGTTGGCAAAACATACCGGTGTTCGTCCTGAATGGTTACTTATTGGCGAAGGCGATATGTATCCCATCTTGCAGTCTCGTACTAAAAATAATTCAATAGAAAGAGTTACAACATTACAAAAAGTGAACTTAGTAAATATTCCACTATTATCAACAGTACCAGCAGGAAAAACAGCAACAATGTTTCACCCAGATTATGTTGAGAGATATATCACGGTCGATAATGTAAAAGATTCTCGTGCATTCGCGCTTATTGTAAAAGGTAAAAGTATGTCACCGATGATCGAAGATGGTGATATTGTAGTTGTTAGTCCACAACAAGAAGTGCGAAGTGGTGATATAGCTGTGATTCACGTAAATGGGGAGGATGTTCTAAAGAAAATTAAAATTGATGAACATTATATTCATTTGATTCCAATAAATCCTAATTTTGAACCTGTAACAGTCAGAAAACGAGATATTTTATTCATTTGGAAGGTAATTCGAGTCGTTAAGAATTTATAGATTACCTGTAACCTTAATTGCCATCGAGTGATAATTGTCACTTACACTTTTCCCTGATTACTTTATATTCAGAATAGAATTATTAAAAATAAAGTGCGATTTGAGATATGGTAGAATATAGACAAAATCCAAGTGGAATGAAATTTTCGATGGTGTACCGAAAGCCTATGAATGTTGGCTTAGTTGCAAAGATATGTCAGGTCAGTAAAAAAACTGTATTAAACTGGATATATAAAGATGCCTTAAAAGCATTTACCACATATGGTGGACATTATCGAGTTTGGCCAAGTGATTTAAATGATTTTATCCAAAAAACCGGTCTTGATGTGCCATTCAATTTTGTTGACGAAAGAAGTACCTCATTTCTTATAGTAGATGATGATATTGCTTATACAATGCTTCTTAAAGAAATTATATGTACAGAGTTTCCAAATGCAAATATTATAACCACTGATAATGGCTATGAAGCGCTTATATTAATTGGTGAAAAAAAACCAAACGTTGTTTTACTTGATCTTCGTATGCCAAAGATTGATGGATTTCAAGTTTTAGAACTTCTTAAAAAAAGGAATAAAGATCGTTCGACTAAAATTGTTGTACTATCTGGGTACATTGATGAGGATGCTAAACATCGCCTTGCAGACTCTATTGCGGACGAAGTTTGGGAAAAAGGAAAAAGTATTATGGAAATGCGTCGTGATTTGAAGAGATTATTTGAGAAAGTACCTATCAAGAAAAAAATTGAAAATTCTATTTAATTATTATTCTATTTTTAACATAAATAATTTATATGAAAATTTTAAGAGTTCTCATAATCGAGAACACTTTAGAAAATGCCATCGCATTAAAAGAAAAATTATCAAAAATTGATTCATTCAAGCCGGTTATTACTTATACAGTTTTCCAAGATGCTGAATCTGTTATTAGGGATTCAAATGAGAATTTGGATATTGTTTTATTTAATGAAAAAATTCCATATAAAAATATTGTTTATCTTGTTAGGTTAATTCGTAAATCTAACACAATCATACCGATATTTTTACTTACAAAGCAAAGCGAAGCACGCGTTTCAAAGAAATACCGGGTAGTTGGTATTGATGATACATTTAACTTAGCTGAGTTTGACACGCCTTTATTTGCGTGGAGCTTCATGAGTGCCATGGAGCAAGCCAGATTAAAGAAAAAAGCCAGAGAATACGATATTTTGCATCAGCTTGTGACGGCCGCCCATGAAAATATTTCAATGCTTATCCATGACATCACTAATCCGATGAGTGTAATCCGATTAGCTTTGTATCATATTAACAATCCAAATATTTCTAATGAGAGAAAGGATGTGTTTTTAAAATTGTTGGTCGACAATATTGAACGTTTGGATATGCAGATAAAAGAGCTGCGAACAATTCGGCAACAACTGCACGGCAAGAGAGATGAAATGCCGACAATTTTATCCTTGAATAAGACTAAACCAATGATGGTACAAAGGTAACTATTCATTTTTATATAACGTAGATTTTCTGTACATTCTGCTGATGATTTTATTCATTCAGCAGGAATTTTTTATATATGGGTTTTAAATGTGGAATAATTGGCTTACCAAATGTTGGTAAGTCCACAATATTTAACGCCTTAACAGCAGTGGGGGTACAAGTTGCAAATTATCCTTTCACTACGATTGAGCCCCAAATCGGGATTGTAGCTGTGCCAGATAAACGCCTTGATGAGCTTGCAAGAATTTTTAAACCACCAAAAGTAATTCCAACTTCAATTGAATTTGTAGATATAGCTGGACTTGTTCGGAATGCAAGTAAAGGAGAAGGGCTTGGTAATCAATTTTTATCTCATATCCGTGAAGTCGATGCAATAGCGCATGTTGTTCGTTGCTTCGTCAATGAGGGCATAAGTCACATAGAAGGCGATGTAGATCCTGTGAGGGACATTGAAATTGTGGAAACGGAACTACTATTAAAAGATTTGACGATCATTGATAAAGAATTACAAGAGGCTGAAAAAAAAATTAAAGGTGGCGATCCAAAAATAATAAATGAAATTGATTTCTATATAAGGTTGAGAAATTATTTAAACGAAGGACATCCTGCAAGACAATTTCAATATAGTGACAAGGAAAAAGAATTCTTTTGTTCTCT
>JBBIRP010000222.1:0-3171 GCA_037441745.1 Ignavibacteriales bacterium
TGGGAAGGTAAAGCATATCACCACTCCCCAATAACTGTTCCGCTCCATTCATATATAGAATAGTCCTCGAATCAATTTTTGATGCAACTTGATAAGCAATGCGGGCTGGGAAGTTCGCCTTAATGACACCAGTTATTACGTCGACAGATGGTCGTTGAGTTGCAAGTACAAGATGTATTCCAACCGCTCGGGCTAACTGTGCAAGTCTTGCAATCGGTTCTTCAACTTCACGTGCAGCTGTTAACATCAAGTCTGCCAATTCATCAATCACTACGATAAGATATGGCATTTTTGCATGTGTAATGGTATCGGTGTTTTTTAGTTGTTGAGACTTAAACCTTTCATTATAGTCTTGAATATTTCTAACGCCGGCTGCTGATAATCTATCGTACCGTTTTTCCATTTCATGTTCAACGCCTTTTAGTGCATAGACTGCATTCTCGGGGGTAGTAATGATATCTTCATCAACATCCGGCGAAACAGCTAAAAAATGATGTCTCAATTTTCTATACAAAGCTAACTCAATTTTTTTCGGATCAATGATAACAAATTTTACATCCGATGGATGTAATCTAAAAAGTAAACTTGCAAGTATCGTATTGATACCGACGCTCTTACCTGAACCCGTAGAACCAGCGATAAGTAAATGTGGCATCTTAGCAAGATCATCAGTATAAACATCCCCGGAAATTGTTTTGCCAAAAGCAATCGGAAGGTTTGCTTTAAATTCTCTGAATTGAGTTGAGTTCAACACGCTACGCAGTGATACTAGTGATGGGTTATTATTTGGGATTTCGACGCCAACAGCGCTTTTACCTGGAATCGGCGCGATTATTCTTATACCTTTCGCTGCTAATGCAAGCGCTAGATCATCTGCTAAACTTACAATACGACTAATTTTTACACCCGATGCCGGGACAAGTTCATATAATGTTACGACAGGACCCGTAGTAATACTTACATTTTTGATTTCTATACCAAAGTTCGCAAGTTTAGCCTGTAGAAGTTCTGCATTTGCCTTAAGTTCTTCCTCAGGTATTATGTCGGCCTGACGATACGCATCAAGTAATTCTATTGATGGGAAAACGTAATCAATCTCTCCTTCTGAATTTTCAACAAACGGATGAGATGCCTTTTCCATATCTTCTTCATCATTAACCGATGGCGGGGTGATAGAAATCTCTTCAATTCTTTCATCTTCCGCTGGCAGTTCTGCTTCATCTTGCGGTTCATTTTCCATTATATTCGCTTCTGCTTCAGATGCGATAACATTTTCATCTTGCTTTACAATAGAAATCCCCGGAGCCGTTTCTATTTCCATAGATTCATATTCTTGCTCTTTGGTCTTGATTTTTATGAATAAATTGTTCCATAAAGAAACGAATCTGGAAATAGTTTTATGAATATCTAAATCGATAGCAAATACGATTGTTAAAAACAATGCAGCAAACATAATGATTGGAGCGCCAACTTTACCGAGAATTTTTATCGATATATCAGCGAGAAAAGCTCCCACAATGCCACTCCACTCTTTTCTAACATCACCGATGATCACATTAGTAATTCCAAATATCGTGGAGATTAAAATAGAAAAGACTATAACATAATTTGTAATTTTTATAAATTTCGCCGCAGTCTTCTTAAATAATAAAACCCAACTCCACAGAATGATTAATACGGGAATGATAGCAGATGTATATCCGATTGTAGAGTTAACAAATAAATCAGCAACGAGCGCTCCAAATAAACTCAAATTATTTTTTAATTGAGAGGTTAATGTTTGAACATTATCGTTGAAAGGCAACCTGAAAATATCGATCCAAGATAATTTGTCGAGAACAGCTTCATCAGCTGGAGAGTAATTAAAAATACTCAATAAAATTAAGAGACCAAAAACGAATCCAATCACAGCAATTATTTGCTTACGACGTTCGAACTTTTGTTGTGATTGCGCACGTTTCGAAGTTGATGCTATTGTTATTTTTCCTTTATCTGCCATTTTATTGATTATCTTTACGAAGGCAGAAATATTTTTCTTTTATTTCTGAAGTCGTATAACATTTCCTGTGAAGATTGGTATTATGTTCACAAGATCAACAGCTGCACACATTTTCAGATCTTCAGCAAAACCAATTTCAATTAAATATTTGCCATGATCTGAGTTTTTCAGCATTTTCAATGTACTTTTACCAAAATTCTTATCCAATATCGTACATGCTGTACTTGAATCATCAAGAATCAAGTCATCGCTTGTAACAGTTTGAAGCTTATTAATGATTCTGCCTGCACACACAGAATCCTCAATACAGAAATTATTTTCCATTCCTGCACAAATAATGGTAAAGTCTTCTTTTGATTTCGCGAGAAAGTTCACAACAGCTGAAAGATTTACAAATCCAGCTACTACGAGACTTCGTGCATGTTTACCTTTTAAAATTGCAGCAGAACCATTTGTCGACATATAAATGATTGATTTTCCTTTTACGATCTCTTCAGTATATTCAAGCGGAGAATTACCAAGATTAAATCCCTCGATCATCCTGGAATTACGTTCCCCTGCTCTGAGCGTCACGTCACCAAAAAGGTTCCCGGAAATCTTTACAGCATTCTCAATACTGCTTACTGGTATAATTTCTTTTGCTCCATTATGAAGTGCAATTGCAATTGACGTACTTGCCCGCAGTACATCAATAACAACAATGTTCTTATCTTTCAATTGCATTTCATCCAAGTTCGTGGGAGTAAAATGAACGGAAACTTTAACACTTTTACGTACTTGATTCATGTTCATCTTTTAATAAATGGTAATTCGACAATTTTTGCTTGGAAATCTTTACCTCTGATTAAAATATTTATAACATTCCCCGGTTGAGAATATGCAATCGGGACATATCCCATTCCAATACCTTTTTCTAAAATTGGAGAAACCGTACCACTTGTTACAGTTCCTATTGATGTGCCATCCTTTCTTATTTCATATCCGTGTCTTGGGAATGCTCTTTCGTCATCAACGATGAAACCAATTAATCTTCTCTTAATTCCAGCTTGTTTTATCTTTAAAAGAACTTCCTTTCCAATAAAATCTTCTTTATCTAATTTTGTTATCCACTTCAACCCAGCTTCGAGTGGATTTGTTGTTTTATCAATGTCATTTCCATATAAACAATATCC
>JBBIRP010000223.1:0-3169 GCA_037441745.1 Ignavibacteriales bacterium
TTGCAAAACTATTTCGAATTTTAGAATCAGTTCAACCAGAAGATTGGACTGCATTCATAGCGGTTATGCAGTTGGGTACGGTAGCAGCACTTATTATATATTTCATTAAAGACTATTTAAATATGATAAGGGGTATTATATTAGATTTTAAAAAAGGTTGTCTGTTTGATAGGCAAAATTGTAGTACCGAAACTCGATTAGCGGTTAAAATTATTCTTGGTACTTTACCAATTGCAATAATTGGTTTGACATTTAAGGATTTCATCGAAGGAACTTTCACAAAAGAATTAACCACAATCGCTACTGCACTAATAGTTCTAGCATTACTACTTTATTGGGCAGAAAAAGTCAGCAAACACAATCGAGATGAAAACCAAACTACTTGGTTAGACGCTCTCATAGTCGGTTTTGCACAAGCTATCGCGCTTATTCCCGGTTCATCCCGTTCAGGTACAACAATCACTGCTGGACTTTTCCTCGGATTGGACCGTGAAACTGCTGCACGGTTCTCATTCCACTTAAGCATTCCAGCTGTTCTTGCAAGTGGAATTTTTGAAATGTACCATGCCCGCTATCATTTAGCCGATTTGGGAATTGCACCATTGTTAGTCGCCACTTTAACTTCTGGTATTATAGGGTACATTTCGATTAACTTCTTGCTTAATTATTTGCATAAATACACTACTCGAGTATTTATTGTATACCGAATTATCCTTGGTGCATTATTGTGGGGTTTATTGATCGGGAAAGCTATCTGACTCCTTTAATCATTAAAATTTCCCTTCTTAATACTGGAATGAGAACTTATTCACCAAACAAAGCAACGGTTCCATTCCATTGATAATTCGAAGAATAACTGTTAGACCGTAGCAGTCCTTTTTATCCAAGGAGTTATTTTCTCTCTGCTAATTTTCTATCTAACATCATTAACATTGCTTGTGAGTCACCAACCATCTCTAAGTGATTGATGATTTCTGTACCGTTCTTCTCTTCTTCCACTTGCTCATTGATAAACCACTGAAGCATTACTTGTGATGGATAATCTTTTTCTTTTATCGAAAGATCATAAAGTTTGTTTATCTGTTTTGTTATTTTTTGTTCATGCTCAAGCAATTGTTTGAAAATCATGAGTGGAGATTTGAATTTTGTTGGTGGTTGAGCTATAGTTTTTAAAGTCACATTACCACCGCGATCAAAAATATAGTTGTAAAATTTCATGGCATGCGACCATTCTTCACGAGATTGGATATGCATCCAATTAGCAAAGCCCGAAAGATTTTCATAATTAAAATGTGTAGCCATCGCTAAATAGAGGTATGATGAATACATCTCTTGATTGATTTGTTCATTTAGAGCATCTTGCATTACTTTAGATAACATAATATGTCCCTTTCTAAAAATTATTATTTAATCAACATGGATAATAAATATACAAATAAGATGCAATAAAACAATAAAAGCTTCCAAGTCATTTTATCTTAAAATAAAACATTTTGCCTCAATTTACTTCTATTATATCCATAGAGAAAATAAACAACCATTCCAACACTTAACCAGATAAAGAAACGCCACCAAGTTACAATAGGTAAACCTAACATTAAATAGAAACATGATGCGATTCCGAGCATTGGAATTAGCGGGACGAGTGGAGTTTTAAATGACCTAGAACGATTCGGGTCTTTGTATCTGAGGATAATAATTCCTGCACAAACTAGAACAAAAGCAAACAAAGTTCCAATGTTTGTTAAATCTACCATCTCATCGATACTTGTGAACATTGAACAAACACCAACGGCAATTCCTGTAAGAATCGTTGTAACATATGGCGTCCGAAATTTGGGATGAACTTTTGCAAAGCTTTGTGGAAGTAAGCCATCACGAGCCATTGAAAAGAAAATGCGCGGTTGTCCGAGTTGAAAAACTAGTAAGACAGCTGTATGAGCAATAACTGATCCAAATGCGACTATACCAACAAAAATATTTCCCCATTTCTCTATGTTTGCATATTGAAGTGCCATTGTGAGTGGTTCTGCCTGTTGAGTTGCGAGCAAGGTGACTAATGTTGAATATGGTATTATTCCAGTAAAAACAGCAGCAACGATAATATAAATTACAGTACAAATAATTAATGAACCGATGATTCCGATTGGCAAATCTCTCCTCGGATTTCGTACTTCTTCAGCAACAGTAGAAACTGCATCAAAACCGATGTATGCAAAAAAGACGACTGCGGCTCCAGCCTGTATTCCTGCCCAACCATTTGGTGCGAAGGGATGCCAATTCTCCGGTTTTACGTATTTCCATCCAACAAATACAAAAAATCCTAAAACGACGAGTTTCAAAATTACCATTGCAGCATTGACACGCGAACTCTCCCTAATACCAATTACCAGTACAATCGTAATTAGTGTAACTATCCCAAATGCGAGTATATTGAACACTATCGGTATTCCAAAAACATGAGGAGCCTGCTCAAACAAACCAGGGATTTTAGAGGCAGTTCGATAATCAGTCGATAGCCAGTCAGGGATAATAATACCAAAACCACTGACAAAAGTTTTAAAATAGTTTGCCCAACTAATTGCAACAGCAACGTTGCCAACAGCATACTCAATTATTAAATCCCAACCGATGATCCATGCAATTAGTTCTCCGAGTGTAGCATAAGAATACGTGTATGCACTACCTGAGATTGGAACCATCGCAGCAAATTCAGCATAACAGAGTGCTGCAAAGCCACACGCAATAGCAGTTAGTACGAACGATAAAATAAGTGCAGGGCCAGCACCGGGTCTTGCTAGATCACCAGCTGCTGCTGTACCTATTGTGGCGAATATACCTGCGCCTATAATTCCACCTATCCCGAGCAAAACAAGATCAAAGGGACCCAAAACCCTTTTTAAACGATGCTGTGGGGCTTCTCCTTCTTGAAGTATCACATCAAGATTTTTTGTTTTGAATAGTTGTTTGAACATTGATTTTATCAAGATGTTATATTGATAAATTTTGATCTGGAAAGTTTTTATGACAAATCTTTTTATTTATTGACCTTGTGTCTCGAGAGCTTGTGAGGATAAGATTGTTTTCGCCTCTTCAAGGTCCTTCGGATTTACTAAAACTTTTACTCCTTCGCTTTGCTGAAGCACTGGAATCATATGACCTGTGTCTT
>JBBIRP010000224.1:0-3157 GCA_037441745.1 Ignavibacteriales bacterium
TTCCTAATAAAAAATCTCTTCGTCTATATAACTTGGCATTAATGAAATTTAAAAAAGATGAATTGGATACAGCTAAAAAGTATGTACTCGAGGCGATTGAGAATGATACATTATTCATTCAACCATTGCTTTTAATGGCAGAAATTGTACTCCAAAATAATGATTTACAAAATGCAGAAACGAATATTAATCACGCATTAAAAATTGACAAAAATTCTGCGGATGCAATCTCTTTATCAGGGTTCCTGATGGTTAAGAAAGGAGAACCGGATAAGGGAATTCAAAATTTAAATGCTCTAATTAAGAAAGATAATAAATTTCCAATGGCTCATTGTTATCTGGGATATGCGTATGGAATTGTTGGAAGTTATGATAATGCATTTGATGAATTTTTGAAGGCTGAGGAAATAGCAAAAAATGAATATAGAATTCCAATGCTTCGTGCAGAAATTTATGATAAGATTGGCAAACATCAAGAAGCAGATGCTGAACGTAAAAGAGTAAAAATTTTACGCAGTATAAATTGATAACATAAAGAGGCTGTGTCATTTTGCCAAACCAATGGGTCATTTTTATGCAAATTTTCTGAATAATGGTTCGAAGTATGAGAAATGGAATAAGAATATTTTGGTATAATTTTTGGCTAATAAAATAATTACATATTTGACAGTCAATAAACTTCTTAAACGACTATGCGCGTATTTATAATCGGTATGATAATAATTGCGAGTATATCTTTGGTGAACAGCCAAACGATAATAAACTCGAAACATGATTTGTCGAGTGGAAATACTGGTACCACTCAATGGCAAAGTATAAACGAATCTCAAGTATGCATATTTTGCCATACACCACACAACTCAATTGAAACGGGTAAACCATTGTGGAATAAGACATTGCCGGCGAATAAAACTTTTTTGGTTTATTCATCCACCACAATGGATGCTATGCCTAACGGAGATTTAACGGGTTCGTACTCACTCTTATGTCTGAGTTGTCACGATGGTGTTACGGCAATGAATTCGTTAGCAAATGTATCTCATGTTGGTCAACCAGAGATGGCTGGTGGTTATACAAGCCTTGGTCAAGTTTATTACCCGGGTAGCCTCTTTGCTGATTTTCCAGGTGCAAATATTGGTGAAGGATATAGTGGAATATCTAACAATAATCTTTCAAATGATCATCCCGTCAATTTTACTTATGATGCTTCACATCCCGATGTTGCTAAAGGAGGCCTGTATAATCCTGATGCTCAACCAAGTGGTATTGGTGGTGGAACGATAACTTCAAAAATGCTTTTCAATCATAAAATGGAATGTTCCTCATGTCATAACCCACACGATCCAACACATCCACCATTTTTGAGAAAATCAAACTCACATAGTAATCTTTGTTTAACCTGTCATATAAAGTAATGAGGTCTATGTCATGAAATTTTTAGCCAAAACTTTATTAATTAATTTCATCCTAGTAGGATTTTTATATGCAAATAGTCCTTTGTTAACTTTCAAAGGGATGTATAACAAATATATTTTCAGACCAACCAGAGTAGCAATATCTAAAACAGGGAGAATAGCGATTGCAGATTATCATAGAAAACAAATTTATATATTTAATCAAAATAATCAAATTTTTTCAAATATTTCTCTTCCAAAACCTCCTTTAAGTTTATCATTTGTCGGTAATGATGAAATAATAGCTGGAATACAGGGGGATATTATACGATTTTCTCACGATGGGGTGATTGTTGATTATTTTTCATTGCATAACTCCCAACTCGATTTCCCTGTTGACATTGCAGTCAGTAACGAAGGTCTAATCTATGTTGTTGAGAAGAAGTTAAGCTGTGTTAAAGTATTTAATTCAAATGGTGACATCCAATTTTCTTTTGGATCGTATGGAATTCAGAATGGTGAATTAATAACACCTATTGGTATTGCATTGGATTTAAAATCTAAAGAGATTCTTGTCGCTGATGCAGGTAATTCACGAGTACAGATATTTTCGATGCAGGGAGAATTTCTTAGATCATTTGGTGAACACATATCGCAAGTTGATACAATTTGGAAGCGAGTTGGTACATTTGCTCATATGCAAGGTATAGCAGTGGATGCTTCGCATCGGATTTATGTGACCGATAGTGGTTTGAATCATGTACAAATTTTTGACTCTTACGGAAATCATCTCGGTTTTCTCGGGAACGAAAACCATATTATTGATCTTTTTCGTGTTCCAATGGGCATAACTATAACCGATGATGGAAATTTATTTATCTCATCGATGGGAAGTTCTGAAGTTAAGCAATACAAAATTCAAGATATAACGAGCATTGAGCATTCATCATCTGATCTACCAATGGAATTCTCACTTGAACAAAACTATCCGAATCCTTTTAATCCAACAACGCAAATTAAATACGCAATACCTTCAGAAGGTTTTGTCAACTTAAAGATTTATGATATCATCGGACGTGTGGTACGAACACTCGTATATCAAAATCAAAAGGTTGGAAATTATACTGTGAACTGGGATGGCAGAGATGATGATGGTGAGGTAGTAGCATCAGGGATTTATTTTTATAATTTACAGGTAGCTGATAGAATTTCTAAAACAAATAAGATGGTTTTTCTAAAATAGGGAAATTAGCAGATGAAATTATTTTGGTATTCTTTAACATGTATTTTCTTTTTCATTAATTTTTCTCTTTGTCAGAAAGATATTTCAGATATAAAAGGTGTTGATGCACCACATGGTGATCCAACAAAATTGCCAAACCTTTGTTCTGATTGCCATTTTGGTTACAACGATCCGAATGCAACCGCAACAATTAATGATAAATGTTTAAGTTGCCATAATGGTGTTTCTGCTCAAGCAGTTGAAACACATCGTAATATAAGTTGTGTTACTTGCCATAATCCTCATCATCAGGAACAACAGAGGACATATGGAAGTAGTTATTCTAAACTTGTCCGTACAATGATTAATGGTAATCCGGTAAAATTACTTGACAGTACAGGTCAGAATTCTTTTGCAGATGGTGATGACGCTTATGACGGAATATGTGAAGTTTGCCATACAACTACAGCTCATCATAGAAAAGATGGAAGCGGGACAGCTCATCATGACGGTGAAGATTGCACTAGCTGTCATCCTCATG
>JBBIRP010000225.1:0-911 GCA_037441745.1 Ignavibacteriales bacterium
CTATCTACGAAGATGCTGAAATATTTGCAAAAAATCTCCACGATATTGGAAAGATGGATAATAGAGATTATAAAAATTATATTGAACTATACAAAGTAATGATGCAATACTTACAACCGCCAGACTTACTCATCTATCTTGATGCGCGAATCGACACTTTAATCAAACAGATCGCCCTGAGAGGTCGTGACTATGAACAAAGCATTTCACGAAATTATCTTGAACAATTAAGTGTACTTTATAAACAATGGATATCAAACTACCATCTCGGTCCCATCCTTATTATTCCATCGGATGAGGTTGACTTTGTACATGAGCGAGGCGATTTTAATCGTATGCTTTTATTAATACAAGGGAAACTCATGGAATTAGGATACCTTACTTTAACATAACTATCTATTATTTACTGTTGATCCCTCGACTTCTCAGAGATTCAAAAGCCTTGCATACTCCTTTCTGTTGTTAATTAAACCAATTGCGGCTTGAATCTGAACATCATATTTTAATTGTTCTTCAATTTTACCTTTCTCACCTTTATAGCGGCTTATTATTTCTGACCTAATTGAAGGGATAATTTCTTCTTGATACTTACTGACAATATCTTGCTTTTCTTCAATAAGATATTTCTTAAGTAATTCGATTTCGTTTTTGACATTCTTACTATATCTGCATTTTTCTGCAATACCATATAATTCTTTCAATTTGTTTTCGACTTCATCCTGATACGAATAATTTGAACGGTTGAGAAACTCTTTAAATTCCTGAATCACTGATGGAGCATTAATAGTCCCTATGGAATCCTTATGTTCTGAGACATAATGATTCGCAAACTTGAAGAACATTGATTTGCGGACCAAGTCATTATAGAATGGGCTAGGCTCTTTGTCCTCGACGATGGTATCGGGTTGTAT
>JBBIRP010000225.1:922-3145 GCA_037441745.1 Ignavibacteriales bacterium
TATACCGCCCGCCTCAAATTCCAAACGACCTTTCGTTGTTTTGAATGTTTTCTTTAGACTATCAGGTTTAGCTACGAACACTCCTTCTTTATTTTTCTGTGTATAATCAATTTCCTGGATACATCTACCACTTGGAGTATAATATTTTGCCGTTGTTATTTTTAATTGTGTGTTATATGCAAGTGGTGTAATTGTTTGTACCAAACCTTTTCCAAAAGTACGTTTCCCCAAAATAATACCACGGTCTAAATCCTGTACAGCACCAGCGACTATTTCACTTGCACTAGCGCTTTGCTGATCGACTACGACTATGAGGGGAACATCAGGAAACATTGACTCTTCTGTGACGAAATATTTCCGCTCAGAATCCGCATTCCTACCCTTAGTACTTACTACCAAACTACCCTTAGATAGAAATTTTGAAACAACATCTACAGCTGATTCGAGTAACCCACCAGGATTACCACGAAGGTCTAAAATTATACCTTTAATTTCTCCCCTCAATTTTAAATCTTTTAGAGATAATCTCAATTCATCACCCACACCCCGCGAAAAGCGGTCTATACGTATATATGCAATGCCATCAGAGACGTAATCCGAGTAGCTTATATTTTTCAATTGTATTTCTTCTCGCACAAGAATAAACTCCAATGGTTTCGGTTCGCCTTCACGCTCAATCTTTAAATGTACTTCAGTCCCTGGTTCACCTCTTGTTAAAAAACGAATTTCATCTGGTTTCATTCCAACAACATTTTTCCCATCAACTTCTAATATACGATCTCCTGGAATAATGCCTTGTTTTTGTGCTGAATATCCTTCCATAAGCGAAAGGATTGTTATATAACCATCTCTTAATCCAATCGTTACACCAATTCCACCATACTTACCAACCGTAATTAATTCTACCTCATCGGATTCTTTTTCGCTTATAAAAGTTGTATATGGGTCTAATTCTGAGATCATTCCACGAATCCCGGCTTCCATAAATTTCTCGGGATCAATGACGTCAACATAATTCAGTGCAACCTCTCTATAAACGCGACCGAAAATATCTATGCTCTTGTTGATCTTGAAAAAATAATCATCTTCAGAAAATTTGAAGCCGAGCATAAAAGCACATACTATCCCGATAATTAATATGAACGTACTGAAGTTGAATTTCTTTATAAGTTTAAAATCATGCTGAATATTTTTAATCATTCTTTTCCATCCTTTGTTTAATGATTTCCCATATTTCGTTATGTACAATGTCAATTTGACGATTACCATTTACTACTATAAATCTCTCTGGTTCTTCTTTTGCGATAGCCCAATAACCTTCTCTGACTTTCTCGAAAAATATACTCCCGGAGTCTTCCATACGATCTGTTGAGACGTTTTTAGATTGCCACCTCCCGAATATTTCCTCAACTTGTAGATCAAGAAAAAATGTTAAATTGGGTCGTAAACCGTCTGTAGCAATTCTATTTATTAATTTCACATCGTTTAAGTTAATTCCGCGACCATAGCCTTGATATGCGGTTGTGGAATCATCGTAACGGTCACAAACCACAAACTTACCAGATTTTAATGCCGGTTTAATAACCTCTGTTACAAGCTGATTTCTTGCTGCTGAAAACAGAAATAATTCTGCAATCTGAGTTAACTCAAGATGCTGTTTATCCAAGAGAATACTCCTAATTTTCTCAGAGATTTTTGTTCCACCTGGTTCCCTGAGAAAAATTACCTGCTTCTTTGTTTTCTGTAAACGCTCAACTAACAGCTTCGCCTGTGTAGTCTTGCCAGAATAATCAAGGCCTTCGACGGTTATAAACATTCACGTAAGTCTTCCATTTATGTATTAAATTAACTAAAAACACTATTTAATTCAAATTTCAATCTTGCCTCTCTCTCGATTTTTCCTTATGTTATCGAAGTTTAAAAATATACCTAAAATGAAAAGTAAGAAAATAAAAAATTTAATTAAAAAATCTCAATACAAGAGAAAAATACTAAAACAACAGCCAACATTATCGAGTAAATACAAAGATTCGAGGTACGAAGACATTAAACTTATACATAACGCTCTAGGTGGCAATCAATTAGCATACGAACGTTTAATGAAAAAATACCACGACCAAATAGCAAATCTCATCTTCAGATTCATTCACAGAAAAGAGCATGTAGAAGATTTGACACAGGAAGTTTTTATTAAAGCTTTTGCTTCACTTAAAAGTTTTAAAG
>JBBIRP010000226.1:0-212 GCA_037441745.1 Ignavibacteriales bacterium
AGCTCATTTGTCAAAACATTATCAGCCATTGGGAAAAGTATATTATTTTCTTTATAGATGTGGCTAGTGAGAAGATTAACATATTTTTTCATCTCATCTGAAATCTGGTACATTGCTTTTTTATCTCCCTCTTTATATTTATCTAAAGCATCACTGATATTTTTTATATACCCTCGTCCAATCTGATGTTCATAAAGCATTACCCCTATAGG
>JBBIRP010000226.1:261-3102 GCA_037441745.1 Ignavibacteriales bacterium
TTCTCCTCTTTCCCATGATGGCATTTATCTGCAAATACTTTCAAGAATTCTATTATTTTTTCAATATGTTCAATGTTTAAATCATTATTTTTCTGAATATTATCCGATACCGAATTCATAATATTCATCATTGAAGTTATACTCTCGTGATCTTTCATTAATGCTGATGTTGATTTCATAAAGTTCTCCTTTGTAATAAATTTTTATTAAATTTTACACTATAAAATAAGTAATTAGTTCCAGATAATTTAATATATCTTTTTTAACTTTTAAAACTCTCCAATTGATTACAAATATTTTTTAAATTTTTAGCGTACGATATAGGATGTTTTAGGTTATTTAAAATTAAAACTATTTTCCAGAAGTCCTTAAATATTGCGCAAATTTTAATGACTCTGAGATAAACTTTCAATTAACAGTGGGTCATTGATTGGAATTAATTTATATTTAGATAAAGTTTTGAAAGTCAAGTAAAAAAATGCACATATAGCACTCATCAATGGTGCTAACTCCCAGATATTTACAACTGGTGCATCTTTCATAAATGAAGGCATGATCATCCAGAACAAATCTATCCAATGTCCAACCATGATGATGATGCATACACGAAGAAGAAATCCTTCGCTCTTCTTTGTCCACGCTGGCAGCAGTGCGATAAATGGTATCACCCAGTTAAAAATAACATTGACGATTGTAAAAATGAGCCAACTCCCCTCCTGACGATGTACCATATAGGATGCTTCTTCGGGAATGTTTGCATACCAGATGAGTAGATATTGACTAAACCAGATGTACATCCAAAACGTACTGAAGGCAAAAATCAATTTGCCAAGACTGTGGAGGTGCTCTTCTGTAAGGATATGTTGAAATGGTCCCATTCGCTTAAGCAGGATCACCATCAATGTTATCACTGCAAGCCCGTTAAGAAATGTTCCAATTATATTATAAATTCCGAAAATTGTGCTGTACCAATGTGGCTCTAATGACATTATCCAATCTATACTTGCAAACGAAAAGGTGATGGCAAAAATGACAAGAAAAATTGCAGATGCTGTTTTGCTTCGAGTATATGGTTTAATGTTGCCATTGTTATCCTGCTTGCGAGAAAGTTTCACTATATACATCGCAAAAAAAATCCAGAGTGCAAGGTAAACTACGGTTCGCACAACAAATAACGGTATATTGAGCCACCCAGATTTTTCCTGTAACATTTCATCGTGCGGCAAGACTTCCACATGACTCCATTCGTAGATGTAAGGAATAAAAAACATCAATGCAAGCATCACAAGCGCTGCGACGGGAATCACTGATGTCATTGCTTCAGGAACACGACGAATTGCTGTTGCCCAGCCAGCATTCGAAACATACAGCATTGTGATGAAAATGATTGCAGCAAGTCCTAAACCAAGTAAATAATAATTTGCAAGCAACAGATTTCCTAACGCCCGATCAGGTACAAAGAAAATTCCAATTATCGTCACTGCAACTCCGATACCACATAGATAAAGGAGGTTTTTCATTATTTGAACAGATGGTTCAAAGTGTTTTGGCAGATCCTGGATATTCATAGTTATTTTGATGTTATTTGAGATTGTTGTATTACATTCTTTTGTAATGAACGTACGTAATTGATTACACGCCATCGATCTATTCGTTCCACCTGCGAAGCAAGTGATGGCATATTATTTTGTCCATTAGTGATGATATGAAACAATTGACCATCTTTCATTTTAATGGCTTTCTCTGCAAGTAGTGATGGTGGAGGCGGAAATCCACGCTTTACAATATTTCCGTCTCCTAAACCACTCAGACCGTGGCATGGTTGACAGAAAGTGAGAAATATTTTCTCTCCACGCTCGTTAGAGATAGTATCAGGAAGAGGATTGATAAGTTCTTCTCCCGCCCGTTTGGCATCTTCCGGATTTGCCGCATAATGCAGCGGAGAAAATCCATGGGCAATCGTGTTTTCACCAACAAATTGTAAGGTTTTTCCATCAGTAAAATTACCATTCGGATCAAATGCATTATACGGAACTGAATTAACCATTCCAGGTAAAATTTCATAATTTCTCCGGGTGTAATCTCGACGGAGAAACCACGTCAAAAAGACCATGATCACCAAGCCAGCCAAGAGAACACTATTAAGGACACTCCGCATCATGAGACCACCTCTGCGATTGCCATCTTTCCGTCTTCCGTTTCAACACGTTCTTCGATATGAACAACATTAAATTGTTCAAACATTTTCCGAATCGAATTCACATCGAACGCAGCATCAGTTTCTTCGAGTACAAGATAGAAACGATTATCGGTTACTCTCTCGAACAGCACGTTGGGTTTCTTCCCGGGACGAAGTTTGCTTATTAGAATGAATGCGAGCACTGTTCCAACCCCAGCAAAAAGCACCATAATCTCAAACGTCACAGGAACGAATGCAGGAATTGATTTAAGTGGTTTACCACCAACGTTCACGGGCCAACTCGTTGCCGAAATCCAGATCTGATACCATAATTTTGCGATCGCACCGCTGATGCCGAGTACAAATGTCAACCACGGCAATCTCGATGGTTTCAATCCTTGTGCCGTATCCAAACCATGAACAGCGTACGGCGTGAAAACATCAACAATCTTATAGCCGCTTTCCCGTGCAGTCTTTGTTGCCCCGAGAATATCTTTATCTTGTTCGAACGCACTGATTAGAAGTCGTTTGCTCATACGTGAACTCCTTTCTCAACTTTCTTTTCAACAGAATGAGAGTTCATACCGTAACTTAAAACACCTTTTACTTCGCCAATCGAAATCATCGGAAGGAACCGAGCAAAAAGCAGGAAGAGCGTCAAA
>JBBIRP010000227.1:0-3084 GCA_037441745.1 Ignavibacteriales bacterium
CCAACGTTGAATACGCATCTGTAATGTGGTCCAGGTAAAAACCATATCGATGGCGTTCTGCTTTACGGATACGTGCTACCGTCCCGTCTAAACTATCACCAAACCAATTAACGATTATAAAAAAAATGGCAATTAGTAACCAGACTTCATCGGATTTACTTAAAACGTACGATATTCCAACACAAGTAGCTGCAAGTAGTCCAATGATTGTAAGATGGTCTGGTTTTATTGATCTAGGAATTGACGTCGCTAATTTGGGTAATATTGCATTTTCTAGAGATGAAAGGAAAAATTTTGATGTTCGTTTGTGTTTGCCCAAATTTTGTTCGTTTGTTGAATTTTCGTTTTCCATTATGTACTCTCTCAAAGAAATAGTGATTTATTGAAAATACGGATTTGTTGATTTAAGAGCAAATTATTGACGGCTTTATGGAATTAAATGTTTTTTTGTATTTGTGCCCATCAATATTTCAGAAAGAAGAGTGTTTATGTACGATAGTTGGTAAAAAATTTGGGTTGTTAAGAAAGATTTTTTCTTGTAGCAGTAAAACTTTATGGTTGAGAAAACTTTTTTAAAAACGCAACCCTATGGTTACTGCTACCACAATAGCAGACTTTTTTATGAGTTAAGTGGACATTCCAAATGCCTTCAATCAAGTATCTGATTCTATCCTTTAATTTTATTCAGAGCCTGGTCGAGATCATCTCTTAAGTCTTCAAAGTCTTCGCAACCCACAGCGATACGAACAAGCTCATCAGAAATTCCTGCTTTAATTTTTTCTTCTTTCGAGACAGATGCATGAGTCATAGATGCGGGATGTTCTATAAGCGATTCAACTCCACCTAATGAAACAGCTAGTGTGAAAACTTTTACATTGTTCATTACAACTTTGCCGCCTTCTAAACCATTTTTTACCCCGATCGCAATCATTGCCCCGAAACCATCCATTTGTTTTTTCGCAATATCGTATTGTGGATGATCAGGTAATCCAGGATATGTCACCCATAATACTTTTGGATGTTGCTTAAGAAATTTTGCTAGTTTCAATGCGTTGTCCTGACTTTTTTCCACTCTTAGTGCTAACGTTCGAATTCCCCGCAGCACAAGCCAAGCCTGATGTGGATCCATTGTTCCACCAAATGATGTCAATACTGGCCGAATCATTTTATAGTAATCTTCATTTTTGACTACAATCATACCACCAACTACGTCGCTATGTCCATTCAAAAATTTTGTCAGACTATGAATGATGATATCAGCCCCATGCTCAAATGGTCGTTGGAGATATGGGCTTGCAAATGTGTTGTCTACAACTAATGGAATTTTATGCTCGTGTGCAATATCGGCGGCACCTCTGAGGTCAGTGATTTTTATTGTCGGATTTGCTGGTGTTTCGATGAAAATCATTTTTGTGTTAGGTTTGATTCCTCTTTTTATGTTCTCAAGATTCGATGTATCTACAAACGAAAATTCGACACCATATTTTGAGTAAATTGTTTCGAGGACAACGCGGGATGGTCCATAGACTGTTTCTGAACTCAAAATGTGAGCTTCTTGGTGAAGCAAAGCTGTATAGACAGTTGTGATTGCAGCCATTCCGGTAGCGGTAGCAAAACCTTTATAGCCACATTCGAGTTCTGTTATACATTCCTCGAGTGCATTGATGGTTGGGTTTCCCAATCTTGTGTAGATATAACCAGGTTTTGCTCCTGAAAATCGTGCAGCTCCATCATCTGCACTTGGGAAGGAAAAGGTTGAACTCTGATATATTGGCATCGAAACTTCACCCAAATCTGATAGTTTCGAGTTGCCAGCGTGAATTGCTTTTGTCGATTTGCCGATGTTTTCCTTATGAAGGGACATGAGATATTTCCTTAATTTGTTAAAATAAGATACCCACGATTTACATTCGTGGGTAATTAAAATACAAAGAAATAATGATAAAAACTAAATAAGGTTTTTACTTAGTCAATCTTGACGGTTCAATCCGATATGAGTGAGTTAATTTAACTCCGTTGCGAAGCATTGCAGAAACTGCGCAATATTTGGTGGTCGATAGTTCAATTGCTCGCTCTACGTCCTCCTTATTAATTCCATTTCCGTAGAAAATATATTCAATATGAAGGTCAGTGAAGACTTGAGGATGTTCTTCTCGAACATTACCGCTAACTCTTACTTCAACGTTCTCGATTGGTGCTTTTCGTTTTGCAAGAATTGGTATCACGTCCATTGCAGTGCAACCACCAAGTGCGAACATAAGTAATTCTTTCGGACTTGAACCGGCTAGACTTCCTCCAAATTTATCACTTCCGTCCATCACAACCCAATGATTTGAATCTGATTTTGCAAGAAGTGTTACTCCCTTTACTTGTTTTATGATTGCCTCTTTTTTTATCATATAACTTTTTCAATCAAGTTGTTTTCTGATCGGCTTTTTTGCACGTCGAGATCTTAAATGGAATATAAAGTGGGCAGAAACTGATAAAACTTGTTAGGAGGAATATAACTCCCAAAATCAATAATATCACTCCTAATGTTCCAGTTACAATATCGGTGAAATAAAAAACGCCGAATAGAATTGCAAGTATTATTCGGATCATTTTGTCTGTAGAACCCATATTTTTCGTCATTTTATGTCTCCAATTTATGTTTAATGTTTATTTATTTAGTTTGATGCCTTGATAGCGTAAAACGATTCTTCATATTTTACTTCTTTAACATGGGAATTTTAAGTTTTAGATTTCTCAACAATTTTTTATGAGCAATTTTTGGTAATTTGGGTTCGGGGTACTCACAGTAAAACTTTATTGTTTTTTTCAAGCTATCTAAATACGCTTGGCAATTCGGACAATGCTTAAGATGACGTTTAATCTCTAAACATCGAGGCGAATTCAAATCCTCGTCTAAACTACTACATAATTTGTCATGGACTTTGTTACAATTTAAGGTTCTCTTTTTCATACATTCATGTAATCATTTAGTTGGTTTCGTAAGAATAAACGCGCGCGTCGTAATCTAGATTTCACCGCGGGGATCGAAAGTTTAAGAATCTTTGCCGCCTCTTCGGTGGTTCTACCTTCTAC
>JBBIRP010000228.1:0-3074 GCA_037441745.1 Ignavibacteriales bacterium
TGTATCAGGTGGACGTGGATTAAAAGGACCAGAAAATTTCCATCTAATCGAAAAACTTGCCGATGTTTTAGGTGGTGCAGTTGGTGCTTCCCGTGCAGTTGTCGACGCAGGTTGGCGTCCTCACGATGAACAAGTTGGTCAAACAGGAAAAACTGTATCCCCAGCACTTTATATCGCTTGTGGAATTTCGGGGGCGATTCAACATGTTGCAGGAATGTCTTCTTCTAAGTATATTGTAGCAATCAATAAAGATAAAGATGCTCCAATTTTTCAGATTGCAGATTATGGTATTGTCGCTGATTTATTCGAAGTTCTTCCATCATTAACAGATGAAATAAAAAAAGTAATAGGAAAATAGAAGGGTTAGAGAAGCGTGGATAAAGTTCAGGTTGATATATTAAATTTACAAACAAGTCCCACAAGTGGCGGCTCGTACGCAATCATTTTAAAAGAATTAAATGGGAATAGGCGACTTCCTATTATCATCGGTGCCTTCGAAGCACAATCGATAGCATTAGAATTAGAAGGAATTAAACCTCCTCGTCCAATGACGCACGATTTAATGAAGGATATAATTGAATCATTCGGGGCTGAGTTGAAAGAAATTACCATCAGCTAACTTAGAGATGGAACGTTTTACGCTACATTAAGTTTTGATGGTCAAGAAATAGACGCACGTCCAAGTGACGCAATTGCCCTCGCGGTGAGATGTAGTGTTCCGATTTATGTAGCTGAAGATGTAATGAAAGAAGCATCATTCATACCGGAGAGTGATGAACAAGAAAGCATTTCGCCTTCGAAAACCGAAAATATAAGCTTAACAAAGCTGGAAGCTCTTAGAGCTCAATTAAATGAAGCTATCGAGCGTGAAGACTATGAAAAAGCAGCGAAGCTTCGAGATGAAATCAAAAAATTGGAACAATAAGAAAATCTCAAACTTTCTTTACTAACCGTACCATTTCTTTTACAGCTTCCTCCAAGCCTGTAAAAACTGCTTTTGCTATTATTGCATGTCCAATGCTGACTTCTTCTATTTCCTTCATTGCAACAATTGGTTTGATGTTGGTATAGTCTAAACCATGGCCAGCATTTACGATAAGGTCAAATGACTTGGCAAGTTTCGCCATCTGATTTATTATAACTAAGTACCTACGCTTCTGCCTTGACGTCGGGGCATTCGCATAATCACCAGTGTGAAGCTCTATCATATCTGTTCCAACTTCTTTTGCTGCTTCTATCTGATCACGTACAGGCTGAATAAACAGACTAACAGTGATACCTTTATTATGAAACTTTCTGATGATTTTCTTTAAATATTTTTTCATCGAAATTACGTTTAGCCCCCCTTCAGTTGTAAGCTCTTCTCGTTTCTCTGGAACAAGTGTTACGAGATCGGGCTTTACCTTCATTGCAATTTTTACAATCTCCGGGATTGGTGCCATTTCAAGATCGAGCTTTGTCGTAATTATTTTCCGGAGTTTAAAAACATCGGAATCTTTGATGTGCCTACGGTCTTCTCTAAGATGACATACAATGCCGTCTGCTCCAGCAGACTCAACGATTTGCGCGGCTTCTACAGGATCAGGAATTGAACCACCACGCGCATTTCGTAACGTTGCAACATGATCAATATTAACACAGAGTCTCATATTATCCTCATTTTTATTGTAATCTTTTTCTAATAATAAAACGGAATTGTTCTGGTTTTCTACTTAAGATACTTAATTCTGAGGGTGCTGTCAACTTAGGAACAACAACTTCAGAAGAGTCTTGAATCAAATCTTGATAATTAACACTTGCTTGAAAATCTTCGATTGTTAATTTCGATAATTGTTCCACTCCACCTCTTACGATAACATCCATCTTAGGTGGAATAAATATAACTTCACGATTTCTTGGAACGCCCCATACTTTCAAGGGTACACCTGTAAATACCTTTTCTGCAAATGGTTGAATATTTATTTTTAATTGGATTGATTTGTTAAATAATACGACTGAGTATGATGATGCTTCCTCAAGTTGTATTCCTAAATCTAAAGAAGAGAACAAATTATTCAATTTGGTATAGATGGTGGGCCAAGAATTTATTGATTCAATTAAAAAACGTGAACCACCTATTAGCACACTCTCAGGGATCATTTGTATCGGACCGACCTGTCCGTAACCATCCTTAAAAGATATATTTACATTTGAAACAACAGGTACGCGTTTTTCAATGTAGTCATCCAAAGCTAAAATCATTGTATCGGGTTTCACGTCA
The DNA here is from genome assembly GCA_037441745.1 of Ignavibacteriales bacterium. Taxonomy (GTDB): domain Bacteria; phylum Bacteroidota; class Ignavibacteria; order UBA10030; family SZUA-254; genus JACQYX01. Next base: position 2,261 of record JBBIRP010000228.1, read on the forward strand.
ATTGGTTGAATTGATACAGGAAGCCTGACATGTTCAAGAAAGTCTTTTCCTGTGATCATAAAATTATCTTGGTCTAATGTGGATAAATCAATAACGTAATTCCTATCTGGCAAAAAGTAGAGTCCAGCAAGCGACCAACCAGTTCCTTTGAAACGGACATTTACTGACTTTGGTAATGGATATTTTAATGCTTTACCTTTTTTTAAATTTTCCAGTATAACAGGAAAATGCTTTATAACCGTATATTCATCTCGTAAATTCACTGATAACCACATTAATGATGCAAACAAAACCGACGCTATTATAATATGATAACGCTTGTTCTCCATTAAAATTAAAAATATTGCTCCATCTTCTATTATAACGGGATGGATTTTACTAATATGCGATCATGAAAATTTAGCTTTCATTAGCTCAGCAATCAATTGGTCACGATTAGCCCGAGAAATTTGCCGACCATAAATCGATAGACCTGGAACACTACGTGCGTAATGTCTAAGCTGATGAACCGACATCGCTTCTAATTGATTACGATACGTTTGTTTCTCATCGCTAACAGGTTCAGGTATTTGAGCCTCCTGCGTTTTTAGTTCATTCTGAACTTTTTCTACAATTGGTAAAGGTTGGTCAGGCAAATTTGACTCTGTTTTTTTCAATCTTGATTTTTTAAGTTTTGCTTCTTTAGTCTTTTGAAAAGTTTTAGGTAATTTCTCTAAGATTGGTGGATATATAACTAACTCTGTACTTTCATCTGGTCTTGGGATGACATGGACAGATACAAGTTCGCCAACTCTCTGAGCTGCTGCCGCTCCCG
>JBBIRP010000229.1:0-3036 GCA_037441745.1 Ignavibacteriales bacterium
GCATTTTGGAACTTTGGAGTAACTAATCTATAAAAATAAATACCCGAAGGGACATCATTCCCATTTCTATCAGTACCATCCCAACGAATAGGAGTCTGATTCGAAAATGGATTATCATATCGTCCCTTATCGATATACCCAAGATTAAACTCTTTTATAAGTCTACCAAGAATATCGTAGATTTGTATTTTAACGGGTGTCGAAATATTCAACTCAAATGGTAGATACGTATATGAATTAAATGGATTCGGATAGTTTGGCAATAATCTTACTCCTTGAATTGGTTTCGTGATAGGTGGATTAATTATTATCTCATCTCCACCGCCATCTGTAGTTTTTAGGATTGTCCCGCCTTCACCGACTACCCATCCTAAATTTGATGTCAAGAAATTTATGCTTGAAAGATTATTCCCAGTAATACTTTTAAGTAAACCCCACGTTACTCCACCATCGCTGGACCGAATGATCGTACCATCACCACCTGCAGCCCAACCTAAACTATCGTTAATAAAATAAACCGAGTTTAAATCAGAATACAATGGACTGATTCTTGGGATCCAAGTTCTTCCTGAATCTGTAGAAATCATAATACTTCCTTTTTTACCCACAGCCCAACCCTTTGATGTTTGATGGAAATGTATTGAATTCAATCTAAGTGAGGGTTGAATATCCTGAGTAACCCATGAAATACCGGCATCAGTCGACTTAAAAATCTTACCTATATAGTTTGAATCACCTGCAACAAAAAAAGTACTGAAATCGATAAAATAAATAGATTTGTATGTTTTATTAGTGTCAATGCTTAAAGTAGTCCATGTTTGGCAGGCATCAACAGATCTTAAAACGATCCCTTCTTCTCCAACTATATAAGCTACACTATCAGAGAGAAATTTTACATCATAAAACGAAATCGTGTCGTAAAGGATATTTTTACTCCAAGTGTCTCCACCGTCCGTAGTTAACATCACAACACCAGAATCCCCAACAGCACAACCGTAACTTTGGTTAATAAAATCGACAGCGTTGAGATTTACTTTTTCATCATAATATTTTTGAATCCATGAGGATCCGCCGTTTATTGTTTTAAAAATCCCTCTTTCACCTACTGCAAAACTTGACAATGTATCAATGAATTTAATACCTCGTAAATTGTTCCTAAAACCTCTTGACAAAGGTGCCCAATAATTCCCGACATTAATTGTTTTCCACATCGTTCCATATTCCCCTACAATCCATCCAAAGGCTGGAGATTTTAATGAAACGTTATACAAAGATACAGTAGTATCTGCTTTATTAACAATCCAGCTTGATCCCCCGTCAACCGTACTATAAATTCTCCCCTTCTCACCCACCGCAATACCATAGGATGGATTAAAAAAATCTAATCCCCACAATTCTAAATACGGAGCTAACACATTAGAACTCGTCCAAGTAGAACCTCCATCAGTTGTTTTAAGTATTCGGGTAGGTCGATTAGCAACCCATCCAAGTTTCTCATTTGCAAAATAAACACCACGGAAATCACCATACGGTAAAATTCCTACTGAATCCCACTGGTTTCCTGAATTTTCAGTTTTTAATAAAATATTTCTATCTCCCGCAATAAAACCATAACTACCCGAAATAAAGTGAATCGAATTCAGATTTTTCATCGTTGGTGCTATTTGTCGTTCCCAGCTTTTTCCACTATTAGTTGTCTTTATGATTACTCCTTGCTCTCCAACAACCCAGCCAATGTATGGTGTAGCAAAGTATATATCTTTATAAGAGATATTAGAAGAAGACATTGGAGACAACAACCAAGTAATTCCACCGTTGGTTGTTTGAAGGATTCTTCCAGAATCACCAACTGCGAATCCAATTTGAGAAGATGTGAAACGAACCGATCTTAATGATGCCGAGATACCAGCTGTTGTGTAAATAATATTCCAATTATTTCCACCATCGGATGTTTTAAGAATAGTTCCAAATTCTCCGACCGCAACAGCATTATCTTCATCGAGGGTATAAACACCATATAAATTATTACCTTGTGGTAATGGATTTTGCCATTCCCAACTTGATTTTTTATTTTGAGCAATTACAAAACCAACAAAGATAAAAACCATTATTATCGCATTTCTCATCAAGGGAATTTGAAATACATTTTTAGAAAGATGCCAAATCAATATATCCTCTGCTATTTTAAAAATAAAGTTTTAATATTTATATCACTGGATGTTTAACATTTTTCTGATTGCAGTATACTTACCATTAGAGGAAGTAATTTTTGCAAAGTAAATACCAGAAGGTAAACCTTCAGCATCAAAAACAATGTTGTGATCACCTTCTGAAAATTCCGTGTTTGTAAATAATATACGTACTTCCTGACCAAGAATGTTATATACTTTTATATTCAATACTAACTTCTCAGGAATCGAAAAATGTATAGTCGTAATCGGGTTAAATGGATTCGGGAAATTATTTACGTGAATCGTACCCAGTGGTATAGATGGTATCTGTTCGGGATATACCAAGCTTGAATCATACTTTAATATTGTCGAATACAAACCAACTGCCCAACCAAGAGTTTTATTTTTTATAAATAAACTCGTCAATATTGAATTAGTCCCACCATTTAATTGATTCCATGTTGCTCCAGCATCAGAAGTATGTAAAATCAATCCACGATCTCCAACAATCCATCCGGTCATCGAATCGGCAAAAGCAACCGATCTAAGAACTTTGACTGTTCCTGAATTTTGTTGAAACCAAGTCAATCCACCATTCGTCGTTTTAATAATCAATCCACGATTTCCAACTGACCAACCTATATTTTTCGTTGCAAAGAAAATAGAACGCATAGTATTGATTGGAACAGTATGCAAAGATTGTGGGAACCATTGCTCCCCTCCATCCGTTGTCGCAAATACAGTTCCACGATGTCCACAAACCCAACCGTTAAACTCATCTAGAAAATGAATAGAGTATAATGTGATCCTGGTACTTGTATTTTTCATTGTCCATGTGCTGCCACCATTTGTAGTTTTAAATATT
>JBBIRP010000230.1:0-3033 GCA_037441745.1 Ignavibacteriales bacterium
AGTATCCAACTGTTATGTTCGGAAAACTAAATCTTGGAAAATAAGAAACCCCAAGATTCAAAGTCTGACTTGTGGTTGTTGCTGCTTTAGTGGAATCAGTATTATCCTGTAATTTTTCGAATCCACCTGATAACATCAATTGATTCCCAAACAATCTTTGGCGGTCTGAAAAGTTAAATCCACGAATATCCGTTTGGAAAAAAGATGTACCAAATGATTCATAACTTTTACCATGTCTTAAATATATAAAACGAGAAGAGTTATTAAAGTAGTTTAATGAAATACCACCTTCGTATGCAAGTGTTGGCATGTGTTTAGCTCCAAGCGGTACGAGATTCTCATTAACGGTAATTACTTTCGAGAAATAATCACGTACCTTCCGTATAGTTTCTCGATCTGATCCACTAAACATAGAGTCAATCTCCGCATCAGTGATTGAACCACCGCTTATATCTTTATTGATTGCACTAAACCCAACCTGACCGAAGATGTCAAAATTTCGTTTGTCGAGCGCGATAAGAATATCGGACCCCAACACTACATTTTCTTGAGGCTTTTTCCCATATTTTATGGAATTAGTGTTATCCCCCGCTCTTAGATACGAAAAACCGATGTGTGAATCGTCTCTCTTCCCAAAAATTGTTCTTATTACGAAAAGTTTTCGGTCAAATGTACCATATTGCAATCGAGCCCATAAGTTTGAATCTTTTAGGGAATCAAAAGAAGCACTTGGGTATCTCTGCTGCTGTATATATAAACTATCCTTGGGGAATGTTTCAAATATTCTACCTTCAATTCTTCTAGTGATTTTTCCTGTTGCGACATCAATGTTAAGTTTATTTAAAGATAGGTTGACAAATAATCCCCGAAGCCGTCTTCCATTCATTATGAAGTCGGGGAATGATGGATAGTTATCACCATATCCAATTCTTAACCAGGGAGATTCTCCACCTATAAAGTACCGATTTTGCGGCTGACGATTATCTTGGTCCTCATTGGTGAGATATAAATTTCCTTTAACACTGAAATCTTTGTAGCGTCCGTAAGTATAAATTGTTGCACGATTAAACGGTGTTGTAGAATTAGAAATATTCTCTTGTCTTGTCTCAAGTTGAATAGAGGATCCATACATCCAGGGTGTAAACTTCTCAGTTGTTTTCTTGATAGCTACACCCAAGATGGTAAACTTCCAATCCTGGTTGCTTATTTTTTTCCCCGAAGTATCGAATACCTCAATGTGGATACTATGTTCGCCCGCACTTAAATTTTCATAACCACTTTCTGGTTTAACCACTATTAAATCTCCCGCGGTTACCATTTTTGATGACAAATCGACTTGATCTAAAAATATTTTTATTCTCTTGGTATCTACTGATGAATCAAATTTAGCGAGTGAAAACGAGATCAGAAAATCGTTGGATCTTATACTGTCATTTGGTTCAGGACTTAATATTACAATTTCCCTGCTGAATTCTTCACGAGGCTGTATATTTATTTTGAAAGGTTGTTGTTCTGGATTTTCGATCGGGAACGTTTCAGGATTTAATTGATCGTGAATATAAAGTATAAAATAATACTCCAAGATTTGTGTTGTTGTTAATTCGGCTGGAATTATTATAGATGCATTGTTTCCCGAGATAATCATCTCAGCTCTTTTAAACTCACGTTCACCAAATTGGCGATATGCAATTTCTACCCGTTCAATGAGGTTAGGCTGAATAAGCTCAATTTGTATTGATAGGGGTTCGGCAAGATGTGCTACCCCAACATTAACATTTGTTATCCTATAGCTAATTTGGCCTTGTACATGTACTACAAATAGTAAGAGTGTTATTGAGATAATTAATATTCGCACAATTCAATAATCAGTAATTATAAATGTCAATGTTACGAAAAGATACAAAAAATAAATTAACCCGCATCATTCATTCGAATGTTTTTATTTTTTATATCGCAGCTTTAGTTCTTTTTTATTTCCTTTTGAATCTTTCATCTCGAGTTTCAATTCATTTGTAGTTCCATCAGATATTGCTGCAAAGGCACTTGCAAGTTCATCCTCACTTGCTTTTCTTTCAGATAATGAACCATCTTCATTAGAAAATCCAATAAAACCCGATGATACATCTATGTCATTATTCGAAATATGATTTCTCAAGTTAACAAGTCCTTCAATAACAATTAACGTATCATATCCACGACCGCCACACCACTTCCCTTTTGTTCCCCTAATTGAAGCAACAGATGTTGGAGATGTTAAACGAAATTGTTCATTTTGTTGCTTTTTAATATCGAATCCAACACCACCACCGGTAAGATGTGCTGATTTTATCATTGAGCCTTTAGACCCTTCACCAAGAATTGTCAATTCTGATTGTTCTCTGATACGAACAAGGCTATTATCTGTAAATTTTATAATTGCTAAAGAATTCTTTCCAGTTTTTAGTTGATCTCCTGCAATAAGGATTTCACCTTTTGATATTTCCATCCAATCAGAAGATATACTCTTCTTCGCTACTGACTTGATGGTCTTGGTAACAACAGCAAGTGATGATTTATTTAAAACAAAATTATAACCAATAACCCCGATTAATATTATTATTAAATAAAATAATAAATTTTTTACTTTATTCGTTTGCATGATTGGACTCCTTAATAAACATATATTATTCGAAGGTAAGTTCAACTTCATCTAAATACTGCTGAATTTCATTAAGGATTGTTAAAAGTTTGCCTTGTGACAACGAGGAATTGTTAAAACTGTATTGCCCTGTTAAAACAAAGCCATTATCGTAAATTTGTTGGAATACTTTAGGGTACTTATCCTTAAACATTTCCTCGATTATTTTCATTATAGTATCTTCTGCTGAACCCATGCCTGATTGATTTGATGAAACAGTGAAAGTCCATATCGGACTTGATACCTGATTTTCAATTCCACCTGTTCCTAAGGTTTTGCTTATTACTCTCCACACATACGTTTTCCCTTGCTCTAGTGGGCGCCCTCCAGAATATAAATAAGACATCTGACCATAA
>JBBIRP010000231.1:0-3018 GCA_037441745.1 Ignavibacteriales bacterium
TGGGGGAATAACATTTTCTGGAAGTGTTATTGCATGGGCAAAATTGAAAGAAGTGATGGCAGGGAAACCAATTTTATTCAGAGGGCAACAATTTGTAAATGGTTTAATTCTAGTCGCTGCCGTGATTGGTGGGATTATTTTTATTGGTACACCAGCCGAAGGATACACGATTCTTCTTTTACTTACTTTTATAGCACTATTACTTGGTGTTACTTCGGTTATTCCAATCGGTGGTGCAGATATGCCTGTAGTTATTTCACTGTTAAATAGTTATTCGGGAATTGCTGGCAGTTTAGCTGGCTTCGTTATTCAAAATAATGTTCTAATTGTAACGGGTGCATTAGTTGGTGCTAGTGGTTTGATACTCACAAACATTATGTGCAAAGCAATGAACCGTTCACTTGCCAATGTACTATTTAGTGGTTTCGGAGCTGTTACAAAAAGTAGCGGAGAAAAATCAAAGGGAGCTGTAAAACCAATTAGTGTAGAAGATGCATATCTTCTTCTCGAAGCTGCGCGTTCAGTTGTTGTTGTTCCGGGCTACGGACTTGCGGTAGCCCAAGCTCAGCATGCTGCACGTGAGATGGCAGATTTACTTGAGAAGAACGATTGCGATGTAAAATTTGCAATTCATCCTGTTGCAGGAAGAATGCCGGGTCACATGAATGTACTTTTGGCAGAAGCGAATGTATCATACGACAAACTTTTCGAAATTGATGATGTTAATCCAAAAATGGATGCAGTTGATGTCTGCCTTGTGGTTGGAGCGAATGACGTTGTTAACCCGGCAGCGAGAGAAGATAAAACAAGTCCAATTTATGGTATGCCCATTATAAATGCGGATAAAGCACGTACAGTGATTGTTATGAAGCGTTCGATGGCGGCAGGTTTTGCGGGTATTGAAAATCCTCTTTTCTACAAAGAGAATACACGGATGCTATTTGGAGATGCGAAGAATGTTTTGCAAGGATTAGTTTCGGAGTTTAAGAAATGAGCCCTCTCATAATAATGTGGTAAAATATTTAAAAAAGCCAGTGTGTACATTTAATCATGAACCTTTTACATCCGATATTGAAAATCAAGTGATATATTTTGTAAAAACTTTCTTTTTGAATAATATTTTTTTCACCTGTCTAATTCTATTCAATCATAGCTTCTTCTTGTTGAATTTATCTTCCACTGCCGACAATATCCATAAAAACAATCATTAATTTTGGTATTCGTTTTTTCTCATGTAAAAGCCATGTTTGATTTTTCATTCACCTCATATTAATTTGGTGAAAATTCATTGTCCTATTCTTCTTTTTAGAATCTCTATTTTAGCGTTTTCATCAAGTTAGAAATTGAAGAATGCGATGTGCTATTTTATTTTTGAATTTGGCTAGTAGAGATTCCCTCCTTAGGATATTTTAGGTGGAGAAATCGGTAATTATTTATCGCACTTTTGCACTTTCTTTTTCCATTTTGTACATTATCATATTCATTTTCTCGTACATAAGGATTATAAATGAGTCTTCTCGTTGTTGGTTCACTTGCAATCGATACAATTGAAACACCATTCGGTAAGGTTGAAAATGTTTTAGGGGGTTCTGCAACTTATATATCAGTTGCGGCAAGTTACTTTATTACTCCCATACGCCTGGTTGGTGTTGTAGGTGGTGATTTTAACAAAGATTATATTAAGTTCTTAGAGGATCGCGATATTGATCTTCAAGGACTTCAGATAATAAAAGATGGTAAAACATTTCGTTGGGGGGGACGTTATCATTACGACCTCAACGTACGTGATACGCTTTTTACTGAACTTAATGTTTTTCAATATTTCAATCCTGTTATACCAGAATCTTTCAAAAAAACTACGTATGTCTGTTTAGGGAATATCGATCCGACGCTTCAACGAAACGTCCTCGAACAAATAGAAAAACCTCGACTAGTTGTTGGTGATACGATGAATTTCTGGATTAAGGGTAAGAACTCTGAACTCAAAGAAACATTAAAACTTCTCGATGTGATTATTCTTAACGAAACCGAAGCGCGTGAATTAACAAATGAACCCAATCTCATATGTGCGGGTAAATCGATCATGAAACTTGGGCCCAAAATTGTGATTATTAAAAAGGGTGAACACGGAGCGTTACTTATCACACAGAACACAATTTTTTCTGCGCCAGCTTATCCGTTAGAAAATATTTATGATCCAACCGGAGCTGGCGATACATTTGCTGGTGGATTCATTGGTTGGATAGCAAAGACTGATGATATATCGGATGAAAACTTGAAACGAGCGGTGATACATGGTAGTACTCTTGCATCTTTCTGCGTTGAAAAATTTAGTCTCGACCGTCTGAAATATTTAACCTATTTCGAAATCATGGATCGCTTTCGCGAATTTAAAAAGCTCTCTGCATTCGATGAATCTTGAACTGTCTTATATCGCTACAATCGGTTTCATAAAAATCTGAAATATCTCTTTATGATAAAGTCTATTGAATGGTGCGGACATTCTGTCAAATTTATTGATCAAACAAAGCTGCCGATTGATGAAATTTATTTAAATACATCCGATTATAACGTAATTGCGGATGCGATTCGGAAGTTAAAGATTAGAGGTGCCCCACTAATTGGTATAGCTGCTGCTTATGGGGTTGCACTTTCAGCAATAAATTCTCACGCGGAAAATTTCGATGTATTTGAAAAGGATGTTCTTGAAGCAATTGGTAAACTTGAAGCAACGCGTCCGACTGCCGTAAATTTATTTTGGGCTTTAGAAAGAATGAGGAAGATTGTTGTTAATTCTACCGATGTTCATAATTTAAAAAGATTACTTGTCGCCGAAGCTCTCAAAATCCATAAAGAGGATGAAGAAATGTGCCGAAAAATCGGTGACAATGGTGTAAAGCTAATACCTACGAATGCTGTGATATTAACTCATTGTAATACGGGAGCTTTAGCGACTGGTGGTGAAGGCACTGCTCAGAGTGTTATAATCACTGCCCATCGTCAAGGGAAAAATGTAAA
>JBBIRP010000232.1:0-2994 GCA_037441745.1 Ignavibacteriales bacterium
AAGCTGCAGGACCATCGATGGCAATGACTAATTTCTTCAAAATATTAAAGTTTTGAGGATTTTTAAGTGATAAAATATACAAAATTCTTTTTTTGTAATCAATTTTATAAATTTCTTTATATTAAGCACATGAGAAAACTTACGTACGAAGAAATAGCTAAGCAGCGTTATTCAATAGAACAATTGCAAAAAGAAAAACGCTTCCCTATTTATGGACTTCTCGATAATATCAGAAGTTTATATAACGTCGGTTCAATTTTTAGGACATCGGACGGATCACGCATTTCAAAACTTTTCTTGTGTGGTTATACACCCTCCCCTCCAAGAAAAGAAATTGATAAAACAGCTCTCGGATCAACTGCAACAGTACCGTGGGAATATTTCAAGAATCCTCTCGATGCCATAAACATTATAAAATCAAATGGGATAAAGGTATGCTTACTTGAGCATACGGATAAGAGCATTCCTTATTACTCCATCGAGAAAGATTCATTCCCTTTATGTTTAGTAGTAGGGAACGAAATCACCGGTGTATCGAAAGATATTTTACCACATGCTGATCTTGCAATCGAAATACCGATGTATGGAATGAAGCAATCATTAAATGCCGCTATAGCATTTGGTATTGTGGTTTTTGATTGTGTAAGAATTTTAAATTCGTAATTTCATTTTTCTTATTTTTTACCTTCATCGAGAATTTCTCGAATGCGTTTGATAATTAACTCCGGGACATATGGCTTCTGCACAAAATCTTTTGCACCTGCTTCCAACAATTCCTTCTTCAAAGATGGATCGAAATACCCACTCGCAAGTATAGCTTTAACGGCAGGTTTGATTTCTCTCATTTTCATAAACATTTCATATCCGCCCATTCGAGGCAATCCCATATCAGATAAAATTAAATCTATCTTATCTGAATTTGATTGAAATACATTCACTCCTTCTTGACCATCATGAGCTATTAGTGTCTTATAACCTCGATCTGTCAAAATTGAAGAAAGTAAATTTGCCAACATTTCTTCATCTTCAACAATAAGAATTGTTTCATGGCCATAATTTGGTGGTAATACTACAGTTTCAATTCTTTCTTTAATTTCAGATTTTTTTTCTAGAACGGGAAAATATAATGTAAATGAGGTACCAACACCTTTTGTACTTTCGACATCAACAAAAGCATGGTGACTATTTAAAACTCCATAAACAACCGCTAAACCAAGTCCTGTCCCTTTTCCTAATTCCTTCGTTGTAAAAAACGGTTCAAAAATCCGATTCTTTGTTGCTTCGTCCATACCGATACCTGTATCTTTAATCATTATTGAAACGTATTCTTCTGCTTGAGCATCGGGAAATCTTTGTAACATATCCAATCGTTTTATAACATTCGTTTTTAAAGTTAAAGTGCCTACACCGGGACTTCCTAGTTTATCTTCTACCATTGCATCACGTGCATTGACACATAAATTCAATAAAGCTAAATGTAACTGACTCACATCAGCGATAATAGATGGTGGGTTTGCAATGAGGTCACTTACAATATTAATTGTTTTGGGGAAAGTCTGTGTAAGCATTTTGGTCAATTCATTGATGACCTCATTAACATTGACAGGTTTGAATACCGGTTCGCCTTTTCGGGCAAATGTTAGAAGCTGTTTAACAAGATCAGCACCTCTTTGAACAGCTTTTTTTATTACTTCAACACTTTGAACCATTCGTGATTGTTCGAGTTTCCCATTCTCTATAAGAGTCGCATAACCTAAAATTATACCCAATATATTATTGAAATCATGTGCAATCCCACCGGCTAACGTGCCAATGCTTTCCATTTTCTGAGCCTGCCTTAATTGTTCTTCTAGCTTTTTTCGCTCTGTAATATCTCGAAGAAATGAACGACAAGCAATGATATTTCCATCCATATCTTTAACAGCGGAAGAATTCTCAAGGACGATTCTTCTCTCCCCATCTTTTCGCTTTATGCTTAGCTCGAGGTCTTTGACATAGCGATGTTGAGAAAGCCGACTTATAAATAATTCACGATCTTCAGGATTGTAATACAAGTCTTGAGCACTTTGAACTTTTAACAATTCCTCCTTGGAATCATATCCAAACAACTCGACACCAGCTGGGTTAATATCAACCAACTTGCCATCTGGTTTGCTTATGATAATACAATCTTGAGATTCTTCAAACAATTTACGATACTTTTCTTCAGATTGAATAATTTGTTCTTCAGTACGCCTTTGTTCAGTAATATCTGTTTGAGTACCCCACACTGTTTTCAATAAGCCATTTTCGATAAATCCAACAAAGTTATTTAAAAATACTCTAACTTTCCCATATCTATCGAGTTCGTGAGATTCTGCATTATTCAAACGATAACCAGAATGAATGAAATCTCGAAGCATCTCAATGTTCCTACTTTCAGTTGGTGTAAGCAAATCAATAAGCCTTGTACCAAGAATTTCAGTCGCGTTACTGAAACCGTACATTTGTGCCATTGCATCATTACATTCAGCGAGATACGCATGTTCATAAAAAAGACGTATCTGTTCATCATCTGGTAAATTTATTGGGACAGGATAATCAGATTCAAACCGCCAGATACCTTCGGTACTTTGTTCAACAAATGCACGATATCTATCTTCGCTTGCTTTAAGTGCTTCTTGAGCTTGTTTTCTCTCAATCGCTTTTGCTACTTGCGTCGAAACAAATTCCAAGATTTGTTTTTCTCTTTCACCATAAGCAGAAGCACCAGAGTAATGTTGAACTACCATTGCACCAATTGTTTTATCTTCTATAACTAATGGCACACCCAACCAAATTGGACTTGGTACACCAACCAGCACCGCTTCCCCTTTTTGTTCCAGCTCATCGCTCACTTTTTGATCGCAAAGGAGAGATCTTCCCGTCCGAAGAACATAAGCTGTTAAACCTCTGCCCGCTTTGCCTGGTTCAGGGGGTACATCAACTTCATCAACAAAGTATGGAAACGATAAT
>JBBIRP010000233.1:0-2972 GCA_037441745.1 Ignavibacteriales bacterium
AAACTATCCGAACCCATTCAACCCAACAACCGTAATCGATTACAATCTTCCAATAGATAGTTGGGTAACGTTAAAAGTTTATAACCTGCTAGGTCAAGAAGTGGTAACGCTTGTAAATGAGTTTCAGAATGCAGGGTATAAGTCGATAGAATGGAATAGCTCACTAGATTATGGAAAGGGGGAGTCAAGTGGTGTGTATTTCTATCGTTTGGATGCTATAAGCATAAAAGGTCCAGATAAATCATATCATCAGGTAAAAAAGATGATTTTGATGAAGTAATAAATTAAATCCCTAGAACATCATTATCAATAGGGGTTTATTATTTTGGGAAATTGAAACCTAATAATAATTTTCATTTACTTACACCTGTTGCCTCTCATTCATTTTTTTTGTACTTTTTAGCAATTAAATTTTTACAACAATCATATGCCGAATGAAGTCTATCCTTAGCTGGCTTTGGAATATTAAGCTCCATAAAAAAATTTTATTAGCATTGATACTCGGAGCATTATTTGGTGTCTTACTTAACGTAAGCAAATATAAGCTTTCTATAAAATATCTAAAGGATAGCAAGGAGCAATGCTCTCGAATTGAAAATTGGGAACAGATAGAATTTTTAAACAGTGTTTCTCAGTCGGTTAAATATTCCTTTAGCAAAGAAGACCAACTAAGACTTTTAAACATTTTCCATAACCTTTCAAAGGAAGAAAAAACAAATCTTATTGTGAAGGTATTCACACCAAAGCAAACTGAAGACGGAAACACCAGAACAGGTGTTAAGACCTTTCAGAATATTAAATCAATTGAAAAGGTCAAAACCATTCCGCTCTACATTAAACCTATTGGTGTGCTCTTCATACGCCTATTGATGTTTATTGCTATTCCTCTTGTTTTAGCTTCGTTGATAGTTGGGGCATCAAGTTTAGGTAATATTCGTACTGTTGGGAAAATTGGTGCAAAGATGATTCTCTTCTATGCATTTCTAATTTCTATTGCAATTACAATCGGATTAGCACTCGCGAATACTATAAAACCTGGGGAAAGACTATCGGCAGAAGCACGTGAGAAACTCCTTGTTGAATTCTCACCAAATATTCAATCAAAAATTCAAGAGAGCATTGACGTAAATATTATCAATACGATTGTAAATATTGTCCCGACAAATGCTTTTACAGCACTTGCAAATGCCGAAATGCTGCAGATTGTGTTTTTTGCCTTATTTGTGGGTGTTACACTCACAATGATTAAGAAGGAAAAAGCTGAGCCAGTCATACGGTTTTTCGATGGTTTCAGTGATGTGATGATTCAGATGGTTGACTTGATTATGAAACTTGCGCCATTGGGTGTGTTTGCACTAATTTCTGCAACTGTGAGTGAATTTGGATTCGACATTCTACAGACACTTTTCTGGTATGCTGCAACTTTAATAATTGGTCTATTAATACATCAATTCATAATTCTTGGAACATTCGTACGCATTTTTGCAAAAATGAATCCGATGAAATTTTTTAAAGGGATAAGAGATGTAATGTTAATTGCCTTCACGGCAAGTTCAAGTGCGGCGGCATTACCTATAAACATGGAATGCTGTGAAATCAACCTCGGTGTTCCAAAAAAAATTACAAGTTTTGTTTTACCATTAGGAGCAACCATTAATATGGATGGTACATCGATGTATCAAGCTGTTGCGGCAGTTTTCATAGCTCAGGTGTATGGAATAGAATTGCACCTATCAGAGCAATTAATTATTTTATTAACAGCTTTGTTGGCATCAATAGGTACTGCGCCAGTACCAGGTGTGGGTCTTATTATGCTGATAGTAGTTTTAAGGTCTGTAAGCATCCCCGAAGAAGGGATTGCACTAATATTGGGAATTGATAGATTCCTTGATATGTGCAGAACGGTTGTGAATACATCTGGAGATGCCGTCGTCTCAACAATTATTGCCAAGCAAGAAGGTATATTAGGGAAAACAAATTTAGCAATTTCACAATGATCGGTTTAAAGAGTTTTAAAATAGGTGGTGGTCACCCAATTGTTCTTATTGCGGGACCATGCGTAATCGAAGGTCGAGAGATTACACTTAGAACTGCAGAATATATTCAGAAAGTGACGCAAAAACTAAAGATACCTTTTATATTTAAATCATCATATAAAAAAGCAAATCGTACAAGTATAGACTCATTTATGACTTTGGGAATGGATGAGGCACTTAAAATACTTTCTGAAGTTAAGAATTCTCTCGGTATTCCCGTCCTGACTGATATACACAGCGAAACCGAAGCTGAAATCGCAGCTGAAGTTGCCGATATTTTGCAAATACCTGCTTTCTTATGTCGCCAAACAGAAATACTTCAAGCTGCTGGTAAAACTGGAAAGGTTGTGAATATAAAAAAAGGCCAATTCATAGCTCCAGAAGATATGAAATATCAAGCTCGGAAAGTTGAACAAACAGGGAATAAAAAAGTAATGTTGACAGAAAGAGGTGCCATGTTTGGGTATCACAATCTTGTTGTTGATATACGCGCTATTCCAATCATGAGAAATTTAGGATATCCCGTGGTTTTAGATGCAACGCATTCAGTTCAATTGCCGGGCGGAGGGAAAAGTGAAACAGCGGGACAACCTCAATATATTTTTCCAATCGCTCGCGCAGGAACAGCTGTTGGGTTGGATGGTTTGTTCATCGAAACACACCCAAATCCAAAAAAAGCACTCAGCGATTCTGGCAGTCAATTAAAATTAAATTTATTAGAAAAATTGTTAAGGGAAGTTATTATTTTAGATAAAATCGTAAAGGAGAAATTTGAAATTAAATAAGAAGTTTTCTAAAGCACACCAGAAAAAACTAAAACATATTAGGATAATAATTATGGATGTTGATGGTGTTCTAACGGATGGTTCAATTATTTATAGTTCTGATGGATTGGAATTTAAAAGGTTCCATGTTCATGATGGGTATGGAATTTTC
>JBBIRP010000234.1:0-2929 GCA_037441745.1 Ignavibacteriales bacterium
TCATCATATTTTTGAAAAATTTTTTATTGCTGGTTTTTATGGTAGAAAATTTCTAAAACAATTTACAACAAAATACTAAGATATCCAAAGAGGCAACTGATAACTTAATATCTGTATAGTTTGTTTTAGCATCTTTTAACTACTACAATTTTACAAAAACTTTTTGAAAGTGTCAAGTCTTTTTTAAAAAAAAATCAACTTTTTTTTAAGATATAAAATTTTTGCGTTATTCTTTAAATTTACGATACTTCCAAACACGATAAATCCTTAAAATTTTGAAAAAAATCAACTTTTTAATTTTTAGCACCCTCTATTAGGTACTTTACCCTGATAATTGGTTGGGACAAATTATCCGTTTTTATTTCAATCTCACCCTTTCTGGTTGTCTCGCCTACAGGATGAACACTAATTTCAGCTTTAGTCGTCTCACCGGGTTTTAAAATATTTTTACTCAACAACACCTCGATTATATTCGTCGGGTCATAGAATTTTTTTATCTTGATCCTACGTTTACTTGTGTTCGTAATATTAATAGTTGGAAATTTAGATGATTCAATTTCAGAATTTTTTATGAATAAAAAATTTGGTTCTACTTTAAGAAGCGTCCTAACATCAATATTAAATGGAATGATTACAGTGCTGTTACTTAAATCATTCGATGCAATTGTAAAATATTTTTTTACAAAACCCGAATAACCATCGCTCTTAAATTTAATAGTTAACGTTGCTGTATCGTGAGGTTCTATCAAATATTTGCTGATAGAAAGTTCAGAACACTCACAGGGTGCATTAAGCTTACGAATCTTCAGAGTTGCATTTCCGACGTTAGTTAATTTGATTTTATGAGTTGGATGGGATCCTTGATATACTTTTCCAAAAGAAAAAGTTGAATCTCCTACGATCTTAATTTTCGGTTGAGATATTGAAGATGCGGATGATAAAAAACCTATCGAAATTAGAAGTAAAAAATATTTACACAATTTTGTGATCATGATGGTCAATATCTTCAACCAATGTTTTTATCTTGTTTAAATAAGGACAAGCTGTAAACTTCTATTAAGAATGCGGGGCCGACGAGACTCGAACTCGCGACCTCCTGCGTGACAGGCAGGCGTTCTAACCAAGCTGAACTACGACCCCGAAGAAGTCTTTATACAAAGATGATTGAAAAATATACAAAAGTTTTTCAATTATTCCAATTAAAATGTTCATTAAACAAACTCACTGTTTGAAACTAAATCTGACACTGGGACTCGTTACACGAATCATTAACTCATACTCTTGGTATTCTTGTTGTAGAGTTTTAATTGTCTTATGAAAATTCTTCCGCTTATCTTTATTAACTGTGTACCGAACAGATAATATCGATTTCCAATCATCCATAAATGCATTGTCTAGTCGTATAATAAAATCAACTCGCGCTTTCATAGAGTGAAGCAACAATTGACTATGGATTTCCTGAGCTAAGTTTTTCTCTTTGAATAATAATTTTTCTAAAATCTTAACATCTCTGCTAACGGATCCCTTGAGCCTTGTTTCCCTGGCTGGAACTCTATCTTTTCCAGCCGATGCAATAATCGGGAGTTCAATAATATGTTTATCGTATGCAAAAACTTCGACATCCCAATCGGTAGCATCGTGAACATCTATTAACGAGCGAAGCAGTTCGACATAATTATCTTCGATTTTCTGAATAATATTTTCGTGATTCTGAATGATAGTCCAGAAAGGTAATGGGACAAGAATTTCTTCTGACCTTAAAATATTGAGTATCTTCTCATGTTCATACTTAAATTTATTAGCTTTAGAGATATTAAGCGAAAGTTTGTTTGTCTTATCCAAAATGTAGTCAGATGCATTAAGTTTGTTTAGGAAGAATCTGACATCACCATAATCTAAAAGGAAAATGTTATTCGTTTGATCGATCCCCTTTATTGCGAGCTTCTTACTAGGAATACCTTTCCCCGAACTATCAGGTGCATAACAAAAACCATAAACGTAGAACCAATCATTTACCTTCAGTTCAATATCAAATTTCTCAGATGGAAACCTTTCTTTTGATCCATAAATTTCCATCACTGACTCCGTATGAGTAGACTGGGCTGGTTCGGGAACAATCTTAGGCTCAATTTTTACATCTATTTCTTGTTCAGCTGGTTTTTCAGCTAATTCTGCATTTAATGTAGCAGCTTTTGCAACAGCAACTTCCTGCTCAATTAAATGGATTATTAAATCGCAAAGTTCACTTGAAAGAAGGTTTTCGAATTGTTTTAATATGGCATCAGCAACTTTTTCCGCTGGCAAATCAGCGAAAGGTTCTAATTTCTTTTTGATATTCTCGGAAAGTTTAATTTTATCAGCTAAATTTTCCAGAATTAATTCATTTATCCGTTTTTTAGTTTCTTCTGTCATTTAAAACAACAATTATTCCCTACGTTCTTTTATTTTTGGTTCTATTCTCCACAATTTCATTTGCTCGCTCTTTTATCGCGGAGAGCGAGGGATTCGAACCCCCAAGTCCTTGCGGACGCCGGTTTTCAAGACCGGTGCAATAGCCGTTCTGCCAGCTCTCCAAAATCTTCTTATAGTATCCGCTTTATTGTTTTATTAACATTCTTAATTTATTCGTAGATAATATATCGAAAAGATAAACTTAAAACAAGCATTTATCCATATTGCGTTAAAATCACACCAAATAAAGCAATAATACCACCAATTATAAAGATGGGAGTGATTATTTGCCCTAATAAAATTACGGATAAAATTGTTGTAATTACCGGTTGAAGATTTGAAAATACGGCAACCTTGGTAGCGTCAATTTTACTCAATGCATAATACCATAAGAGATATGCAAATATTGAAGTTCCGAAAGCCAAATAAATATACTTCCCCAATGACCAATTGTCAGTTTAGAAAAATCAAATTTAAT
>JBBIRP010000235.1:0-2901 GCA_037441745.1 Ignavibacteriales bacterium
TTCTTTGTGATGAAAGAAAAAACCGTTGTATCTTTTCCGATGCCCCAGCCGCCAAGTCCAAAATTCCATTCCATCGCATTCAAAAAGCTAAGCGTTTCTGAGAACGGCACACGCTCTGCAAACGGTACAAGAACAATTTTTGCATACTTTTGTAAATTATTACTAAAAGGTTGGAGTAGAACGGAACTGTTAAATGTGTCGTATCTATCTCCATCAATTGAAGTTTTACTACTTTTCGGAATGATTTCATTTGATGAATAGTAATGTATGTCAGGGATCCCAACAATGAGACTTATGTTTAATGAATCTACCTGATTTTTCAAACGCTTGAATTGATTTATATTATTGGGGTGTAAAATATAGAATGGAATTGCGGTCTCGGGTAAAATAATTAAATCTACGTCATGATCTTTTATGTCATTCATTTGTTGTAAAATTATATCCAATGGTAAATCGGGGTCAACCGTCCACTTCTCAAATGGATCAATATTAGGTTGAATAACTGCAACGTTGATTTTGGATATTTCGTTAAAATTATTTTTTCGTAAAATATAATTACCATATAATTTGGGAATCAAGTATATGATTATTATACCTGTGACAGAGAAAATAAATTTTATTGATAAATATTTCCATTCGTTTGAGTAAATCTTTTGATAAAGTAAGAATATCAATACGCTCAATAAAAGAATCCAAAATGATATACCATAAACACCAGTAATCGATGCAAATTGGATTATCGATAAATCATATGTTTGTGTGTTGCCTAGAAGTAACCAGGGGAAACCAATCTCGGAAGATGAATGAAAATACTCAAATCCAATCCACAAAAACGGGAAAGTCAAAATTGCAAATTTAAACCCTAAATTGCACCGAATGAATATCCAAACGACAATTGGAATCAGAAAAAAAATTGGATGTGCGATAAGTAGTAATCCACCTGCGATCATCATGTAAAGGTCTTTGCAATGAGTGAAACCTCCTGCCCAGTACAAAGTAATAACATTAAAAACTAAAAAAGTTAAATAAGAATACCTTATTGTAGCTCCATAATTTATTGAATCTTCAATAAGTATAAAATAAATTACGAACGCGAAAATCGCAGTAATTCCCGTTGGAACTGGAGGAAACGCTATCCCTAGCAAAATGCCCGAAAAAACAGAAAGGATAAATTTATATTTCTTTTCCTTTAACATCAGCTGAAAATAAATTATTAAAAAATTTATAAACAACGATGATAAATATCGCACATAAGACACCTAATAATGCACCCCCGATAACATCTGAAGGATAATGAACCCCAACACTTATTCTTGAAAATCCCATTAAGCATGCGTAAGAAAATAAGAACCACTTTAACCGTGGATAGAAATATGGAATTAACGTCGCAAACGCAAAATTATTTGCAGCATGTGAAGATGGGAAAGAATATCCCGCTCCACATGGAACAAGTAAATGAATATTATCCAATACTCGTACTCCATTAATAATATGACACGGACGTGGACGAGCTACCAAAGACTTGATTAAGTTACTACTTACTTGATCACTCAGAAAAATTAATGGAATAAGTAAAGCTACAACGACTTTCCCTTTTTTCCCTCCTTTCAAAACTAATAAAATTATTAATAAAATTGATAATGAAATTCCAACCAATGATTGGTTCCAATCAGTAATTGCAGGCATAATAAAATCAAACACAGGATTCGAAAGTGTTTGATTGCAAAAGTAGAATAATGTTTTGTCGATAGAATAAAAGAACTCAATCATAATTTATTGGTCCTCCGCTTTTTATAATACCGAATCAATAATCCAATAATGACTAATATGAAGATGATTGTAACAATGATACTATATGATTTCAGATAATCACTCACTTTTTGCCAATTATGACCCAAAGTATAACCCGCAAATACGAGTATAGCGTACCATAACATTGAACAAAATAATGATAATAGTGTAGTTTTTGTAAAATCTAACTCGGCAACTCCTGCAAAAAAAGATACTACCGCTCTTGTACCTGTTAAGAATCTATTAATTGCAATCAACCAAAAGCCCCATTTAGTGAACCATTTTTCAAATTTATGTAAGTCATCAAGTTTTATAAATTTTATTTTCCCTTGTTCTAATATTCTGTTGCCAAACCATTTACCAATTGTGAACATTGTCATAAATCCTAATGTACCACCAGTGGCTCCAGCGATGAAAGCAAAAACAAAATGTCCTTTGCCCATCGCTGCTATCGCTCCACCAAATACTACTAAAATATCACTCGGAGCTGGTGGAAATAAATTTTCAATATAAGCTACAAAGAATATAGCAACATATACCCAAATCGGATCGAGTGATGTAATTGATTGAATAAATTCGTTCAAGGTATGTTATTCATTAAAATCATATGGTAATGCTCTAATAGATGTTACAGCATACGCAGCTGCACCTTCCCCAAATCCAATAAAACCAAGTTCTTCATTAGTAGTCGCTTTAACAGAAACTTGATTGATGTGAAGTCCAAGAGCTTTTGAAATATTTTCGCGCATTCGTTTTATATACAGACTAACTTTTGGTTGTTGCAGAATAATTGTAGAATCGATATTAATTATTTCGTAATTATTCGAACGGATCAAGCCGCCAACATGTCGTAGAAGGGTCAAACTCGAAATATCTTTAAATCTTGGATCAGTGTCTGAAAAATGTTTTCCAATATCGCCTAAAGCAGCAGCACCCAATAATGCATCAGCCATTGCATGACAAACGACATCAGCATCGGAATGACCAACTAATCCTTTCAGGTACGGTATCTCTACACCGCCCAAAATTAATTTACGATTAGTGATTAAGCGATGAACATCGTAACCGAAACCAAAACGAATTTCCATAATTTATTTTATCTCAAAATGT
>JBBIRP010000236.1:0-2891 GCA_037441745.1 Ignavibacteriales bacterium
GGTAAATGCAATTAAGGACTTAAAAGAAGGTGAAATAAGCGAACCAGTTGAATTCGTCGCTGAGAAATCTCGCGGATATCAGATAATTTTATTAAACAAACGGTTTCCCGAACATCAAATGAATCTTTCAGATGATTGGAGTCGTTTAGAACAAATTGCTCTCTCTTATAAGCGAAACGCAGAATACCAGCGTTGGATTGAACAGCTACGATCTGAAATTTATTGGGATGTTAGATTATAAGATAGAGGGGACTAAAATTGAATAGACCAATCAATAAAATAAATGATGTGGAAGCCGTACAATTGCTCAAGGATACATTCGAAGCAATTAAAAAAGAAATTGCAAAAGTAATCATTGGCCAAGATGAAATTATTGAACAGCTTTTAATTTCATTACTTGCTCGTGGCCACTGCTTGCTGGTTGGTGTTCCCGGTTTAGCAAAAACTTTGATAATCAAAACACTAGCCGAAGTTTTAGATCTAAAATTCAGTCGTATTCAATTTACACCTGATCTTATGCCAAGTGATATAACTGGCACAGAAATAATTGAAGATGATCGCATTCAAGGGACAAAATCATTTAGGTTTGTTAAAGGACCTATATTTGCTAATATCCTACTTGCAGATGAAATAAACAGAACTCCTCCAAAAACGCAATCAGCGCTTCTTGAAGCAATGCAGGAGCACCATGTAACTGCAGCAGGACAAAAATATATTCTCGAAGAACCTTTCTTCGTTCTTGCAACTCAGAATCCAATCGAGCAAGAGGGGACATATCCGCTCCCCGAAGCACAACTCGATAGATTCATGTTTAATCTATGGCTTGATTATCCATCTGAGAAACAAGAAGAAGAAATTGTAAAATCAACTACGAGTATGTATTCTCCTTCAATACAGCACATATTAGGAAAAGAAGAAATTCTTTTTTTCCAAGATTTGGTACGTCGCGTCCCTGTTGCTGATAATGTTGTTTCGTATGCCGTAAATTTAGTCACGCATACCCGTCCTAAGGATTCTAAAGCTCCTCAATTTATCAAAGATTGGTTAAATTGGGGGGCGGGACCTCGAGCATCACAATATTTGATTCTTGCAGCAAAAACACGTGCTGTCCTCGATGGAAGAAATTCCCCCGATATCGAAGATGTTAGAAAAGCTGTTGGGCCAGTACTTCGGCACCGCTTAGTTTTAAACTTTAATGCTGAAGCAGATAATGTAAGTGCAATTCAAATTATTGAAAAACTCCTTCAATCAATATAGCGACCAAAGAGGGTGTATGCCTCGTTTGCCCTCTCGAAATATTTTTATCCTCATTTTCTTGCTGCAGGTAAATTATATTTTCATTGCTAACTCACAAGATAAGAGTAAGCAATGGATTTATTTTGTTGATAAAGATTATGCAATCTCTTTAAATCAAACATTATCACCAGGAAGTATAGAATATCGTAAAGCAAAGGAATTAATCAGCCAACGTGCTCTTAAACGAAGAGCTAAAGTTTTACAAGAAAATAATTTATTAGATGCTGCTGATTTACCATTATCTCATTTTTATATAGAGCAAATTCAGAAAATGGGAGGTAAACTCGTCCAACAAAGTCGATGGATTAATGCCGCGAGTTTCCTTATGAATAAAGAATTAGCTGTTAAAGTCGCGATGTTGCCGTTTGTGAAAAAAGTTGTACCAGTAAAATCGTATAGCGGTATTGTGAGAAAGGTTTCTTCTTCTTACTCAAGTAAATTTTCTTACGAAAAAGTTCCGTTTGATTATGGACAATCATATAAACAAATTCATATGATTAACGTCGTCCCACTTCATACAGCTGGCATAACTGGAAAAGGCATACTCGTTGGCATGCTCGACTCAGGATTCCGTTGGAGAACTCATGAAGCTCTAAAAACAAGTAATGTGATTGCTGAACATGATTTCATTTTCAATGACGATGTAACATCAAATGAACAAAATGATAGCCCGAATCAAGATTCTCATGGTACATTAACATTTTCTATTGTTAGTGGTTACCAGCCAGGGAAATTAATTGGGACATCTTTCGATGCAGATTTCATCCTTGCTAAAACCGAATACGTACCTACTGAATATCGCGGTGAAGAAGATAATTGGGCGGCAGCGATTGAATGGATGGAAAGCTATGGTGTCGATGTCATTAGTAGTTCTGTAGGTTACGACGTCTTTGACGATGAAACCGGTTATTCTTGGGAAAACGGTGATTTTAATGGTAGAACATCAGTTACTGCTAAAGCGGCAGCACGTGCGGCAAGGCTTGGAGTCGTCGTTTGTACCTCTATGGGAAATGAAGGGAATGGTAATGGTATTGTCGGCACATTACTTACACCCGCAGATGCTGATAGCATTATTTCAGTTGGCGGGGTAACGTTCTCAGGTAATTTAGCATATTTTAGTTCTACAGGACCAACAAATGATGGAAGAATAAAACCTGACGTAGTTGCACCGGCTGTAGGAGTTTATCATGCAATCATTCCTGGACCTAATACTTATGGTTCTTCACAAGGTAACTCGGTTTCTACACCACTTGTCGCTGGGACGGCGGCTCTTATCCTGTCAGCAAGACCTGAACTTACCCCTATAGAAATACGCAATGCGCTCAGACAGACGGCGCTCCATGTGGATAGTATGAATTATCCAACCGTTCCAAATAATTTTACGGGCTGGGGATTGGTCGATGCTTTCAATGCAAGTTTAATTTTCGGTCCAATTTTTAGCAACATTCCTACTCTAAGGTTGGTATCAAAATTAAATGAGGTATCCATCTCTGTTATTTCGAAATATGGAATCAGATCAGATAATGTCATATTGCATTATGCTTTAGCTAATGATACTATATATTCAAATTTGAAAATGCAGCTCGATTCATCCT
>JBBIRP010000237.1:0-2866 GCA_037441745.1 Ignavibacteriales bacterium
CATGTCGGTTTTGTATCACCTTATCTGCAACTTTACGATGAATTCAGTGGTTGGGAAAATCTAGATATACTTAGAAAGGTTCGGGATTTGGATGTCTTCAATGAATATCTTCAAGAATTGCTAATTCGTGTCAATTTGTGGGAGCGAAGGAATGATTATGTTCGTACTTATTCGTCTGGTATGAAACAGCGGCTTAAATACGCTTTTGCACTTATTCACAAACCGATAATCTTATTACTCGATGAGCCAATGTCGAATCTTGACTCAGAGGGGATATCAACTGTTTATAAAATTATGGAAGAACAAATTAAGAATGGGATCTTAGTCATTGCGACAAATGAAGAAGACGACTTAAATATATGCACAAATGTAATTGATTTGAATAAGGAAGCATTAAAGGGGAAATCGAATTGAATATATCATCAGCACTTTCGACCTCATTCACAATATTTCTTAAAGACATGCGTTCAGAGCTACGGACTCGTTACGCCCTTAATGCTCTTATAATGTTTGTTATTACGACACTTTCAATAATTTTATTTGCACTGGGGAACGAAAACATTTCTCCAGAACTACTATCGGGAGTTTTATGGATAATTATATTCTTTTCAACAATGTCCGGACTTTCTCGATCGTTTGTAAGTGAGGAAGAGAAAGGTACAGTAATGACACTTCATTTGATTGCATCTCCTTTGACAATATATTTTGGAAAATTATTTTTTAATTTAATATTACTTGGAGCTTTGAATATTTTTACAGTTTTACTCTATTTACTATTTGTCTCTTCCTTTACCATAGAAAATTATACCATATTTTTTATAACGGTTTTATTAGGAACTTTAGGATTGGGAAGTGCATCAACAATTATTGCAGCGATAATTGCGAAAGCAAACACAAAAGGAACTTTATATCCTGTATTATCGTTTCCTATTTTGTTACCATTATTTTTGACTGTTATGAATGCGACCAAACTTTCAGTCGAAGGAGCAGCATTCTCAGATGCAGTAGGCGAGTTTCGAGTGTTAATTTCTTATTTCATCGTAGTAACTACAATATCATTTTTATTATTCGAATTTATTTGGAAAGAATAATGTATGTATTGTTCTACAATTAAAAATTACGTATCTTTGATTGAATTGATTAATTAAATATTAAGTAATTGCTCATAAATGCTTTTTAGGCTTATTTTATTTATTTGGGTAAGTATTATCATTATTACGGGTATTTCAATGCCTATAAAGGAAACTCCGACCAATTGGTACGATTTACCACTAATTCCTGGACTAGAAGATAAAGTGCGCATTATATTTTTTCATGTTCCAATGGCGTGGGTTGCAACATTAGCTTTCTTGACATCATTATTCTATGGAATCAAATATTTGACAAATAAAAATTTAGATAACGATATAAAATCTGTTTCATCTGCTGGTCTGGGTTTGATGTTTGCTTTGTTAGCAACTGTCACCGGTTCACTCTGGGCAAAATTTAATTGGGGTTCTTTTTGGAATTGGGACCCTCGTGAGACATCGATTTTCGTTTTATTATTAATTTATGGTGCGTACTTTGCACTACGTTCTGCTCTTGAAGGTGAAGAAAAACGGGCAACTTTATCGGCTGTTTATGCAATTATAGCTGGTGTTACATCCCCATTTTTTATTTTCATAATTCCCCGAATTGTCGAAGGTTTACATCCTAATGAGGCAATTGTAAGTCAAGGTAAAATTTCCATGAATACGGGTATGCTTGTAATATTTCTTGCTTCTTTAGTTGGTTTTACGGCAATTTATTTCTGGATGTTAAATCTAAAAGTTCGTTCAGAGCGATTAGAATTAAAATATCAATCGAAAGGGAAATGAGTGTACGATTTTCTTTCTAATAATTCGTTGTATCTTGTATTAATTATTGTACTTATCGGCTGGTCAGGAATTTTTTTCTATCTTTTTCGGTTAGATAAAAAGATAAACAAAATTGAAAAAATGTTCAAGGAGTAAAAAATGAAATTAAAATTTGTAATCGGTGGAATTATCATAATTGCTGCTGCTATTTTTGGAGTGATGTCGTTTGTCGAAACGAATGTTGAGTATATGGACTTCACGAAAGCTATGTCGGTTAAGAAAAAAGTTCAAGTGAAAGGTATATGGCAAAAAGAAAAAGAGACCATCTATGACACTAATAAACACGAATTTTCTTTTTATCTGAAAGATGATAATGGTGTAGAACAGAAAGTAATTTATAGCGGCGCTCGTCCCAATAATTTTGAAATCGCTGATGCTATTGTTGTAAAAGGTAAATATGAAAATGGTATTTTTCGTGCAACCGAAATTCTAACTAAATGCCCATCGAAATATGAAGCAAAGTCGAATACAAATAATTCGGGAATGTAATTAGTAAACCTAAATCATTATGAAGGTATCATTCTTAAAAGGTAAGCAGAGCTTACCTTTTTTATTAATTTCATTTCAATTACATTTCTAATCAAAATCTAGATATTTTGAATGCCTTTTATCGGTGAACTAAGCGCTCTTCTGACTGCTATGCTCTGGGCTAGCAGTGCGATGATATTTTCTGCAGCAACAAAACGGGTAGGAGCATCTCAAGTAAATATAACTCGTTTGATTCTTGCGGTCTTTTATTTAACATTGTCAATCACTATTTTAACATCCAATAAAAATATTTCAAGTAACCAAATTGTTAACTTAGGAATTAGCGGCATAATTGGTTTAGCCTTGGGTGATACATTTTTATTTAAAGCTTTTCAAGAAATCGGAGCTCGAATAAGTATGTTGATTATGTCGCTCGCACCTGCAATCGCAGCATTTCTTGCATACATATTTTTAAATGAAACAATTTCAATGATTGGAGTTGT
>JBBIRP010000238.1:0-2865 GCA_037441745.1 Ignavibacteriales bacterium
GATAAGAAATTTTAAAGTAAAAACTGCTATTCCCAGTTCACCGATACTTATTGATCCACCGAATAATAAAGATAGTCTTTTAGAAAACGTGACCATTCGCTGGCAGGCTGGTGATGCATGTACAAAATCTTATTTTTATCATGTATCACAAAGTATTTCATTTACCGATACAATAGCAATAGGGAATACAAATGGAACAGAAGTACCGTTAACAAATCTTCGTGGAAATATTTATTATTATTGGAAAGTAAGAGCAAGTAACTATTTGGGTGATGGTCCTTGGTCTGAAACGTGGCGGTTCCATACAATACGTTCGAAGCCGGATGTTCCAATCCTGCTTTATCCGCCTAATGGTGCTGGTGATATGCCGAGTTGTATTACCTTCACTTGGGATTCAGCAGCTTTCGCTGATACATACCGTCTGCAAGTTGCATTTGATTCGGTGTTTACAAATTTATTCTTCAACGATTCAACCATTCAACGCCAAATTGGTGTACAACCATCGAAGCAAGTTTGCGGATTGTTGAATAGTCGAACTTACTACTGGCGTGTGAATGCAAAGAATGATATAGGTACAAGTAACTGGTCAGCAGTGAGAAGTTTTATCACACTTTATCCACCTGCAGCACCAACCTTGAATTTACCCGAGGATGGAGCAATTGATGTTTCTATTTCACCGCTCTTTGTTTGGAGTATAGCCGATCGGGCAACATCTTACCAATTACAAGTTTCAACGAATTCAACATTCTATCCTGATAGTATTGTTTTCAACGACACAACAATAACGCAAATTAGTTGGCAAGTTAATTGGTTACAACCATACACAAAATATTACTGGAGAGTACGCGGTAAAAACTCTGCTGGATGGGGGCCTTATTCAACTGTTTGGAATTTTAAAACTACACGAGTTGGCCCAGCTAAGTGGTTGATTCCTATAACGATAGCAGAAAATGGGCCAGAACGACAAACGATTTATTTTGGAATTGATCCAGATGCAACAAAAGGAATAGATCCAGGTCTTGGTGAGTATGAATTGCCTCCTGTCCCGTTTGGTTTCTTTGACGCAAGATTTGTTTCTCCATACATCGGTGAAGGACTTCTAGTTGAATATCATAAATTTTATAATTATACACAGAAAGATACATTTCAATTCATGTATCAACCGGGAATGGGAAGTTTTCCGATGACTATTTCATGGCCGGTTAGTCGCGTGAAACTTGCTTGTGATAGTATGATAATTGAAGATCGTTTAGTTTCGCCGACGATTAAAGCAAGGATGGACATTGACTCAACATTAATTGTTAATAATTCTAATATAAATTCTCTTTACATTATTTTATATGGGGCACTCCCATTACCAGTTGATGTCAAACCAATAACCCCAGAGATACCTAATGGATTTGTCTTATATCAGAATTATCCAAATCCTTTCAATCCAGCGACGAAAATTAATTTTTCGATCAATGAAGCAGCACATGTATCCCTCAAAATATATGATATGCTTGGACGAGAAGTTTATACTTTAGCTTCTTCTAATTTCTTCCCCGGCTCATATACTTTCGAATGGAAAGGTATGGATGAACAGGGGATATCTTTACCAAGCGGTGTCTATTATATAAGAATGGTAGCTAACTTACTCAATAGTGAGCAGACAAATCCTTTTGTTAGTATTCACAAAATGCTCTTGATGAAGTAATCTCTGTGCGCATATTGCAGTTGAAGAATTTAGAATTTTTTTCAGAAAATATTTTGGGAGGAGGAATTTACTGATTAATGTATGAGCAAAAATCGGTATTTCAATTTTTATTTTCCTCTCAATTGATCTTCAGAGATTTTAAGTCAATAGTCAATGAAATAATCTTTTTCATTATCTCGTTATATTTATTTTCTTACTCATGTTTTTCGCATGATGATGAAAAGATAAAAAAGTCTTCCTCAGTGAATTCGACGAAAAAGCGTTCATCGTTAATAAACATTAATAACATTTCAATGTGGGCAAGCGACAATGGTGTAATGGAACAAAATCCGAATACTTTAGGAGCAGGTGTGACTTTCCCTCGGGGTATGACGAAAGTTGTAAATTTAGGTGGTTTAGTCTGGGGTGGAAAAGTATTTGATGGGAATTCACAAATTATCCGTGTCGGTGGACAAACATACAGAAGTGGAACTGTCCCGGGACGAATTATACGGCAAGGTATCATGGAAAATCCAGAAAATTCAGATGTGCGTATTTACAGAATTCGTCGTGATTGGGAAACAGCAGACCTGAAAAAAGATGCATCAGAGTTTTTTGACATACCAGAGTTCGATGTGACCGAAAAAGAAATCAAAGAAATTCGAGATCAGTATAAAGCAGATTGGCTTGAATGGCCCTGGCAGAAAGGCGCCCCTTATTACGAAAGGAACGGTATCCCCGGTTACCAACCAAATCCAGATGCTAAGGTAGATTCATTATCGGATGAACCGGGCCTGGGAGATGCGGATCAGGTCCTTTGGTATGTATGCAATGATTTAAATAATTTTGCAACTTATAGTTTATATCGCTCACTACCAATTGGCTTGGAATTGCAAGTGACTTGCTGGGCTTATGATAAATTCGATGATTTGAAAAATGTAATCTTTCAAAGGTTTAGGATTATATACAAAGGGGCGTATTGGACGCCACCAGGTGCTATCGTAGATTCGATGTATCTCGCAAAGTGGGTCGATTCTGACATAGGAGATTACTCCGATGATTTTGTTGGATGCTATCCGAACAAAGATTTAGGTTATGGATATAACGCATATGAAAAAGATGAAGAATTTGATGAATATAAAATTTCCCCAGCGGTTGTAGGATATTCACTATTACAAGGTCCCAGAGTC
>JBBIRP010000239.1:0-2839 GCA_037441745.1 Ignavibacteriales bacterium
TGTGTAAAACATACCCGCAACTGCTGGTGGCCGAACTATCATAATTTTATATCCTCTTTGATTATATCTGCTGTAAAAATAAATATTTTAGTTTGAGGATTCTTCCATTCTTCAGGTAATAGCCCAGCTTTGCGTGCTGTCTGATTTAAAAAAGTGGTTCTATCCCAACCATATTCTTTGGCAACTTGAGGTAATAATAATCCCCGATAACTACCCTGTTCCATCAAAAGTCCATGTTTACCAACCTCAATTTCATCAATACTTTTAATTTGTTTAAGTGGAGAGAGAATGGAAATTTCAATTTCTATTTTGGGTATTTCATCTTCTGTTAAAAGCGAGAAGCGGTAATCTTCAAATGCGGCTTTTTCTGCAACATCCTTAACTGTTTCGATTAATGGTTTTATAGTTTCCGCATAACCGATGCAACCTCGCAGCTTACCTTCTTTACGAAGTGTTACGAAAGCACCGCATGGCTCACGCAATGATAACGGAATATCCTTTGGTAAGAAAGATACTTTTCCTCTAATTGCGTCCTCAATAGTTGAACGTGCAGCCCTTAAAAGTATTATTTTTTCATTTTCCGAGAGCATTATTTTATTACCTGAATCATTCTATATAGAACTTACGGAAAATATTGGATAGTTTCAAGATGCAATTAAATTCTTATTAAGCTATATTTGATTCTAACTTACTACTTTGCTACATTTTCAGTATAAACTTAATAATTATATTAAAAAATTGTTTATATATGAATTTGATAAGAAGTATTTCAGGGTTACGGGGAGTTGTTGGTGGTGGCTTAACACCAGATGTGATAGTTAAGTATTCCGCTGGTTTTGCACAGTATTGCAATCGCGGCAGAATTATTATTGGAAGAGATGGTAGGGTGAGCGGAAAAATTATCGGAAATATTGTATCGTCTACTCTATTATCAATGGGGTGCGATGTGGTTGCGCTTGGCATCGTCCCGACACCCACTGTTGCACTCGCCGTAGAAAAATTAGGAGCTACTGGTGGCATCGCTATCACTGCAAGTCATAATCCAATTCAGTGGAATGGTTTGAAATTTATTGGTGAAGATGGGCTTTTCTTGAATTTAGAAGAGAACGAGAAACTTTGGACATTGGTTGACCGTAATGATTTTAGATTTGCACCTTGGGATAAACTGGGAAAACACACTCCAAATGAAAAGTTTATAGATGAACATATAGATTCGATCTTAAAGTTATCATATATCAACCCCCAACAAATTAGAAAAAAGAAATTCAAAATTGTAGTCGATTGTATAAATGCAGCAGGTGGAAAAGTGATTCCAAGATTACTCCGTGATCTTGGATGCGATGTTATAGAAATGAATTGTGAAGTGTCTGGGATATTTTCGAGAATGCCCGAACCAATTCCTGAAAATCTCAATGAACTATGTTCACGTGTGCTTAAAGAAAAAGCAGATTTTGGAATTGCCGTCGATCCTGACGTCGACCGGCTTGTTTTAATAACTGAAAAAGGTGAACCCTTTGGCGAGGAATATACGATAACGGCGGTAGTTAAATTCATACTTGAAAAACATAATTCTCAAATAAAAACTATAAAGTCTACATCACAAATTCAAAATCAAAATAGATATAGTGTTGTTGTTAATCTCTCTACTACCCGTGCGGTTGATGATATAGCAAAGGTATTCGGTGTCAAGGTAATCCGCACCCCTGTTGGTGAAATAAATGTCGCGAAGAAAATGAAGGAAGTTGGGGCAATTATTGGTGGCGAAGGAAGTGGTGGTGTGATTCTACCAGCAGTACATTATGGAAGAGACGCAATCGTTGGAATAGTTTTAATCCTACAACAATTATCGGAATTTGATGGGAAATTGTCGGATTTGAAATTATCTTTGCCACAATATATAATAAAGAAGTTGAAGGTTGAAATCGATGAAAATGAATATGATAAAATTATTAAAAACATTATCAATAAGTATGGAAGTGCTGAAGAAGTGAATGTAGATGATGGTTTAAAAATTGACTTTCAGCACTCATGGATACATTTAAGAAGATCAAATACCGAGCCTATTCTTAGAATTATTGCAGAAGCTCCAAGTTCAATTGAAGCAGATGAAATAATTAATAAATTTAAAAGAAAATATTTTAAAGAGTATGATACTGAGTAAAGTAATCGGAACACTTGTTGCGACACAAAAGAACACGCATTTGAAAGATCATAAAATATTAATTGTTCAACCAATAGATCTCGAAGGAAATTTTATTGGACGAGATATACTTGCACTTGACACAGTTGATGCGGGGGTTGGAGATACGGTTTTAGTTGTTCAAGAAGGCCAGAGTGCTGCTCAAGTAATTAAAGATAAAAAAGCGCCTGTTCATTCGGTCATTGTCGCAGTTGTTGATGGACTTGATATAGCATTAAAATCTTGATAGGGGAAAAGATTTTAAATGTATTCGTTTTAAAATAAATTGGGAATATACAATGATATCAGTATTTGACCTCTTATCTCTTTCACAAGTTCCGGGAATAGGATCAAATAGATTGCGTGCATTAGTGTCTCATTTTAAGGATACTACTTCAATTTTAAGAGCAACCATTCATGAAATATCCTCTGTTGATGGCTTTGATAAAAAGCTATCATCTATGATATTTCATTTTATTAGAGGGAAACAGTTTGAGATCGCACGACAATTTGCTGATCGCCAGTTGTCTAAAATAAATAAAATGGAATTGAAAATAATAACATGTTGGGATCAAAAATCTTCTTAAGTAATTCAGGGTATATTTTATCCCAACATGTTATTATTTTCAATTCCATTTTATTTATTTTAGACAACTGGCG
>JBBIRP010000240.1:0-1781 GCA_037441745.1 Ignavibacteriales bacterium
CATTAAATTGAGAAAGTCCAGCGGGATTCCAATATAGAGTAGAAACGTCGTTAGCTACTGCAATGAACGATTCACCCATTCCGACGCTTCGTGCGCCCACACCAATTTTTAGGAATTGGAACGCAGATATACCAGCTCGCTGTCCACCAAGATTCGGAATTAATTGGCTATGGGTTAAAGTTGTTAAGACAAATATTAGTAATATAGTTAAATTTTTATATCGTTTCATCTTCAAAATCTGAATTCCAGTCCAAGACGGAAAGTGCGTGGAGCTGTATATCGCGCTGGGTTATAAGGATATGGAGAAACTGGATAACTCAAATCAGGATAGAGTGGATCATTTACCGACTGAGTTGTGGGATCTCCATATTCATATGCCCGCCCTGTAACAGGATTTATTATTTGAGAATTTTTATTATTGAGCAAATTTTGAATTTCGAAATTTAGTATGAGTTTACCTATTCCAATATCAAAATATTTTTCAAAATTCATATCAATGTTAAACCAATCATCTGCAATCTCAGAATATGGATTTTTATAATCGGGAATATACAAACGTCGTCCGAGTGTATCGTTGGTAAATGCAGACTTGGTATTAGGATCATATCCATAAAACAGTTGTTTGGTATAACGTTTCCCAGATTGATAGAAGATTCTAAAGAAAAGATTATAATCGTCCAAAATACTCTTTCCAAAGCCGAAAAATGGCTGATTCTTTTTACAATTAATATTTAAATTTAAACTAAATTGCCATGGTCTATCAAATACCATTGGGACTTCTTTAATATTCTCTTCAAGTCCAAGTTGTAAATTATATATTGCTTCATCTGCAGCAGAACTTTTACCAGTAGCTATTGAATAAGATCCAGAGAATGTTCCACGTAACCAATCGCTGTGTCTGCCTTTGAATTCAACTTCGATCCCTCTCACTCTACTGTAATCTTGATTGATATATGTAGTATACGAACCACTTGAAAATCGGGACGTCAGTACTCGAACCGAACGAGCTGTTATATAATCAAAAATATCTTTGTAATATGCTGTGACTGTTAGGACATAACTATCTGTCAATTGATTTCGTAATCCTAGTTCATACGAGACAGTAGTTTCAGGATTTAAATTAGGATTACCGATTGTTTGAAAAGTCGACTTTGCACTTGTCTTTGCCAGTTTAGAATAAACAAATTGTGGTCTTGCTAATTTAGAAAAATGACCGTATGAAAAGAACAAAGTTTGATTATCTGAAACAGGATGTGATATACCAAGTCTTGGACTGATTCTTGCTTTCCATCTTCTACCAAATAAATTAAAAGTTTCGTCAAAATACGCTTTTTGAATTTGAGGCAAAACATTTATTGAATCAGTAGGAAGTTTTAAGGTTTCATCAACAAATTTTCCGGGGAACCAATAATCAAAACGTAAACCAAAATTCAGTATCATTCCTTTTAAAACTATATTATCCTGTGCATACAATGCGCCCAGGGCAGGATTAACTTCGTAAATATCATAATTTATCCCAAGTGGTTTATACCAAGGGGCAACAAGATCGATCATTTGCATATTTTGAAAACGCATCTCTATCCCCGTCTTGAATTTATGTCTCTCTGTAAAATGATTTGTTAGATCACCCTTGATTGTATATTCACTCAAGTAATGGTCACGCCACCTTGTGGGATTACCAATATCATAGAAACCATCTCCGGGTATTATTCCTATTGTATCTCGATTCAGATTATAATAATCTATTGGTAGTGTAACAATATCTTTCGGCTCATTATAGT
>JBBIRP010000240.1:1796-2818 GCA_037441745.1 Ignavibacteriales bacterium
TTAGCATCACCGCGGACATGTGCAGTGTAACGACTTAATTTAATTTCATAGAATGTTTTTGAACTTAGAGTATGTGTAAAAGAAATCGAGTGTTGAATATTCCTCTGTGTAAATGTATTCGAACTATCGGGGATGTTCTGAAATTCAAACTGATAGCCTGGATTTGGCTCCACCCGCTCTAATGTAGCCTGAACGGTTTGTGAGTTTTGATCTATGACTATCGAACTTGAATAGGTATAAGATAATTTTATTACTGAGGATGGTTTCCATGTAAGTTTTGTTAACCAAGACCAATTATTACTACGTCGAGGTGCTAGGAAAGTACTCCTATTTAATAACGAAGAATATAATTGATTCGGAACTCGAACTTCATATCCAACTGGTTTACCATTTATAATTTTTTCAACCCAACGAGTATAACCATCAGAGAAGTTTCCATAGAATGTACTAAAGAAACTCACATTACCAGGTATATTCTGACCAAAAAGCGGAATAATGTAATTCGTAATTGGTTCAGGGCCACTTAAACTGAGTTCGTATATGTCAGTATTGAAGTTCGAAGGAGATGTATTGTTAAAACCAGAATGGTCACGTTTGTATCCTGCTGAACCATTATATTTTGTTGAGCCTTCTTTTGTTGTAATGTTTACAACTCCAGATGTTGCTTGTCCATATTCTGCATTATACCCACCAGTTATAACTTCAACTTCTTGAATAGCCGATGGACTCAATTGAAGACCAAAGCCGGTACCACCCAACGGATCTTGAACGGAAATGCCATCCAGTAAATAAGAATTCTCATATGTGCGACCGCCGCGGATATGGATCTCATTATCTGATTGAACTACACCAACTTGCAAGGAGACAACATCTTTTATATTTTGAACCGCAGCAACTTTTATATCTTCACTTGTTATGGAACGCGTACTTTGTGTTTCTTCAATATCAAACAACGGTTTTTCTCCGATAATCACAACTTCTTTACCCAAACTTAAAACGGTTTCCTCTAACTTCACATTAAG
>JBBIRP010000241.1:0-2806 GCA_037441745.1 Ignavibacteriales bacterium
GAAAATTAATGCAGGAGAATGATGTTTGAGATAATTGATTACTCTCTCTTTGCCTACTACGAAGCCGCCGAGAGAAGCAAACGTTTTACTAAATGTTCCAAATGTTAAGTCAACTTCATCTTCAAGTCCATAATGACTTGCAGTACCTCTTCCTCCCTTTCCGATTACCCCGATCGCATGTGCATCATCAACAAGAACACGAGAGTTATATTTCTTTGCAACTTTTATTAAATCCGGCAAATTTACAATATCGCCAGTTGTACTAAAAACACCATCTGTTACGATTAGTTTACCTGCTTTTAATGGTAACTGAGAAATTACGCGTTCCAAATCTTCAATATCATTGTGCTTATAACGAACAAACTCAGAGAATAAACCTTTTGCCATCATAACACCAGCAACGATACTTGCATGATTATCTTTATCAGTGACAATATATTCACCGCGTTGCACTAAGGTAGGAATTACCCCCTGTGCGGTCTGATAACCAGTACTAAATAATAGGCAAGCTTCTTTACCCATAAATTTTGCAAGTCGAGATTCAAGTTCATAATGTAAATCAAGTGTTCCCGTAAGATAACGAGAGCCTGAACATCCAGTGCCGTATTTTTCAATTGCTTTTATTGCAGCCTCTTTTACCTTCGGATGTGCAGTCAAGCCCAAATAATTGTTCGAACCTGCCATTATAATTTTTCGCCCTTCAATGGTAACTACTGGGCCTTCGTTTTCTTCTATTGCCCTGAAGTAAGGATAAAATCCCGCAGCTTTTACTTCATCTGCACGTGTGAAGTCGTAACATTTTTGAAATAAGTCAATTTTCTTTTCTGAATCAGGTTCTTTTGCATTAGATAATTTGTTCATAAAATATCAATCGAAATTTAAAAATCTTTCAGGTATGGTTAGAATTTTCCAAATTGCACAACAAAATTTTTTTTAATATACTTGATTGGCATATAAAAAGCAATAAAATGAAATATAAACCATTTCAAGATTCTGAATATTAAATATGCGTGTACTTGTTACTGGTGCGACGGGCTTTATTGGAAGCCATCTTACAGAAGAACTTCATAAAAAAGGATATGAAATCCGCTGCATTATAAGAAAAAGTTCTAATCTTCATTGGATCAAACATCTACCAATCAAATACATTCATGCTGATTATAAAAATAAAAAAATTCTTCATAAAGCGGTTGAAAACATAGATATAGTATATCATGCAGCTGGTGTAACGAAATCAAAAACAAAACTAGGTTATTTTGAGGGAAATCATATACCAACAAAAAATTTGCTCGAAGCAATCCTCGAAGCAAATGTCAACATTTCCCGGTTTGTTCACATAAGCAGTCAAGCTGCGGTAGGTCCAAGTTTAAACGGAAAACCGATCGACGAGAACACACCATTTCATCCAATTACGACTTATGGTATTAGCAAGATGGAAGCGGAAAAAGAATGCTTGAAACTGATGAACCAATTACCCATCACGATTGTACGCCCGCCGGCAGTTTACGGACCCAGAGATAGAGACGTCTTTGAATTTTTTAATACTATGAATAAAGGCATACAACCGATGATCGGCTTTAGTGATACGTATGTAAGCCTTGTCCACGTGAAGGATTTGGTAAATGGAATAATTCTTTGTGGTGAGAAACGTAACGCAGTTGGAAATACTTATTTTATTTCCAGCGAAAGATACTACAACTGGAGGGAGCTTGGTGATATAACGTCAGGAATATTGAATAAAAACGTCATTCGAATTCGTATTCCAAATTGGGTAGTTTATGTTATCGCTGGCTTATCAGAATTTTTATCTTACTTTGGAACAAAGCCTGCACTTTTAAATATAGAAAAAGCTAAGGACATAACACAAAGGTATTGGACTTGTAGTATAGAGAAAGCAAAAAAAGAATTAGGATATTCAGAAACTTTCACTATAAGAGAAGGAATAGAGGATACAATCAAATGGTATAGATCGAATGATTGGTTGAGATAGTTTGCTTTGCCAGTTCATTTTTTGTATATTTTAATTATCTGATCGCGGGGTGGAGCAATTGGTAGCTCGTTGGGCTCATAACCCAAAGGCTGTAGGTTCAAGTCCTACCCCCGCTACAAAGTAAAAATTTCCCCGTTTATCTGGGGAATTTTTATTTTATTGTAACAGCAAGGTCTGAAAAAGTTGGACCCTGACCTGAGTATACCGAAGGATCGGGCGAATCGCGATTAATAACCACGCTAGCTTCAAGCCGCTTTTTAAAAAGAATTAACCTCGTTTTTTCGTACACTTAGATTAATCTGAAGTGGGAAAATAATTTTTATCCATCTCTATGAGTTCCAAAAAGATATAAAATTTTGTGCACCCAACATCCACAAGAATTGGTAGCCGGGCACACACCTTAAAAATTAGAAAGATAAGACAAAATCGTTCAAATAATCTGTATTCTTATCTCACCAAAACCATCTTCTTCACCTGTGTAAATGTTCTACCCTGATCTGATACACTGGTCGCTTCCAGACAATAAATGTAAATGCCGCCCGCCAATACAGAAGCATTCCATTCTACTGATTTGTAACCCGCTGATTCCACATGGCCAATAAGCGTTGCTACAGTTTGCTAGATAATTTTGTTAAAACTACATTTCTGATGAATTCGAGAATATTTCCAATCCCGATGATAATTTATAATAATTTTATATCTTATAATACACAATTTATTATTTTAAATAAATACTTTTAAGTGTACCCAACATTTTATGAAATTCATCATGTTTGCCGGAGCCTATTTCTTCTGATTCTATTTTCTGATATTTCT
>JBBIRP010000242.1:0-2796 GCA_037441745.1 Ignavibacteriales bacterium
GCGCGAGTCCCAGACACCACAGCGCGAGCGCCCCCGGCGCGAGCGCGAGCAGCCACGCCGGCAGCTCGAGGTCGAAGGCGCTCAGCGATGCGGCGATCGGCGGCGATTCATTCGCGGTGTAGGCGATGCGCTCATCGGCATACTTCATATCTGGCATGTAGATATCGATAATACCTTCTAGGAACTTTAAGGTATCGAGTGATTCGTATCCGCCCGAGTTATAGACTATTGGTATCGATAATGATTTCTCGATTGCAATCTTAATAGCTGAAACAATCTGAGGCACAAAGTGAGTTGGTGATACAAGATTGATATTATGACATCCAAGTTCTTGAAGATGAAGCATTATTTTTGCAAGTTGATAATCTTCAATTTCTCTACCATGTTGTAAACGACTAATCTAATAATTTTGACAATAAATGCAGAACATATTGCAATTGGTAAAGAATATTGTACCTGAACCATTCGAGCCAACAAGTGGTAGCTCTTCACCGAAGTGTTGTGAAGTACTTGAAACTATTGCTTTACCGAGTGAACGACATTTCCCAATTTGTTTTGAGAGCCGATTTACTTTACAATGCCAGGGACACAAATCACAATTCTTTAATTTTTCGTATAGAATATCTCTTCTTCTCTCAATTTCTTTAACCGCTATCATAGTTACTGTATAATAAATATTATGATTTAAATATTCAAAAAATTAATTGGAAAAATTGGTTCATTTGAAATTCGAGCTGATAAAATTCTTTAAAAATTTTTAAAAATTAAAGATAATTGATGTTTCTTTGTTACAAGAAAAAATCTATAAATCATAAATTTTTTTGGAAAAAATACTTGACTTTTATTTTTGATTTTAGTAAATTTACCCATTCATTAATTCACTATCTAATCATTAATTGGGATTGTTTTAATATCAATCGGGAAAGCTTTTCTTGTGGGGATATGGACTCAATAAATAATCTGACGATGAACAGATTCAATAAGACTCATCGTTTAGAAAATAAATGGATCGCTATCTATACAAAAGCTCGGCACGAGAAACGAGTGCAAAGTCAATTAGAGCTGATGGGTATAGAAGCGTATGTTCCTTTGAAGAAAGAATATCACCGGTGGAGCGATCGAATTAAATTAGTAGACGTTCCACTCATTCCATCTTATGTATTCGCACGTCCAAATCCTACTCAATCTTTAAAGATATTCACTATCGATGGAATTGCATATGTAGTAAAGTTTAATGGGCAAATTGCAGTTATAAGGGATGAAGATATTGAATTGTTGAAAAAAGCGGAAAAGTGTAAAGAAGTAGAATTAGTCTCGACCAATGAATATAAAGGAAACGAAGAAGTAGAGATAGTTGAAGGAATATTTGCAGGTCGCAGAGGAAGGGTTGTAATGAGTGATAATAGATGTAGAGTAGGAATAAGGATAGAACCTATAGAGTATTCGTTGGTGGTAGAAATAGACAGTAGGTACGTGAGATTATTAGTACCAGTAGTAACTTAGTAATATAATGTAAAGATATAAGTTTTTTTGTAAAAACCCTGGTCGGTGCATGTAATGTGACTGACAGGGCGGAGCTGTGTAAAGAGCATTATAACGGAATAGTGTAGTGACGTCAAATAAAAATAGTATTGTAAGTATTAATGTTTCTTCGATGGATAGAATTGGTATAAAGTTTCCATACAATAAAAATTATATAGATGAAGTTAAGAAGATCTCAGGTTATCGCTGGCATCCAAAAGAAAAATATTGGAGCGTTCCTTTAGTAAAGGATAATTTAGAGCAAATTAAAAATGTATTTAGAGGAAATAGGATAACCATAGCTCCTGAATTAAATAATTTACTAGTAAGCCAATCTTTTCAGGAAGATCTTAATCAACTTCAGCAAACAATGAGATTAAAAAATTATAGTAATAAAACAATAAAATCATACATAAGTTGTTTAAGATCATTTGCAGAATATATAAAGCCCAAAAATCCACGCGAAGTCGAAGAGGAAGATATACGGAAGTATCTCATTTATTTGATTAATGAAGAAAATTATGCAGCAAGTTCAGTTAATCAGGTATTCAATGCGTTGCGGTTTCTTTATGTAGAGTTATATGATAAACCATTTGTGATTGGTAAATTACCGCGTCCACAGAAAGAAAAGAAATTACCAGATGTACTGAACGAAGATGAAGTGATAAGAATATTCAGTGTAGTTAATAATTTAAAACATCGGACTATGCTAATGCTTACCTATGCAAGCGGATTACGTGTTAGTGAAGTTGTAGGTTTGAAGGTTGAAGATTTTGATATTGAAAGAAATATGATACATATTCACGGTGCAAAGGGGAAGAAGGATAGATTTACATTATTATCCACGATGGTTATAGATACACTGCATAGGTATTGGATAGAATATAATATAGGAACATCGGGGTGGTTATTCCCAGGTGCTAAGCCGAATTATCATTTATCGGCAAGAAGCATACAGCATGTTCTGGAAAAAGCGGTAAAAGATGCAGGAATAACGAAAAGAGTTTCGATGCATACATTACGACATTCATTTGCGACGCATCTTTTAGAGCAGGGTATAGATTTGAGATATATTCAAGAGTTGTTAGGTCATAAGAGTGTAAAAACGACAGAGGTTTATACACATGTAAGTAAAAAGCGAATTGGATCGATAAGAAGTCCACTTGATTTTCTTGGAAATAAGATTATATTCAAAGAAAACGAAAACCGAAAGGAATTAAATGATTAATAAACTAAAAGCTATAAAAACGACATACGTCGTTTTTACAGACGTTA
>JBBIRP010000243.1:0-2791 GCA_037441745.1 Ignavibacteriales bacterium
GTTCAATTTCTTTTTGTCGGCGCTCAAGTGTAACGTCAATATCATTGCATCTAGCATCGATTCGCTCGAGATCCTTTTCCAGATTTTTTATATAGCCTCGCGTTGTTATAACCTTGATTTCGAGATCATTAACTACTTTTGTTTTATCATTCAACCGGGATTCTGATAATTCAAGTTCGTTTATCGAAGTATTGGTTTGAGTTTCTAATTTTATCTTATTATCGTCGAGTTTTTTTAATTCCTTTACTAAATCTTCATACTCTTTTTGCAAACCCAGAATCTCTTCTTTTAACTCTATTGTTTCAATGTCGTTTCTCTCTATTCCATCATTTGCACGTTTCTTTTCAAACTCAAGTTGAGCAATTCGCATCTCGATCTTTGTCGCGTCTTTCTCAATTTCCTTGACAGCTCTACGATCAATATCAAGTCCTAACTTCCCTAACTTCACCTGAAGTGCCTGCTGTTCAGCAGTGACCTTTTGATTTTCTAATTCAAGTGCCTCAATTTCTTTGTCAAGCTCTACTATCTTTGCTTTTTTATTTATAAAACTACCTTCATCTACTTTTCGACTACCACCATATAAAAAACCCGAGCTAGAAATCATTTGACCATCTAACGTGACACATCGGATGCCAATAGTCGACGATAAAATTTCTTTAGCTTCTTGCAATGATTCCACAATTACAACATCATCAAGCAAGAAATTTATGAGTGACTGATATATCGAGTCACAATGTACTACACTTACTGCCCACCTAATCGCATTACCTTTTTTAGTTTTTCTATTGTGACAAATTTTGGGGACCCATTGCAAGCAAATAAAGCTTGATTTACCTTTATCTGCTGCTTTCAACTCTTCGATTGCTGCGAATCCGTCATCAATGTTTTCGACAATAAGTATATTAGCCATTTCGGCTAACGCTGCATCAAGGGCAAGCCGATACTTTTCATCTGATTTAATAATATCTCCGACGGTAATAATGTTCTTCTTTTTCCATTTTTCATTCTTTAAGAAATATTTTGTCCCCTCAAAAAATCCTTCTTGCCCATCTAACATCCGTTGCAAGAATTCAATCTTTGAAATCCTTCTATCAATTTCATGAGCAAGTTCAACGCTGCGTTTGCGGAGACCATCGATGTCTTTTTCAAGTTCATCTTTAATTTTTTGTTTGTTGAATAATTGAACTTCAGCTTCAGCTAAGCGTTTTCTCAATTCTTTATCCTGAAGAGTAAGTTGCTTAATTTGTTCTTCAGCGCGTTTTATATCACCTTTATAAAGTGTCGTATCCTCTTCCGCACGGTCAA
Source organism: Ignavibacteriales bacterium (assembly GCA_037441745.1). Lineage (GTDB taxonomy): Bacteria > Bacteroidota > Ignavibacteria > UBA10030 > SZUA-254 > JACQYX01. The sequence goes on from JBBIRP010000243.1 coordinate 1,306, forward strand.
TTCTTCCTTTAAGATTTTCAATCCGAGATTTTACCCGATCTTGATCTCCACGCTTGTCAACTATTTTATGAGCCAAAGTCAAAACTCTATTTTTTAAGTCATCAACTTCAACTTTCTTTATATCTACTTGCTTAGTGAGTTTTGAATATTCTTCTTTCTCATTATTAAATAATTTCTCTATTCCTTCCAGCTCAGAAGTAACACTCTGCTTTTTATTATATAATGTTTCTTTTTCGACGGAAAGAGATTCACGTTGAGAAATTAAATCAGCTTTTTCCAAATTATACCGCTCGATATTAGAGATTAAGGCATTTCTTCTTTCTTGCGCAACTATAATCTTTTCCTCAATATGATGCAGTTCATTAAATTTTTGAGATACAGCTTTTTGAACATCACTTAATTGCTTTTCAATTTCAATAAGATTATTCCGAAGCTGTTCAGTTTCTTTTTCCTTACTCTGCAGAATACCGTCTATTTTTGTTTTGTCTGCCAACGCTATTGAGTATTTTTCCTGTAAGGGTTTTAATTTTTCGTTGAGATATGCATATTCTCTCTCTAGAAGATCAATTTCTAGAGCCTTTAACCTATTGGATACTTCACTATATTGCTCTGCTTTCTTGGCTTGCCTTTCGAGCAAGCTTACTGTTTTTTGAACTTCTTTAACGATATCATTTACGCGAGTTAAGTCTTGTTGCACGTCTTCTAATTTTCTTACAGCTGCTTTACGGTTCAATTTATATTTAGTCACACCCGCAGCTTCTTCAAATAATTTTCTTCGCTCGTCTGCCTTATCTGATAGAATTATTTCGACCATCTTCAGCTCGATTACAGAATAAGCATCGCTTCCCATACCTGTGTCGATGAAAAGATCAACAATATCTTTTAAACGGCACGGAACTTTATTGAGTAGATATTCACTTTCGCCTGAACGAAAAACGCGCCTTGTTATGGTAACCTCTGAATAATCGGCCGGAAGAATTCCTTTTGTATTTTCAATAGTAAGCGAAACTTCGGCAAGACCCAGAGGTTTACGATTTTTTGTACCATTAAAAATTACATCCTCCATCTTATCGCTACGAAGAGTGCTGTACCTCTGTTCGCCCAGCACCCATCTTATTGCATCCACGATATTCGTTTTTCCACAACCATTTGGACCAACAATAGCAGTAATGCCGGCATCAAAACCGATATTAAGTCGTTGGGCAAACGATTTAAAACCTATAATTTCCAGTTTCGATAGATACATTTAAGAACTCATTGTCTGGATTAAATATTTGAGATACATTGTCAGCGACTGTGTGTAATCAAGATAACCGTAAATAGCGATATAAATCATAATGATCACCAAAAACCCAATAAAATAAATTCTGATTGGACGCACATCATAAATGATTGATACTCCTTTAAAAAATCTAATAAGCACCCATAAGCTTGTAATACCTATGAGTATAAATATTGGTAAAACATACGACTGACTTTCCATCAA
>JBBIRP010000244.1:0-2741 GCA_037441745.1 Ignavibacteriales bacterium
CCCTACCAATTCCTATTGATGTTCGATTCATAGCAGCCACTAATCGTGATTTACAAAAAGAAGTTGCCGAGGGCCGCTTCAGAGAAGACTTGTATTATCGTCTGAACGTTGTTGATATCAAGCTACCCTCATTGGCTGAACGAAAAGAAGATATTCCTCTACTTGTTGACCATTTCGTAAAAAAGTTCCGCCAAGAAATGAGAAAAGATATACAAGGAGTAGACAACAGTGTCATGCAAAAGCTTATGCAGTACGAGTGGAAAGGAGAGATTCGTGAACTTGAAAACGTAATTGAAAGAGCGGTTATTTTTTGCAATGATAAACTCATAACTATTAATGAGCTACCAGAAATTTTTAACTCAGATAAAAATATCAAAATCGCCGAACACTATAACTCGTTACAAGCGGCTATGAATAACCTGGAACGTCAGTATATCCTTTCGGAGCTTAGAAAACATAATTTTAACAAAGAGAGTACCGCTCAAGCATTGAGAATAAGTTTACCAACATTATATAGACGAATAAAAGATCTCCGTATAGAACAAGAATAGGTTTAAAACGCTACAAAATTCTCACATTTGAGATTTAAATATCCAAAAATAGCAGAAAAAATTATATTTTCTAAAAACTTTTATGGTATGAACTTTGTAATAATTTTTATGAACACTTAAATAAATTAGATCCAAAATGCCTAAAAGGCTACTAAAAAGAATATTGACTCCGACGGATTTTTCGAAACTATCTTTTGAATCAATAGAATATGCATTATCAATTTTTAAATCCGAAGATTTACAATTATATTTACTGCACATCATCGATAGAGCGAAGATAAGAAAGATAAAAACAAAAAATAAAAATGCCCATGAATTAATTTCGGAAATTAAAAAAGAAGCGATAAAAAAATTAGATAATATCGTTGATGATTATTTAGAGACTATTACGAACGTTGAGACAGCAGTTCGTATCGGAGAGCCCTATTCTGAGATTGTAAAATATGCTCAACAGAAAAATGTAGATTTAATTGTAATCTCTACACACGGAAGAACGGGGATATCTCATATGCTAATGGGAAGTGTTGCTGAAAAGGTTGTACGATATTCTCCAATACCTGTGCTTACGGTTAAACCAGAAAAACTACAGTTAATACTGATGGAACAAGAAGATGTTGATGAACAACTACACATAAAATCGAAAACAAATGAAAAATAAAATATTTAATTCAACTATGTTTAACAATCAAGGATTAACAATGAAATATATAATTGTAAGTCTGTTATTTGTTACACTTCTCTTTTTCTTTACTGTGCCTGGAGCGGCAGCCGATAATAAATATATCGGTGTAAAGAAGTGCTCAATGTGTCATAAATCAGATGCAAAGGGAAATCAGTTTAAAATTTGGAGTGAATCTAAACATGCTAAAGCATACATCACATTGACGTCTGATGCCGCAGCAAAAGTTGCAAAAGAAAAAGGACTAAAAAAACCTGCTTCTGAATCACCAGAATGTCTGGCTTGCCATACCATTACCGCCGATGCTAAACTCCTTGATAAAACATTTGATGTAAAAGATGGTGTTCAATGTGAAAACTGTCATGGAGCCGGTTCAGCTTATCAGAACATGACTATAATGAAAGATAAAGCAAAGGCAATAGCAGCTGGTCTAACAGAATTCAAAGACGAAGCTGCCATCGAAAAACATTGTAAAACATGTCATAATGATAAGAGTCCCTTTTACAAAGAATTTAAATTCAAAGAGATGTGGGCCAAAATAAAACATCCAATCAAGAAGTAATCGGTTGGTGATGTTGAATGAATTTATGAAACCCGCCGACAAATCAGAAAAGTATTTATTCCCTTGTTGGCGGGTTTTATTTATCACATTTATTTTTAAAATTTTATTTCTATATTCACCGCTAAAGGCACAGTCCAATAAAGAATGCCTGACATGCCATAATGATCCATCACTTACAACAGAAAAAAATGGGAAAACTACATCTCTTTTTGTCAATAAAATTGATTTCGATAAATCAGTTCATAAACAATTTAATTGTACTATTTGCCATGATGAATTTAATTCAGAAAATATACCTCATCGAGAAAAAATTCAGCCTGTCAATTGCCTGAAATGTCATAGTGACGTACCCTCAAAGCATGTATTTCATCCTCAATTAAATAAAGCAATTTCATTAGGTCAAATACCATCAATACCTTGTATAGATTGTCATGGTAAACATAATACGATTTCAACAAAATCACCTCAATCAAAATTTCACGAGTCAACGATATCAGAAGCTTGCGGCGAGTGTCATTTTGATATAAAGGAGAAATATGATTCTTCTGAACATGGGCGTGCATTAGCAAGGGGAGTAAAAGATGCACCAAATTGTTTGACTTGTCATCGTCACGAAATATCAAATCTTAATTTGATCCGCGATTCTTTAACTTATAAAAAAGAACAAGAGAAAATTTGCCTTTCATGTCATCTTGATAATCCTGAAGTTAGTTCGAGAACATCTCCCACAGCTGGTTTTATTGCTGCCTATGAAAAAAGCATTCATGGTTATTCACTACTACACGGGAATGCAAAAGCAGCAAATTGCGTTGATTGCCATGGGAGTCACGAGATGAAAAAAGGGTTAGACCCAAGAGCTAAAATAAATAAACTTAATATACCAGAAACATGTTCAAAGTGCCATTCCCAAATTGTATATGAGTACGAACAAAGTATTCATGGGAGATCT
>JBBIRP010000245.1:0-489 GCA_037441745.1 Ignavibacteriales bacterium
ATAATATACTTTCAGTGTTACAACACTATTTTTCTTAGTTTTTGTTCTTATGACATTCTTTTCAAACATTATTGGAGTAATATCTTGCTCTAAAAAGTTAGACATGAATACCTTTTGTGGAACTTGCGGGAGTGTCAACACGGCTTCAGATTCTTTACCATATCCATCATACCATTGAAATATCCAAGCATCAATGTCCTCTGCTTTTTTAATTGTCGTCAGTACAAGATATTCTGGCTCCAATTGAACAAATGAATGCATCATAGAAAGCTTACCTTTGTGCTTTTCACTGAAAAAAGCAATCATTGGGTTATTATACTCGTACCCCTTTCGAACTGTTTGGGAATTTCGCCAATCACCTGAATGTGGATAGAGAGCATATTGAATCAAATGTTTACCTCTATCCGCAGTCGGATCGGGCCACAATGGCGAACGAAGCAACGATAATCGCATTACATTTCCTTTTATATCATAACCGTACTTTGAATT
>JBBIRP010000245.1:499-2741 GCA_037441745.1 Ignavibacteriales bacterium
CCAAAATCTTCTTGCGAAAGGTCAGCCCAACGCTGAGCAGGTACTTCAACTTTTGCACTATCCCAGTTATCTCGCCATTGTGTTGAGCGGTTTATCGTTCCATAAGGAATCTCATATGTTGCCAATGTGTCATTCACCGCAACAGGAAAAGCAACTTTCAGCATAGTTTTATTTTCCCACCAATCGACATTTGTATTAAAATCAATTAAATCTATACCATCATACAAAATTATATCTTGTGTAAAAAAAGTGCTCGGATATTCTTGTGTTGGAAATTCTTTTTTTACTCCTGGCTTTAAATAATCAAGCTCAACTCTCAATATCGCACGAACAGGTCCATGCTCTACAATCTCTGTCTTTCGAAATTGAATTGGATATTTTACTCCCGTAAGACCGATATTCCATGCATCCCACGCTGATGGTTTATCTTCAAGTAGTTGGAGTTCGTTCCCCAAACCAGTTAATACTTGCCTTCTGTTTCTTTTATCAATGATACTTTTCACAAAACCATTATCGGGATCTATTGTAACTGTAAAGAACTCATTCTCTATTTTGGTTGGCGTTACAACAAGATGAGATTTTTCAAACAATGGCCTTTGTTTACGTAATTCATAAAGCTTGTATCCAATCGAAGGAACGTTTTCTGCTTTAAAAATGATTTCTCTATGATATTTATCTTTTTGAATGATCTGAGTTGGGATCTCTTTTCCACTTACATCAAATATCGAGTAGTAATTGCTATCGCCTTCGGTCAAATGAATCGTGACAATGTCGGTGCGATTCCATGACAGCGGATTGAACACAAGAATTGGTTCACCCTTTTTAACTATCGATGTATTAACTAATTTAGAAAGATGAGATAAAGATTTTTTCAATTCAAATGATCCAATTGCCTCCGATTGTTTATATCTTTCAGGTGCGTCTATATATACTTCTCGAATACTCGACCCCGGGAGAATATCATGAAATTGATTGAACAAAACATTTTTCCATGCTTCTTCGAGATCAGGAGCGTTGTACTTACCACCAAACATAGAGGCAAGAGAAGAAAACTTTTCAGCGTTCGTTAATAAAACTTCGCTCTTGCGATTCCACTCTTTTATTTTCGCTTGCGTTGTGTAGGTACCTTGATGGTATTCAAGATAAAGTTCATCTTTCCATAATGGTAATGTAGAAATATTTTGTGTTTTCAACCATTCTAAATATTGAGTGGTGGTACCATATTCAATGGAGGGATATATATCAAGTGTTTTCAAATGTTCAATTCTATATATCATCTCGTTAGATGGTCCCCCTCCATGATCACCTACACCAAAAAGGATCATCATTTTTGTAAGACCTGTGTTTGCATCGAATTGTCTCAACCAATCCACAAGCCGATATGGATCATCAACTGTATTAACATAATCAAAAGGGAAATAGCTTAGCACTTTTGATCCGTCTGGGCTTTCCCACCAAAATACACGATATGGAAATACATTTCTCTCGTTCCAACCAATTTTTTGTGTCACGAACGCATCTATTCCAGCATTCACATAAAATTGAGGCATGTTCCAATTATATCCGAATGAATCTGGATTCCAACCGATTTTCACATCTATACCAAATTTTTGTTTAAAATAACGCTTTGCATAAAGTAAATGTCTCATCCACGATTCTCCGCTCGGTAAGTTACAATCGGGTTCTATCCACATTCCTCCAATTATTTCCCAGCGGTTATCTTTTACACGAGATATCATTCGCTGAAATACTTCGGGGTAAAGCTTTTCCATCCAATCATAATAAGCCGCCGATGATTGTGTATATGTAAAATCGGGTCTTGTATCCATCATATTTAAAACCGATGTGAAAGTATTTTTACAAACCTCAACAGTTTCTCGTTCACGCCATAACCATGCTGCATCAATATGCGCATTTGCATCGAAAAATAAGGTATATTTCTTTGCAAATTCACTTATTGGTTTTAATTGTTGACGTATTTTATCAAGCGAGCTAATAAAATTTTGCAGCGAACCATTAGCCAACGATTGCAAGTCAACTTTGGCTGCTAATTTTTGAAGAAGATCGTTCAGCTTTATTTTCTCTTCCCTGCTCACAACCGATTTATCTATTCCGGGGTCTTGTTTTTTTCTTGCATTTGTTTGGTACGTATCGAAACTTAGTAGCTTTTGCCCAGTCCGCAAACTTATCGAAAAATCTATTAGTAATTGATTTATCTTTTTTGATTCTTCAGATTCAATTG
>JBBIRP010000246.1:0-2732 GCA_037441745.1 Ignavibacteriales bacterium
TGCAACATGAACATGTGGACCAATCCAGAGTGCATCTATTAAAGTTGCACCGCTCGGTTTAACAGCGTAGGGATGAGACTCAGAGCCAATATAAACCGCACCAATATCTTGCGGATCAATTTGTGCGCGCTTTAATGCATTCTTTGCTGCTGCAACTGAAATTGTTATTGTATCTTCGTCTTGTCCAGGAACAGTTTTTTCATTTAATTGCAAACCTCTAATTATTGAGTTTGCATCCATCCCCCACTGTTTAGCAATTGTTTCTGCCTTTATGCGATATCTTGGCAGATATGCACCGTAACCTACAATTCCAACCATAATTTTCCTTTCTATTGATCTGTTTGACAATTAAATTTTATATTTCATTCTTAAACCCGAATGCCATTCTTCCCTTTTCGCATTTCAGATTTATAGAATCATTTAAATTAGAGATTGATTCTGTTTTCATCATTGAAAATATCAAAATAATTTTATACAATTTTTATATGCAACTCTTCTAACTGTCCTTGATCAACTTCAGATGGCGACTCATCCATTAACGACATAGCACTTGTTGTTTTCGGAAATGCAATCACATCACGGATAGATTTTTCACCGCATAACAACATGCAAATCCTATCAAATCCGAATGCTATTCCGCCGTGTGGTGGTGCGCCGTATCTGAATGCTTCGAGCAGAAATCCGAATTTATTCTTTGCTTGTTCTTCATCGATCCCGAGCAATCTGAATACCTTGCTCTGCAACTCTCTATCATGTATGCGAACACTCCCGCCTGCAATTTCATTTCCGTTTAAAACTAAATCATAAGCACGAGCTTTCGCTTTTATGGGTTCAGAATCTAATAATTGTATATCTTCTATCTTTGGAGATGTGAACGGATGATGTACAGCAACATATCTCTTTTCGGTTTCATCATATTCAAACATAGGAAAATCAGTGACCCATAATAAACTAACTTTATTTTCGTCTATGAGTTCAAGTCGCTTTGCCATCTCGACACGCAGCGAGCCGAGTGTTGTGTATGCTTTCATCCACAAATCAGAAATTAACAATATCAAATCTCCATTATCAGCTTCCATCTGCTCTCTTATTGAATCGAGGATTTCTTTTCCAACAAATTTTTCGATCGGTGATTCTACACCTTTTTCTGTAACTTTAATCCATACTAATCCACCTACACCAAGTTTCTTCACAAACTCAGTTAATCCGTCAAGTTGACTGCGAGTATAATTAGCACATTTGGGAACAGTAAATCCCGCTACCACTCCCCCTTTTATAATCATCTCACTAAATACTTTGAAACCAGAATTTTTTACCAACTCACTAATGTTTGTAAGTTTTAAATTAAATCTTAGATCCGGTTTATCTGAACCATAAGTTTCAACAGCTTCTTTGTAAGTTAATCTTTGGAATGGAGTTCGGATATCAATACCTTTAATCTCTTTGAATAATCTTTTCATTAATCCTTCGGCAACGTTCATAACATCTTCTTCGTCTATGAATGACATCTCAACATCTATTTGTGTAAATTCGGGCTGACGGTCTGCCCTTAAATCTTCATCGCGAAAACATTTTACAATTTGGAAATATCGATCCATACCAGCAACCATCAGGAGCTGCTTATATGTTTGCGGCGATTGTGGAAGCGCATAAAACTTTCCATGATGAATTCTACTTGGTACTAAGTAATCACGTGCACCTTCGGGAGTACTCTTCATTAAGATTGGTGTTTCAATTTCGATGAATCCCAATTCATCAAAATATTTCCTTGTTATAAGATACATTTGATGCCTCGCGATAAGATTCCTTTGCAAAGATTTTCGTCGTAAATCGAGGTAACGATATTGTAGTCTTGTTTCTTCTGTGGCTTTTACATCCTCGTCAATTAAAAAAGGCAATGTGTCAGCACGATTAAGAATTAATAATTCTTCAGCTATCACATCAATTTCACCTGTGGGCATCGAAGGGTTTGCCATACCTTGTGGTCGCAATTCTACTTTACCGCTTACCGAAATGACGTCCTCATTTCTAAGTTCACTCGCTTTTTGATGTAATTCTTGATTAGCTTTCGGATTGAACACAACTTGTGTTTTTCCATACCGATCGCGTACAACTACAAATACCAAACCTCCTAAATTACGTTGTGAATCGACCCACCCATTCAGTGTCACAAATTCACTTACGTTCTCTTTTCGTAATTCACCACAATTATGTGTTCTCTTTTTAAAATGCATGTATTTTTTAATGATACAGAAGAACAAGTTCTCTGAATATAGTAAAATTAGTCCTGTGTAACAAACACAGTTTATTAAATTGACTGAAAAAATATTTTCGTTGTATTAACAATATGTTTTGCTAGATTATATAAGTACAATTGTTTAACTTAGATTGTACTGAGCGATTTTTGTATATAGTGTTTTCAAACTGATACCAAGAATTTTTGCGGCAACTTTTTTATCATTATTGACCTTTTTCATTACTTCGGCAATATGGATGCGTTCGAGTTCTTTTAATGATAACTCGTTTTCAATGTAATCCGATATTTTTGATGCCTCTATTCTTGACACTTTAGAAATCTTAGGTAAGATAATATCCTCAACGTTTATGGTATCTCCCGAGGATAAAATGACCGCACTCTCTAAAACATTTTCAAGTTCTCGAACATTTCCGGGCCAATCATAGTTCATTAGCCTTTCCATCGCAGATTTATCTATTCCTTTCTTCACTTTTAA
>JBBIRP010000247.1:0-2727 GCA_037441745.1 Ignavibacteriales bacterium
GCTCTTCCGATCTATGAACAGACACATTGTGTCTATACAACCGGTCTGTTTCATCTCGAAGTGCTCTCATTAAAAGTCGCATTAGCATCGAGACTTCGTCTTTTGGTCGTCTCCAATTTTCAGTAGAAAATGCATAGAGTGTGAGGTATTTTACACCGAGTTGTCCACAGGCTTCAACGATATCTCTTACTGATTCAACGCCTTCTTTGTGACCTGCAATTCTAGGCAGATTGCGCTTCTTAGCCCAACGGCCATTACCATCCATAATCACAGCAATATGAACGGGGATGTCACCGCTTTGTTTCAGTTTGCTTTGAATTTTGATATCTTCAGAAGGTATAATCTTCATCCGATTGGAAGTCACATTCAAAATTTCCTCTTGAATCAATAGATTTAAAGTGAATTGTATTAAAAGTTAATGTATTTCATAAAGAAAGTCAAGGAGAGAGACTTTTTAAAAATTCTATTTGATCCTAATTTTTATTACAACCTGGTTCATTGAATAAATCCAAAGTATTGATTTTCCAAATAAAAAAAGATATATTGCATTATAAATTTTTATTAATTTCAATTACAAGATAATAAATTTTTAAGGAAAATGTAAAAATGGGTATACCAAATATGCAAGGGATGATGAAACAAGTCCAGAAAATGCAAGAGAAAATGGCTCAAGTACAAGCAGAGTTGGAAAATAAAACAATCACTGCCGAAGCAGGTGGCGGTATGGTTAAAGCAACTGTTAATGGGAAGCAACAAATCGTCAAAATACAGATCGAAAAGGAAGTAATCAATCCTGAAGAAGCTGATATGTTAGAAGATTTAATTGTAGCTGCTGTAAATAAAGCATTAGACGAGTCTCAGAAGATGGCTCAGGAAGAAATGCGAAAAGCGACGGCGGGAATGATACCAAATATACCAGGACTAAATTTTTCCGGGATGTAAAATAATTTGATGTCAAAGAAATAATGATTTTATCAGAATCACTAAATCAGTTGATAGATGAATTTTCTCAACTACCAGGGATTGGGCGAAAATCGGCACAGAGGTTGGCGATGTATATATTGAAATTGCCAAAAGATGACGTAAATAAAATTGCACAAGCTTTGGTAAACGTTAAAGAGAAGATGAGATATTGTTCTGTTTGCTGGAATTTTACGGAAACTGATCCGTGTGGAATCTGCAGTAGCGGAAAGAGGGAGACAAGCACTATTTGTGTTGTTGAAGAACCAAACGATGTACTTGCGATTGAAAAGACAAACGATTACAAGGGATTATATCATGTTCTTGGCGGTTCACTTTCTCCACTCGAAGGGATCGGACCGGATGATTTAAAAGTTAAAGAATTACTTGCACGTATTAAACCGGGTATCGATGAGATCATCCTTGCATTAAATCCAGATATTGAAGGAGAAGCGACAACAATCTATTTATCTCGATTATTGAAACCTCTGGGTATCAAAGTAACTAGACTCGCTCGTGGTATTCCGATTGGTGGGGATTTGGAATTTGCCGATGAAGCGACTTTAACACGTGCAATTGAAGGTCGCGTTGCAGTTTAATATGGTTAGGAAATTTATTTTGTTGTTTCTTCTATTAAATTTGTTGGGATGCGATTTATTTCGCACTCGAGATCCTCAATCTCCCAATCAAGTTACTTCAAACTTCCAACCTCCTGTAACACCCGAAATTGTTTTAGAAAATTTTAAATCATCTATATTGGAATATAATATTAATAATTACATACGCTGTTTTATAGATTCAAATGTTACTAATAACACATTTATATTTCAACCATCTGCCGATTTTCAGGGAACATTTCAGAATTGGGGAATTGAAGATGAAAGGCGATATTTCCAAAATTTGAGAAAACCATCGACAACTCCGCCTTATTTAAATTTTCTGAAACTCAAACAAGAAAACAGAACATCAACCTCGACAGAGTTTTCAATGGAATACGATTTATTATATCCACACAAAAAATCAAACGTTACAAAACAGGTACATGGATATATGCGTCTTTATCTTGAAATAGACTCTCGACAATTATGGTCGATTTATAAATGGGTAGATGAAAAAACGACAACGGACTCGACGTGGAGTTATCTTAAATATAATTTCTATTGAAGAACCGATGGTAAAAAATTGGTATTTATACATCGTGATGAGTATAGTTATCATGATGAACTTAAGCTGCAAGAATCCTTTCGCTCCTGGATTAGATTTTAATCTAATTTCACAATCGTCTTCGGATTTAAGGATTATCGAAAATGTATTTTATACTTTCAGAAATGCATATGCATTTAAGGATTCAACTCTTTATGGTTCATTTATTGATCAGAGTTTTACATTTAGCTATAGAGATTATGACAGAGGCATCGATGTTAGTTGGGGGCGTGATGATGAAATGAGGTCAACTTATGGTTTATTCCAAAGTGTTCAATCATTGTCTTTAATCTGGAATAATATCATTTCATCAGATTCCGCGGAAAATAGATGTACAATCGTACGTGGTTTTAATTTAACCGTAACATTCAATCCAGGCGATATTGAGCGAGTTGATGGATATGCTAATTTATCATTTCATCGTTTAAATTCAGATTCACCGTGGAAATTAGTGCATTGGCGAGATGAATCCAATTTCTAATACAAAAAGGTACCTCTTATGAGTATTGATTATATAATCAAGGAGAGTTTATCGGGATTCAGCCGAGCAAAAATTGCCGCTAT
>JBBIRP010000248.1:0-2718 GCA_037441745.1 Ignavibacteriales bacterium
CTATCGAATACGTCCGATACAACTTGGATCTCAAGGAAATGATTCCCCGAGCCAAGAGTTCCAAGTTGATGATGCCCTCTGTCTTTTGCATGTGAGCTAACTAATGATGGATCAGCATTTGGTATTTTACCATACTCTTCGATATGATAAATATCCTCTTCATTACCATACCTATTTTTCACTGCCCACTCAACACCATCTCGTAACACATCATCAAGTTCGTTTTTTGTAACTTTGAGCAAACCTTTTCGTCCTGTACCACATGGAATATTATGAAAAAGTTGATTTAAGAGGTGCTCTATCTTAGGTTTTACGTCATCTATCTCAAAAGGAGAAGCAAGTAAACGAACACCACAATTAATATCGAATCCAACTCCTCCAGCGGATACGATTCCTTCATCTAAATCAGCTGCGGCTACACCACCAATGCAAAAACCATATCCTTGATGAGCATCTGGCATTGCAAGCGAACGCCCTACAAGTCCTGGTAACGTTGCAACATTGGCTACCTGTTCTTTTGTTTGATCCTTTTCAATATGTTTGATCATCTCATCGTTAGCATAGATTAAACCGTCGATTCTCATTCCTTGCTTATATGATTTTGGAATAAGAAAACGATATTGATCAATTCTCTGGAACATCTTATACTTCTCTTATAATATTACATTAACCTGCGCCACTTAGACATCAAAATAAACGGTTGCAATTTTGTTACTCTCATTTTCTTCAATTCTCAATTGATGATATGTAACTGCTTTCACATCTATTTTCGTTTTGTGTTTTCCTTCAGAATAACGCTCACCATTAACATTGGCTAATAACGATGTATCGTCTATCTCCTTTACTTCAAACTGATTACTTACAAAATCTTGTCCATCATACAAGTATAAAATTTCCGACAGCCATTTTACTAACAATTGTTCCCTATCAATAGCTGATATCTTAACTAGTTTAGTTTCCATCGATCCAACGGTTTCTAAGTCGATGATGATTGACATTAAAGCAACAGCAGCGTTCTGAAATAATTCAGCGAACGTAGCTCCATGTACTTCAATACCAATATCAGCAGGATGATCAAGAATTTTAAATTTAGCATTCATAATAAAAAGATAATACTTCAATGACCTAAAAACAATATAACTAGAGTCTTGGACCTATTGAAAAGTAAAACAATATTGGACCAAGGGATAATGGTGAATTAGGTAAACCTCTCTGGATAAAAAAACTCTTTCCTGCAGCAATCGATGCTGGACCTATTGGCGTATCAAGTGCAAGTTCGATTCCAACTCCATGGTGAAAGTTACTAAATTTTAATTCTTCCGGTATCAAAGAGATTGTTCCAAAATCGTATCGAAGTTTAAGATATGTATCGAAGATTATTTTGAATGGGAAACCAAAACGATATTCAAAATTTACCAAGAAAAGCTGTCGCCCACGACCATAATCTTCACGTAATCCAATAAAGGAATTCAATCCACCTAAACTAAATTGCTCAGCGATAGGTAAAGTATTATCTGCAAAGCCAAATGTCACTCTCGATCTCAATGTATGATGTGTTATGAAAGTTATATAATTCTCATAAACCGTCTCAATTTTCCCAAAACCTACTTGGCTATTCAAACTTTTTGTTGCAGACTCGAATGACAATTGAACCAAAAGACCTGAAGTTGGAAATGAAAATTTATCTTCGGTATCTATTATACTTTGGAGTTTAAAACTTGCGAACATGTACCTCGTCGGAGAATAACCAAAACCAGAGAGTGGCTCAATTTTATGCCTCTCCCATCTCAATCCAATCGTAACATCTCCGAATCGTTGCATATGGCTTCCGAGAATTATATTACCACCATACTTTATCTCTCTATATTTCCCTGCCTCAATGGCATCCCAACGTTCTGCGGTAGCGGGAGTTTCATAAGTGAAAATATCTCTTGATTTATAATATCCTTTTATGTTGAATGTAAAATAAGAATGGAAAATCCTATTTACAGTATATTCAATCCTAGCAAATCTATCTCGATAACCATAGCGCATAACAATTCCTAAATCTTCCCAAGCTCCACGAAAATTTCCATCACGCGCCTCGATGGTACTCACAAGTCCGTGCTCGTTATCTGCGTGAAAACCCAACCTAACTAAATCGGAACTCTTCTCTTTGACTCGTAAAATTATAACTGGTTGATTATTTTCGTACCGAACATTGAGAAAAGCATAATCAAAAAGTCCCGTGCTTTTTATATTAATGATTCCTTTACTTGCCTTATCAATGTTAAAAACATCTCCGACATTCAATGGAAACTCACGACGCAATATATAATCTTTTGTTTTAATATTACCATCGTACCTTATGTTTGTTATCTTTCCTTCGTTAATTTTAAATGATAATATACCAGTTTTCTTATCAACGTTGACAGACTCAATGTGTGCAAGCGAATAACCCATGCTTCGATATATTTTCAATATATTTTCAAAACCATCTCGAAGAATATAATTTTGATGACTTTGTTTCGTATATTCAATCAAACATTTCTTGATGGTGTCATCTTTCACAATTTCATTACCACGAAAGTTGATTTTACTAATTACAACTTGTTTCGAAATATTGAATACTATTTTGGGTCCATCTTCGGTTTGAATTACTTCTGAATAAGCTTTATTATAGTTTTTCGTTTCGTAGATTTTATTTAAACAATTCTCGATGTCCTCTCTTTTGATTTT
>JBBIRP010000249.1:0-2694 GCA_037441745.1 Ignavibacteriales bacterium
AATATTTCTTTAGCACTCGGATTACGCTATATTTCTCATTCTTCATTCGGAACCAAGTTATTATATGAAATAAATCCTCAATTAAAAATTAATTCCTTGACAATGTTATTCGCTTCCGTTGCGACGGGTTTTAATGCTCCATCATTGTATCAACTTTATTCACCAAATAAGGACAATTTTTCAGGTATAACTCGGGGAAATAATCATCTAGAGCCCGAGTTATCACAATCAATAGAAGTTGGTATTAAAAAATCTTTTGAAGATAATTATGATTTTAATCTCAGTTATTTCCATTCAAAGACCAAAAATATGATCGAATATGTATATCTTTGGGATAAGAACATAGGACTGGACACATTAGGAAATGATTGGACGAGAAACGATTATCGTGGAGACACGTATTTAAACTTAGGTGAACAAATAGTGAATGGAATTGAATTTGGCTTTCGATCTCGCATCGATGATAAACTAAACATTCTGGGAAACATTAGCTTAGTTGATGGTAAAATTAATTATAAACCTTCTAACATTGATACATCGATTACACATGGTAACCATGTGCAAGTTTACAACAATGGTGCTTTTATGAATAAAGAATCACAGTATCTCGGGCTTGTTCGTCGTCCAAGCACTGCAAATTTTAGTATCATTTATTCACCATTTGATTATTTATCTTTTCAAATTAATCTTAAATATGTTGGTAGAAGGGGAGATATTTATTATGATTCAAAACTAGGTCCATATGGTGCATTAGGAACTTCGCCGGTAGCAGACTATACACTGATCGATTTATATTCAAGATACTTAATAAATCATAACCTTACAGTCGGCTTAAAGGTTGAAAATGTTCTTGATACGAAATATGTCGAGATAAAAGGTTTTTCTACAAGAGGTAGAGGATTATATCTGAATTTGAGATATTCTCTTAATTATTAAAATAATTTGCATGAAAATTTTAAAATGATTATTATTCATAAACAATATGTAAGAGGAAATAATATGGTCAGAAATTTGTTCACATTCACCTTAATATTTTTTGCTGCGCTATCACGTCTAATTCCACATCCACCAAATGTTGCTCCGATTACCGCACTCGCATTGTTTGGTGCAGTGTATCTCGATAAGAAGCATACATTCCTTGTCCCAATCATTGCGATGCTCGTTAGTGATTATATCATCGGATTTCACTCGGCTATGATTTGGGTCTATGGTAGTTTTATTCTAATTGGATTTTTTGGTTTATGGCTACGTCAGCATCAAGGCATCCGAAATACAATAGGTGCGAGTGTTTTTGGATCTATAATATTTTTCATTATAACGAATTTTGGTGTATGGATCTCCTCGCAACCAATGTATTCTCATGATCTATCTGGTTTAGTGCAATGTTATACTGCTGCCATACCCTTTTTTAGGAATAGTCTAATTGGGGATTTATTTTATGTAAGCGTTTTGTTTGGCATATATGAAATCACAAAACGTTTTCTACCTGTAATACGATTTAATAATATTATGAAATAAGAGAAAAGCCGACGAAGTATCGGCTTTTTTATTGTCTAATAGCACTAATTTTAATGTTTTCGCATTTCTAATCCTTTTACAATGACAAAAGCGATCAGAGCAAAGATGAAAAATAGTAAAAGCATCCAGGCGACACTTTGAAGTGTCCCTATGATAGTTCGGTATAACTCGAGGATCCATCTTTCTTGTGTAAGAATAATAATCGAGCTATCTTTCGATTGTGGTGTTATGTATTTTTCTAAGTCCCAAATCCGAACACCACCAGAGATACCAACAACAAAAATGGCGAATAGAATGTATTTACTCCATGTAGTGTAAATATCCTCGACTACAAGTCGGTGGATTATTTTCGAAATAGGAGTTTTAAAAATGAAAGCAATAATAAAACAGACTAAAAAAGCAACCAAGAAATTAACGATTAATAGCGTTATGAACATAGTTAGTTCCTAAATTGTTCAATACAATATTTTTTTAAATATATTATTTTCATAATTTTTTAAATTAAGTTGATAAATATATAAAGAATGATTCGTGATATCAAATTTTCTGAAAAGGTAGATTAATTAGAGAAATAGACATTTTTAGAGAGACATTGAAATAAGAATTAATAATAATTATGCGAGAGCGAAACACACTAAATGTTCGAATATCAAGAGTTAATTCAACTATGAACGATATCCCTTTGCCATCGTATGCGACTGCAGGAGCTTCTGGCATGGATATTTATGCAGCTGTTGAAAACGATATTATTTTAGAAAAAGGCAAGACTGTTTTAATTCCGACAGGGTTTTATATCGAAGTACCTCAAGGATATGAAGCACAAATACGTCCACGAAGTGGGCTTGCTTTAAAGTATGGTGTTACAGTTTTGAATACACCAGGAACAATCGATTCTGATTATAGAGGAGAGGTAAAAATCATATTATCGAATTTTGGGAATGAAGATTTTATCATCCATCGAGGCGACCGAATTGCCCAGCTGGTTATTGCCCCTATCGCAAAAGTTATATGGGATGAGGTTGAGAAGTTAAATAGCACTGAACGCGGAGCTGGTGGGTTTGGCCATACCGGACAATGATATATTAAATTGATGAGAAAATATGACTGGGACACTTTATCTTATTTCGACACCTATTGGTAACTGGGATGATATTACATTTAGAGCATTAAGGGTTC
>JBBIRP010000250.1:0-2692 GCA_037441745.1 Ignavibacteriales bacterium
CAAGCTCTCTTTCATTAACCTTATCTATTGTATCGTTATCGGAATGATGATAATCAAAATAGCGCTGTGTATCAACTCTTAATCCAATTGTGGTAACACCTAATTTTCCCAATTCAGAAATATCAGCACCACCCCCACCGCGTGTAATTCGTCCTGCATCAATAGGATCAAGAAGATATGACCATCGAACAAGGCTTTGATATTTTACAGAATCACCACCTATTCCAAATCCACGAGGGATAAAACCGCCTGCATCAGTCTCAATTGCACATATATGTTTCTCTCCAGGTCGTTCTCTCTTGGCATAAGCAATACCACCGTTAAGACCAAATTCTTCGTTCATAAACAATACTACTCGTATCGTACGTTTCGGTTTTAATCCAAGTGTTTTCAACAAGCGTAGTGCTTCTATAGAATGAGCACACCCTGCACCATCATCGTGTGCACCATGACCTTTATCCCAACTATCTAAATGACCACCGATTAATATGATCTCATCCGGCTTCTCAGTCCCAACCAGTTCTCCAATAACATTTGCAGATACGACATCAGGAAGCGTTTGACAGGAAAGTCTAATTTTTACCTTAAGATGAGGGTCTATCTTCAACAAACTATCTAATAAATTTGCCCCTACGGTACTTATAGCAGCAGCAGAAATTTTTTGAATCGTATCTACATATCGCATGGCACCAGTATGAGGGACATCATCTAATCTCAATGTCATCGAACGAACAAGTGCAGCAACTCCACCAACTTTTGCTGCTTCGACTGCACCAATACTCCTCTGATTGACAGCTCCACCATAAGCTTCGAATGTATTAAACTTTGTCGGATCCATGGGGCGATTGAAGAATACAATTTTCCCTTTGACCTTTTCTCCTAGAGATTTCAATTCATCAAACGATCTTACTTCTACAACTTCTGATGTTAACCCATCGTCAGGAGTTGCTATACTCCCCCCAAGTGCACAAATTTTAATTGACAATTCACTGCCAGAGGTCAGAATGATTGTCCCTTCTTCGATCGGGCCTC
Source organism: Ignavibacteriales bacterium (assembly GCA_037441745.1). Lineage (GTDB taxonomy): Bacteria > Bacteroidota > Ignavibacteria > UBA10030 > SZUA-254 > JACQYX01. Next base: position 1,033 of record JBBIRP010000250.1, read on the forward strand.
TCACCCAATGTGGGACCATGCAAGATTCCAAACGAACATTCTGGAATCCTAAATCTTTCATTGTTTTCATTCCCCATTTTACTGCCTTTTGAGCTTGAGGAGATCCAACAAGTCGAGAACCGATGTTCAAGGATAAGTCTTTTAAAAATAAATATGAATTACAAGACTTTAAACCTTCGATAATAATTTGTTTTGCAACTTCTTCATAAGGGCGTAATACCGTTGTATCTTTTGTCTGTGAGATGCTACTGTACTGCGAAAGAGTGGCTAGCAGTACTAAGGTAAGAACAGATTGAAATTTCATACTTCAACTTTCATGATTATTTTTTATTATTCAGATGTTAAATCAACATTTTCATGTCTTTAGTTTTATGGCTTTTAGAATATAATAAAAAAAGATAAAAGTGCAAGAACAAAATAAATTATCCGCAAGTTTGAACCTTAACCTCTTGACATTGATAAAATTAAATATCAATGATCGTGTAGTCAATGTCCTTATTAATTATTTCGATATAATTTAGAATCCTTCTATTAAAGGTAAGCAACTGATCCTTTAACTCATCTAACTCAAAGTCTTTCTGAAAAAGATCAAAACTTTTCATATAAATGTCGTTTGGAATTAAATGAAACCACATATCATCGGATTCTTCTTCATCATTACCTTCATCTTCAATTTTCAAAATCAACTTCATTTGTTTCCCATCACGAATAATCTCGAATTGGATTTCTTCTTCATTTTCATACAATTCATCTACGACATCATCAACGTTGTGAATCGGATGGTCGTTAATTTTAATTATAACATCTCCAGCTTTAAATCCCGCTTTTTCGGCGTCACTATTTTCTTTAACCTCACTGACAAGAACACCTTTGCCATCGGGAATTCCAAAATATTTACCCAGTTGCTTCGTCAGATTTTGTATTTTCAAGCCATAAGTTTTTCCTTCAGCTAGGATTTGAAAATGAAACTTGTGAGGTAGCTTTGGAAATTTAGGGGGAAAAAACCAACCTGGCCTATCAAATCTATATTTGAAGCTAAACGCTTTGGGGCCCTTTAGCTTTCCTATCACAACAGGGATTATTTTTCTTTCGCCTTCCCTTACGATTTCAATTTTAACTAATGTTTTTGGTCTGGTTCTCCTAACGGCATCTGTCAAATCTTGACTATCTTCAATAGCCCTATCATCATATTTCACAACGACATCTCCTTTGAGTATACCAGCTTCATCAGCGGGACCATGTTTGATAATTTTTTTAATATAAGCACCTTTGTCCAGGGTAAGATTTTTCTTTTCTTTGAGCTTTTTAGTTACATCTTGAATTTCAACACCTAAGTACCCTTGTGATTGTTGTTTTTTGATATCATGAATCCCGACGCAAAATTGTGCGCATCCAAAATAGGGAGTTGTAAGAAATAAAGAGATTAAAAATACTAAAGGGAATAATTTAAATTTCATTGTTAATTACTCCTATGATATTTTTTAAAACTTTTAGTTCGATAATTAGACTCATCAATAAAAGGTAGGTTTATATCACATTCAGTAATCGAAGAAATTATTTAATTTTTGAAAAGATTCCGACAGAATGATTATGAATAATATAATCATCAACAATTTGCAATCCTTCTTTCCAACTTGGTAAGATTAATTTCCTCTTCGCT
>JBBIRP010000251.1:0-1752 GCA_037441745.1 Ignavibacteriales bacterium
ATTCATCCAGAGAAATATGTAATGCCTGAAGCCCATACTGTCTGTCCGCTCGATTATTTTCGAGAACCTTTGAAAACTAAATTGTATGGGTATGTTGAAAGACTCATTGAGCCAAGAGGTGGGAAAATTGATTTCGACGAGTACGGAAAACTTGTCGGTAACTGGTTTGTTGAAGGGACGAAAAGCCTCGGTACCGATGATGGTTATAAGAAACCTATTGCCTTCGTATATGATGCATTAGATCCAAGGTTTCTGAGGGTAAGTCTTGGCAGAGAGATGATTCAGGGAGGACTTTTAGCAAGAGTTCAGAACAATGCTCCCGACTTTAAAAATATAGATATGAAAAGTGGAGAGGTTGTATATAAACTTATGGAGGTAGGTGAAGGAAGTGAATTTTATGCTGAACGAAATGGTACGTCAATGCCTGATTTTGTTGTCGAATATACACTGTTAGTTAAATTGTTAGATAATGAGAAAATCAAAGTAGAGCTATTCAATGGCGATGTACAGAATCCAACTTTTACACAAGCTGCGAAAATTTATACAAGGTAAAATTCAGTATATTAAGTACTTTCCCATTTTATCCTCCATAAAATGTATTGATTTATCTGAATACATTGGATAAAATCTACATGATATTTCACTTTGTTCTCACATATTCGATGTTTTAGAGATGTCTTGGCTCTTAATGATTGTATCCCGTAATATTGCCATCAAATATTCGAAGTTGTATGGTTTTTCAACGACGTCATCTGCTCCTAGTTTTTTACACCTTTCAATGTTTGTCAAGTCACCATACGCAGTGATAATTATTACTTTTGTCTTTGGAAATGTTCCCTTAACGAATTTCAAAACTTCGAGGCCATCTATGTAAGGCATTTTCAAGTCTAACAGGACAAGATTGAATGATGTTCCATAGAGAAGTGGAATTGCGTCGTTACCAGAGGATGCTTCTCTAACATCGTAACCTAAATTAGTTAAATTTTCGACCATTGATTCTCTCTGTTGTTCATCATCTTCAACGACAAGGATTCGAGCTTTCTCTACCATATATATTACCTTTCTGGTATGTTTGACTTGACCTAAAGTATAAAAATACAAATTAAAAAGCAATATCGAATTTTAAGTTGGTCACATGTAATTTAATTCAAGAAGCATTCGATATTAAAACCGAAATTTATTGATTTAAGTTATTAAGCCTACATATTTGATTACTAACTTCAGCCTATTCCACCTTGACATAAGTTTGACGAATAAGTAATGAAACATCATTTGTTATTACCCAATATTAACTTTATATTAAACATATAAAAAATTCATAAATGGTTAAAATCCATGATAAAAACAAATACATTTCTTATTCTAGTTATTTTATCATTAATTCTTGTTAGTTGCGCACACCTTGAATATAAGAAAGCTATTCAAACTGCCGATCAAATTATCACACCTGAACTTATGAGAAAGCATATATACACTCTTGCTTGCGATTCTATGAAGGGAAGAAATACCCCAAGTCCAGAACTTGATTCAGCAGCGAGGTATGTTGCTTCTATATTTAAATCGGTTGGTTTGCAACCTGTCAAGGGAAGTTACTTCGAGCGCGTTGAACTCGGTATAGTAAATTTAGGAGATGATAATTACTTGAAAATAAAAAAGGACGGGACAGAAAGCTCTTACCAAATTAAAACTGAGTTCACCCCATTTGACATAACCGGTGGTAGAGCAGTTACAGCTCCGATTGCTTTTGTTGGA
>JBBIRP010000251.1:1795-2631 GCA_037441745.1 Ignavibacteriales bacterium
GCAAAAGGTAAGATTGTATTCTTGCTAAAACATGAGCCGGGTGAAAATGATTCTAATTCAGTTTTTAATAGTAATGACGAGACAGAATATTCTAATCTCAGTGAAAAAGTAAAGAATGCGATTGTGCATGGTGCTGAAGGTGTACTTATTGCGACAGATCCTCTAAATCATACATCGCTTACACCACGTGGTTTCCCCTGGCCCTCGCTCTCTAAAACTATACCCAAGGACGCTCTTCCAATCGTCCTGACAGATGATGTGGAAGAGAAAATTCCTGTAGCGCAGGTTGGTGAGGAAGTTATAACGAAGCTGTTTGGCAGTGTTGAAGAATTAAAAAATATCCAATTGCAAATTGATAGTTTAAACCAGCCACACTCGTTTGATATTATGAATACTGAAGTATCTTTGAAAATTACAATTAACCTCGAAGATAAGTCAAGTCAGAATGTGGTCGGTTTTATTGAGGGGAGTGACCCGAAGTTAAAAAATGAGATTCTAATAATAGGTGCACATTACGATCACGTTGGTTATATGAAACAACATGCCGATACGGTTGATTACATATACAACGGTGCAGATGATAACGCATCAGGAACGAGTGCTGTTCTCGCTGTCGCTCAGGCATTCGGTGCTATGCATATCAAACCGAAACGTAGTGTTTTATTTATAACATTTACTGGCGAAGAGAAAGGATTAATGGGTTCGAGGTCTTATGTTAAAAAGCCGATCTTCCCTCTTGAGAATACTGTCGCAATGTTGAATGTTGATATGATTGGAAGAAATGGGAAAGATACTTTATTCATGGTGAGTGAAGTAGTATCTCCCGACCTTGGACA
>JBBIRP010000252.1:0-2623 GCA_037441745.1 Ignavibacteriales bacterium
ATTTGGTCTAATGCCGTTACTAAACCACCAGCTGGTATAATGCATTCAATTTTTCCACCACTCCTAATATGCATGTACGGCTCTCGATTTGATATAACATACAAATTTTTACCACCTAATTCTTTTCTTACGTGTTCTTTCAGTCGTTCTGGTGTCCAAATCGACTCAGCTCTTGCTCTGAGTTGAGCTTCTATCTGAGCTGAGGCGCGGGCCATTGCAAGATTTTTCACTAATAAAGTTACTTCATTCGCAAGTGGACCGAGTACATCTCCTCTTGGGACATTAATGGGTTGTTTGAATTTACCCATTCGCAATCCTTTTAACCACTCCGCAATCTGAGCTATAGGTCCTGTCAGACTCCATCTCACTACGAGTACAGTTGTAAGGATAATTAAAATTGATAACGTGAGAAGTCTTACGAAGTTATATCGCCAAATTTCTTTTAATCTTACTTCGATGTAAGAAGTATCATGTGTTAATATTAGACTTCCTATTGTTTGATGATTGTGTTTTAAAGGAAGAACATAAATGTGTGTTTTTGAACCATCGATGGTTTCAATAATTGAGATGTTCTCATCTCTCATTATTGACTCTTGAATGATTTTTAAAATTGTTGTATTAGATACTGGGAATTTTGGACTTCCATCAATAAATACATTTTGACTGTCGTAGACGGCTAAGCCTACAAGTGGGTCACGCTTAATAACCGCCTCAATGAATTTTTTTAGTCGTTCAGATGATAGAGATAAGATGTCTTCAATAATTGAGTTAGATATGCTTTCAGCAAATATTGAAACTCTCAGCTCCAATTCTGTTATAAGACGATCTTTTTCACTCTGAACTTGATAATATGAAAAGATTGTCGCGACGAGTGCAGCAACAAGCAATAGCGATACTATTAATCTAAATGTGATTTTCATTTACTGGTTAGATTACGTTATGTTTTCATTATTAAAATTCTGTTGAGATTTTTTATCTAGTTAAATAATTTCAGCCAATTTTAGAAATATTCCGATTATACATAGTGCTATTATTACTAATAAAAGTACTAATTGAATAGTATATCATTCTTTTTTTTGAAGCTCATTCTGCTTTGGAAGATTTTCTTGTTTGTTCATTGTAGTTCTCCGATTATGAAAATATTATCTTCAGCATTTTCTGAAAATACTTCAGTTTAAAAATATCTTTGAATTAATTTGAACTACGTTATTGGTGGATCGCGAGGTAAATATCTGATGAACGAGTTTTGAGATTTGAACAGTGAAAGTGATAGTGAATGGATTAAAACGAATTTTTCATCGTTCGGTATTGGATTGGGTAATATCGATAAGTTAAATTTGACTTCAACTTTCAGAACCATTGCTCGCGGTTTTGATGCGATATACTTCTTTCCGTTTGATTTGGTATTTGAATTCTTTGATGTCTCATATTTACAAACATTGCTATATGAAGTTGATTGGTTACGGTTTGAGCGGAGATCATATTTACCAGTCGATGAAATGATGAAATATACAGTAACGAATATAGTAAGGATAATATTTTTAAATTGATTATTCACAATTTAAAGATAACTGTTTCTTTATAAAGATGCAATTAGTTTAATTTATTATGATTGATACTTAAAAAAGTATAACCAATTTTATCCCAAGTCTATTTGGTTCGATCCTGATGGTATGTTGATTTACTTTTTGTTCATGAATTTTCACTATCGATAAACCGACACTTGTAGCGATTGCAGCGCCTAAAAAATTATCGGATAACCAGTGGGCGTCATGATAAACTCTTGATAACGAAGTTAATGTTGCCGCGGAATATAGCACAATGCTAACGAATGTATTTTGAATTTTTTCGGCAAGTACCGAAGATACTGCAAAAGCAACTGTAGTGTGTCCCGATGGCAATGATGTATTTCCGGTTTTAAATTGAAACCCACGGAAATAACCAGGACCTTCTTCCCTATAAGGTCGACTTCTGCCAATGAGAGATTTTAAGATTGTAGTAATTGCACTTGAAATTGCTATTGATTCAATTAACATTATGCCAGTTGCTTTTGTTTCATTGTCATCGAATAATATGCCGCCAACATATAATCCAGCTGATAATGACAGACCGTATATTTCGCGACCATATTCTCTTCCAAATCCGAATAATTTATCCCCAAAATGGGATTTGTTTCGTTTAGCAATCGACCGCGATGTTTCATCAATTGTAAATAAAACGACAGTCCCTGCAAGAACAGAACTTGTGATGAACCAATCAGTTCCATCGAAATGCATCGGCGCACTGAATATTTTACCTGCATCTCTGAAGATGTCCGATGCATCGGATGTAATTTTTCTTCCAAGATTTACGTCTGTACTATCTTGCTGAGCATAAATAGGTGAAGCAAAATAACCGAAGCTTAAAAAAAATATGAATAAAATAATCGGAATTTTTTTGATCCTTGATTTTTATTCCAATATACTGAAAATAAAATTATTTTCCATAGGGTACGAAAGAAAATCATTTACCTGCATCTTATTGAGAGAGTTATTAGATTTGTTATTGAAACCTGTTGGTTTTACCTTGAACATATTTGCTAGAGAGTATTTACTACGTCAAACATTCTTTTAATGTACTTATC
>JBBIRP010000253.1:0-231 GCA_037441745.1 Ignavibacteriales bacterium
CATTAAATGATTCTAATTAATTTCCTCCGTAATAGGTGAATGAAAGGGTACTCTAACCTAAGGTCAGAAGGTTTTTCTCTAATTTCTCTAGATTTGTTTGAAAGTTTTTAAGTTTTTCTTTTTCTGTATCTACGACTCTCTGAGGTGCTCTTGTTGTGAAATCTTTATTCGAAAGTTTTCTTTTGATATTCTCAATCATAGATTTTGCATGAGCGATTTCTTTTTGGATCC
>JBBIRP010000253.1:248-2623 GCA_037441745.1 Ignavibacteriales bacterium
ACCTTCAAGCGGTATGAATATTTCACCATTATCAACGACTGCTACTGCAGCATGCTCGGGTTTGTTGTTGTTTTTTAACCCTTGGATCTTTGTTACACGTGCTAATCGTTGTAAATAATTTTGATATTTCTTAATTGCCTTCGCTTTTAACATATCGTCAAAATTTATTATCACTTCAATGTCTTTTGAAGGTGGAACTGATAGTTCTCCACGAATATTCCTGATCGAATTGATTACATTTTGAATAAATTCCATTTCTTTTTCGATTTCTGCATCGAGCCATTTTTTGTTTTGCTTTGGGTAATCGGCTATCATTATTGATTCATTCGGTTTTCGTTCAGTTAGATGTTGCCAAAGTTCTTCAGTAACGAATGGCATAAAAGGATGAAGGAGCCGCAACGCTTGATCAAATGTATCAATGGCTCTTTTTAGAATTATGATTTTTACTTCCTCTGATTCGTCGCCATATAATCTTCCTTTGATCATTTCAACGTACCAATCGCAGAAATCATGCCAGAGGAAGTCGTAAAGTATTTTTGTCGTTTGGTTAATGTCGAATTTTTCAAGTGCGTTGTTTAAATTTCCAATAGCTGAATGTAAACGAGATAGAATCCATCTGTCAGCAAGGTCAAGATGTTGTTCAATGAACTGGTTGGTCTCTTTGGAATCGATTAATGTTTCATTCTCCTTAAAGAATTGTTTTTTATTCATCAATAAGAATCTTCCTGCATTCCATATTTTGTTTGCAAAATTTCTTCCTATTTCGCACTTCTCATTTGAATATAAAACGTCTTGTCCGAGTGGCGCGAGGTATAGAATCGTGAAACGTAATGCATCGGCCCCGTATTCATCAATGACATCCAGAGGGTCGGGTGAGTTGCCCAACGACTTACTCATTTTGCGTCCCTTCAAATCCCTTATGAGACTTGTGAAGTAAACATTCTTAAAGGGTATCTTCTCATTTGTTGTTCTTTTCGTGCCATCAAAATTAGGAATATCACCCATTACTTCTAAACCCGCCATAATCATCCTTGCAACCCAGAAAAATATTATATCGGGTGCTGTAACAAGCGTATCAGTTGGATAGAAATATCGAATTTCGGGATTATCTTTAGGCCAGCCGAGAGTGGAGAACGGCCAGAGCCATGAAGAAAACCATGTATCAAGAACATCATCATCTTGACGAAGATTTTTTGATCCACAAGAAGGGCAGATACTTGGAGGAGTCTTAGAAACAATCGGTTTGTTGCAATCCATTTTTTTATTATCAGTGCAATACCACACTGGTATTCGATGACCCCACCATAATTGCCGCGAGATACACCAATCTCTGATGTTTGTCATCCAGTGCTCGTAAACTTTTATCCAGCGATTAGGGTAAAATTTTATATTCCCTTCCAGAACGACTTTTAGTGCTTTCTCGGCAAGCGGCTTCATTTTAACAAACCATTGATCAGAGAGATAAGGTTCAATAATTGTGTTACAGCGATAACATCTTCCCACGTTGTGAGTATATGGTTCTATCTTGAACAATAAACTGTCTTTCTCAAGTTGACGCACAATTTCTCCTCTCGCTTCCAATCGATCTAATCCTTGATATTTTCTAGGAACATTTTCGTTTAAATGAGCCGATGTATCAAAAATGTTGATAGGTTTCATTTTATATTTTTCATCGGCACGGGCATTGAACCTTTCATATATCCAATAATCATTTGGGTCATGTGCAGGTGTAACTTTTACCATACCAGTTCCGAATGTCATGTCAACTACATCATCAGCGATAATTGGAATTTCTCTATTGACCAATGGTAATAAAACTGTACGTCCTATTAAATGCTTATATCGTTCGTCGTTTGGGTTTACCGATACTGCAGTATCCCCTAACATAGTTTCGGGTCGTGTAGTTGCAACTACTGCAAATTCTTCAGAACCAATAATTGGATATTTGATGTACCAAAGACTGTCTTGCTGTTCTGTGAATATAACTTCATCATCACTTATTGCAGTATGATCTTTTGGGCACCAATTTACTATGTATTTGCCTTTGTAAATTAATCCTTTTTCATATAGTCGAACGAATATTTCCTGAACTGCGTCAGATAAACCTTCATCCATCGTAAATCTTTCTCGGGTCCAATCGCAGGATGTTCCTAACTTTTTCAATTGTTTGATAATCGTACCACCATATTCCTCTTTCCACTTCCAGACACGTTCTAAAAATTGCTCTCTTCCTAGATCGTGGCGTGTTTTACCTTCTTCAGCTAATGATTTTTCAACAACATTTTGTGTAGCTATTCCCGCATGGTCAGTTCCAGGCATCCAAAGTGTTTCGTAACCTTGCATCCTTTTCCATCTGATTAGAACATCCTGAATCG
>JBBIRP010000254.1:0-2573 GCA_037441745.1 Ignavibacteriales bacterium
ACCAAAATCTTCATAAAAATCTCTTGTCCGACTGTAAAGATGCGGCTGAAAAACTGCTATGATCCGCTTTGCTTTCCCCGTCCGTGCACCTTTCAGTGTTGCTTCGCATTCTGTTGGATGATGTGCATAATCATCGTAGACAGCGATTCCATTAACTTCACCCTTCTTTTCCCAACGTCTATCGACACCAGAAAATTTTTCGATGCCCGTTTTAATTTTTTCGAATGGTATCCCTAACCCAAGACCAACCGTAATTGCAGCAAGCGCATTTTGAATATTATGATTACCTGGAATTTGGATATTTATTTTTCCAAGCTCAATGCTGTTCTTTAAAACAATGAAAGATGAATAATTATATTTATGGTGAATATCCACAGCCTGTACATCGGACTGAGGGTTGAAACCATAACTCAAAACTTTCTTTTGTTTTAATTGAGGCATAATGTCTTGTAAAGCTGGTTCATCCAGACACAACACAATAAAACCATAAAAAGGAACTTTGCTTGCAAATTGAACAAAAGCACTCTTGATATCTTCTAAATCTCTGTAACAATCTAAATGGTCTGTCTCAAGCGTTGTTAGCACTGCAATAGTTGGTGTTATTGAGAGAAAAGATCGATCAAATTCATCGGCTTCGACAACTATGAATTCGCCATGACCCAAACGAGCATTCGAACCACCAAGCCCTCTAAGTCTTCCACCAACGATAACAGTTGGATCAAATCCACCCTCTATCAGTATGAGTCCGACCATTGATGTAGTTGTTGTTTTACCGTGAGTTCCTGCAATTCCAATTCCATATTTCAACCGCATAACTTCAGCCAACATTTCTGCCCGACGAATGATAGGAATCTTTCGGTGTTGTGCTTCGAGAATTTCTGGGTTATCCAGTGGTACTGCTGAAGAATAAACGAGAGCATCTACATCATCTTTGATATTTTCTGGTTTATGACCTTCTTGTATATCAGCTCCAAGTTTTTCAAGACGCTCTGTAATCTCACTCAGAGTTTTATCTGAACCGCTGACCTTAAAACCTTGGTCAAGCAATATTTCGGCAATGCCGCTCATTCCTATGCCGCCGATTCCAACGAAGTGTATTTTTTTAATAGAGCTAAACATATTTAAAATTTTATTATAATTTATTTTCCTAAAATCATTTTGATTGAAACAACTAAAAGTACAACGCCAAAAATTTTGCGGAGGGTATCTGTACTAATGTTATTAGCAATCCAACCGCCAAAGAAGCCGCCTATGAACAATCCAAGCCCCATGAGTAAGGCAACTTCAATATTAACATTTTTATTGCGATAATATTGCCAAGCCCCTAAAATAACTATTGGCATCGAAAGCATAGCTAATGTAGTTCCTTGTGCCAGGTGTTGTGGCCATCGAAAAATGTAGACAAGAGCTGGAACGAGTATTATCGCCCCGCCAATTCCAAGCAATCCGCTAAAGATTCCGGCAACAAGACCAAGAATTATGTATTGTATTAACTGGGTCATATTATATTCTTCCTAATAATGGTCGCGTATGTTTTGGTACATTTTGAGTGATTTTTTGAATTTCATTCAGTAATTCTTTATCTCTTTCATATCTACCTACACGAATACGATACAATCTCCGTCTGCTTTTTGATTTAAAGATTATAATTTGTGATGCACCTGCAGTTTGAATTTTTCTTTCGCGCCCGATAAAAATCCAATCAACATCTGTTATTGGAATCTCTTGATCAATGTATTTATTATGGAAAATGATTTTGTCGTTTGTAACTAGTAATTTCCTGTCACGAACTTTGTTTAGAAATAACACTACAAATGAAATTAAAACGAATAAGACTATAATATAAAGCAGTGGATCTGACACAAGCGATGGTAGTTTTTCGAAACTAAGTGTACCTCGTACTCCTGCATAAAGTATTAATGTCATCAAGTAAAAAAGACTCTGTTGGTAATAAAAATCCAATTTGTATTTAAATATTTTTGTATCTATATGTGTTTTATTGTCTTGCATTAAGATTTTGCCAAATTAATAATTCTCTGTGCTAATATTTTCGAAGCGTCTGGTTTGCCTAATTTATTACTTTGTTCGCTCATGTAATTAAGTCGTTCATGTGTTAAAGTATCTAAAATCTTCATGAAGAGCTTATCATTAATTTCGCTATCATTTAACATCTCGGCTGCCCCTGCATCTACTAAAGATTTTGCATTTTCAACCTGGTGGTTGGCTGCAGCTTGAGGATAAGGTACAAGTATAGCGGGTTTACCAATGCGAGTTATTTCTGCAATTGTTGTGGCTCCAGCGCGACAAACCACAAGATCAGAGACGCAATATGCGTAATCCATTCTGTCTATAAATGGACTTACCCAAATCATTTTGGGAGGTATTTTTTTCGCCAATACTTTTATTCGCTGATAGTCCTCTTTACCTGTTTGCCAAATTAATCTGACATTGTTATTGATTAATTTATCAACACAATTCTCAACAGCTTCATTAATTGAATGTGCACCTAAACTACCACCGAAGATTAAAACAGTTGCTTTGTGGGCAGATTCTTCGAAGCCAAAGAAAATCAA
>JBBIRP010000255.1:0-2561 GCA_037441745.1 Ignavibacteriales bacterium
AATAATTCTCGATTCCTTTGTTAGGAAGTACAATTTAAATAAGAAAATATCTATTTATTCAATTAAATAAAAAATGAATCCTAAATTTGTATCAATAATTGAAACAAATTCCACCCATGGATGGCTTCTATTCTGAACAAAAATTACCCTACTCTCTTTATTCAGAACCATGGAAACTGACCTGATTCTGGAGAAACAGGAGAAAAACTTAACTAAAACTTAAAAATAAAAATTCCAAGATAATTCAAAACAAATAAAAATAAAATTAAAAATCACTGATTTGGTTTCCGGTTCGAAAGAAGATAATAAATTTCATCCAATGCTTGGGTTGATGGCAATGTACCGAGAACAGAAGCTGCATTACCACGCTGAATGTCTATAGATATTCTCTGTTTAAGGAAAAGAGCAGCTCTCTTGTCGTTAGTGACATTCATAATTCTCTTGCCCAAATCGGAAATAAATTGCTTTGCTTGAGGACCCCATGGACCTAAAGTTTCAAAACCTACTGGAACAAAATAATATTGATCAAGTAAGGAATGATATAGTTCGACCTTTTTATCCTCTGCCGTTTTAGCAACCCAACCGACATTTCTTGAGGAAGTGCCAACATATGATTTTGCAACTGTGTCTCGGCATGTTGCGTCCCATAGTAAACATTTTCCTTTCGACCATGGTATTAAAGTTAGGCCATCAGGGCGTTTGCCATCTTCACGAACAACTCCAGGCGGTTCCAAAATTGCTGGGAGTCCTGCGGAAACAACTCCTTTGCGAATCGTTTCGTTCAATAAAGAATGTCTTGGTCGTGTGCCAGATGCTTTTTTACAACTCAGTCCGTGATAACCGTAAGCGTCAACATCTTTTAAACAAATGCATTTATGAGGATGACATATTTTAGCTCCAAGTCGCAAAGCAACCGAAATCCGTAACGTGTCGTTGTCTAGTCGTAAACCGAGAGATGACGAAGGTAACGCGCTCAACCATAAGCCAGATTCTTCTTGAGATGATGCTAGTAAGCGGGCTTTATGACAGACATCATTTCCAAAAGAAAAAGTCAGGTCGGCTAGTTTCCTTTCCATAACCGGAATAGACCAAGATTTCTGAATACCAGAGTTATCGTATGGTATATCGGCAGCTGATTCCAACATCCAAAATTCGATTGCAGAATCTAAGAGTTCTTTGTTTGGTGGCATCATTTGTAATTGTAAATGGTTAGTGGCATGCATTGAAGAAATAAATGCGGATGAAGCGATATCAACCGTTGATATTAATCCAAGGCCACCTTTCTTAATTGGTAGTGTACATTGCATCCACATCTTCTCATCGAAACTGACATTCGTTATAGCTTCTGCAGAATCCTTTATCATCTTGTCAAAGATATCTAATTTTTCTTTAAAGAGCCAACATGGTGCAGATCTTAAAAGATGCATCATTCTTGGGATAGCAAGACAATTCTTTAAAAGGAACAAAGCTTGGTGTGAGTTTAAACCATCTAGTCTAGAAATAAGAAGAGAGATATTCATTATCTTTTTATTAATTGCTGATGGAATACCACATAAAAGCAATGGAGCACCCAGCAAAGAGAAATTCTCCGTTGATGGTATACTTATCCCAGGGATTACTTCATTCAGTTTCTGTATCTCAAAATCAGATAGAGGTTTGACGCGCAAGACTTCACATTTTGTGGGATTCAGTTTTAATCCTACTTCCGCACTTGAAGAAATGATCTTCTTTAAATCCTCAACCACCAAATCGATATGTCCACCGATACTTCCATCATCCAAATACCATTGATTTAGTTTAGATTGTACACTTTCAATAATTGGCTGAATAACCATGCAAAATAAAAGCGGACCCAATGGATCGCCTTGTTGTACTCCTTCTTCTGAAAGAATGATATCACTCCCATAACACAAATAACTGTTTGTGTTATAACATTGTGATACAAAGTTGTACATTGATGGAAATTTCTCCTTTATGATTGAAAGCATCTTTGATCTATAAATTGAATTAAATGCATTAATGTAATCTAATTTTACCAAAATTAAATCTTCTCCTTCAGGGGATGAAAGAAAACTTCTAATTGAATGTACTATTGCTTCTGCACCTCCAGGGACCGCAAAACCAGCTTGTCGAGGAAGAAGATAAGTTGCTGCTTCATCTCGAATACGGTTGCATGACACTTTTGCAGATAACCTTCTAATGGTATTACCTACAGCAATCGGGCGAATGCCTCCATCTTTCTTCAACAATGCTGTTAAGTTTGCACCAAATAAAATTGGACGAATGGCAACAGGAACTTTATCGAAAAGTATAATGTATGCTAAATGGCACAAAGCATCAGTTAATTGATCACTCAAATGACCGTTATTTTGTGATACTAAATCTTTCAAATGCTGGGGACGTAAGCCATCGATTCCTCCAGCTGAACCATTAGCAAATGATCGCAACGCTTCAATAATTTCTGTTCTACTTACTGCAGTTTGTTCAAAAATAATTTCCTCATCAGCTTCTCTATTATCTATTAACATCATATCGACCCGCTTAGGATCCTTTTTTATTAC
>JBBIRP010000256.1:0-2556 GCA_037441745.1 Ignavibacteriales bacterium
GATTATATCTCTCGCCATTATATAGTCCACAATAGTCGGTTGGATCAACAAAATAATCTCCACTATAAACTTTAATATATGATCCATCGCTCCGCCTGAGTCGCCATTCCACCGCTATTGCTTCTTGATTCCCCCATACTCGAAATGGCCCACCCGCATTCCAATCCGATGTTGCTAATATGTATACATTTGTATTGACTTTCTTTACTTCTCTATATAATTGACTATCTTGACTGATCCCTAATATTAAATCAAATCGACTTAACCAATCTACATTACCCCCACCCCAACTAAGTGTTGCTAAACGTGGAAAATCATGATCAACCACACGCTGTGAAAATATCTCTTCAACGAATATTATTGAAAATATCACAAGAATATTAATCACTAATCCAAACGTTTTCAAAAATTTCATAAGCTGTTCATTCTAACCAATATTATTAATTTAAAATGATATTTATGATTCTAATCATGTCAATTATGGTTTAATATAACAAGGTATTTTGAATAATTCAAGAAAAATAAAACCCCCGACGTGGCGATCGGGGGTTTTTTACTAATCCACCAAGTAATAAGCCACTATTTTATTAAAATCATCTTTTTTATATCAGAATAATAGCTTCTTGTACCAGAAATATTACTTACATCAATCCTATATATGTATACACCGTTTGGTACCTGACTCCCATTTTGATCTCTACCATTCCATGTCACAGTTTTATAGCCAGAACTTTCAATTTCATTGACCAATGTAATTATTTCCTGACCAATGATATTATATATCCTGATTATCACTTCGCCACTAAATGGTATTGCATATTTTATAGTTGTCGAAGGATTAAACGGATTTGGATAATTCTGTTCAAGAGAAAAACTCTTAGGAGTTAAAGTTTCACCTATATTTATAGGTTGATTTATCTCTACAAGAATAGAATCAGGTGATTTGATACCGTTATCGACAAATATAACATAAGCAGACTCTGGTTTATTGAATGTTTGTGAAGCTGATATAAACAGAAGGGCACTATCATAAGGTGAAACAACCAGTTTTGATGAACTAACCATTAGGGATGGACTTGTCGTAAAAATACTATCGACATTTAGATCAATATCTCCTTCATTGTAGATATAAAGACTATCTACCGTTGACCTACCAGGCACAACATCTGTAAATATAATTTTAGATAAACTTTTCTTGTTACGCGGTGGCATCACACCTTGTCCACTAACCTTTACCGTATCAGTTTTCGACGATCGAAGATATGAGAATACAATATTTCCTGTGAATGTACCTTTTTTCACTGGCGTAAACATAACTTCCAAATTATTCATTGAATTTGGTAAAAGAGAAAGAGTAGATGTATTAACCGAGAATTGAGTTGAGGATATACTTATGTTAGTTATCCCAACAGTATCCTGACTATTATTATTGAAAACTACAGAATCTATTTTTGTTGTATTAACAAGTACTTTACCGAAATTTAAATAAGAATTATTTGTGCTTAATTTGTCTACAAGTTCTTGAACAGAAAATTGCCAAACATCAGAGAATGCACTAGAAGTATAATTATTCTTTGCTTTTAATCTCCAAAAATAATCAGTATAATAATCTAGATTATTAACAATTCGCGATGTAGCCATCAATGAACTATCATCAAGAATTTTCTGTACAAATCCCGAGTCAATCGCAATTTGTAAATGATAATAAGCTGCATTGGGAACAGAATCCCACATTAAAGTAACAGAAGTGTTATTAATTCTCGAACCATTACTCGGATAAGAAAGTTGAGGCTTTGCAAGATTTGACCATAAAACAAATCGCCGATAATTAGACCAATTACTACCACCAGTTTCATTAAATGCTTTTACTCTCCAAAAATAAATTTGATCGGGTATAAGCCCAGTTATTTTTTTCTCCGTTGTTGATGTTGAATCCATCAAAATTATTTTAGCAAAAAGCGAATCAGTTGCAATTTGCAATTGATAGCTAGTAGCATTATTAGATGAGCCCCACTTCAATGTAAGATTGCTTTCATAAGCTGAAGAACCATCAGGCGGTAGAATCAGTTCAGGAGTCGAAGGTAGTACAACACCCTCTGGAACATATTCAAGTTTGAAAGCATCTGCAATAACATAACCATCTGCTTTATTCGATATGGATATTGATGCGGTGGTATCATTCGCATTGAAATTAAATGTTCCAAGGAGATTCCATTTTCCACTATTACTTCTTTGGTCTATTGTTAATGTTGTGTTACCATTAGAATGGATTATAGTACATGGGACGTTGGAAGCTTCTGTGTAGCTCGTTGCATACTTTCCCCGCCATCCATGCCATTCGAACACCTTGTACTGACCACTTACATTTATTGTTGGTTTGAATATCGCTTTTGCTGTTCCAGTTCCGGCAGCAGCGTAATAACTATCATAATAATTATCATTATATGTTGCATGTTGTGAAATAGTAAACCATGTCGGATTTCCATAACCATATTGTGCATCTCTATCCCAGCTAAAGCCAGTTAGATATGCAGGCGATGATCCCGGTGAAGTACC
>JBBIRP010000257.1:0-2530 GCA_037441745.1 Ignavibacteriales bacterium
GAAAGGTACACGAGGAATTGTTGATGATAAACAAGTTAAAATTTGAAATTTAAATTATTTAGTTAAAGAATTTGAAACAAATTATAGGTTTAAAAATCAAGTTGATAAGTTCTTGGGAAAAGGGTATACGATAATTTTATTATCAATAGACGTTCAACTGCTTGTGTACTCGGTTTGACGGACGTTATTAAAGAACATTCAATCGAAGCAATCAAAAATATGAAAAATTCAGGATTGAATATCATTCTAATGACAGGAGATAATAAGAAAAATGCCTCTATAATTGGAAAGACTGTAGGTCTAGAAAATATAATATCCAACTTGCTCCCAAATCAAAAATTAGATGAAATTAAGAAGCTATAATAAAAAGGAAAAGTAGTAGCTATGATCGGTGATGGTATAAATGATGCACCAGCTCTCGCTCAAGCTGACATTGGGATTGCAATGGGTTCGGGTACAGATATTGCTAGTGAAACAGCAGATATAGCTCTTGTAAAATGAGATTTACGAATTGTAGATACCGCGATACAAATTTCGAGAAAAATGATGAATACTATATATCAGAATATTTTCTGGGCATTCATTTATAATATTATATTAATATCTCTTGCAGCATTAGGGTATCTTAATCCAATGTTTGCAGCGGGTGCAATGGCTTTAAGTTTTGTTTCTGTTGTTGCAAATTCATTAAGACTAAAATATTTTAAATCGAGAGATTTACTTTATTAGCGTATAAGAAACATTTTTTT
Organism: Ignavibacteriales bacterium; assembly: GCA_037441745.1. Lineage (GTDB taxonomy): Bacteria > Bacteroidota > Ignavibacteria > UBA10030 > SZUA-254 > JACQYX01. Next base: position 750 of record JBBIRP010000257.1, read on the forward strand.
ATTAGCGCTGAATTTGCCAGCTTTCAAGCGGTAAATATGGATACCGCCATTAAAGACCGGAGCATCAAAATGCACATTGTATTCACTCAGCTGTTTAACTCCGCAAACTAGTGTCGCTACTTCCTGACCTAACAGATCGTAGTCCTCAAAGGTAACGAGAGCAGGAATCGACACTAAAAATTCAATCACATTTAACATGTTAGATGGATTGAGATAGTTTTGCCATAAAGCAAATCCCTAAGGCGCCTGAGGCACAAAAATAGTAATTAGATCGTTAGCCGGCGCACTAGAAAAAACGGGATACCAACCATCTGGTAAATGAAACCAATTTTTTCACAGATTATTATTTAATAAAATAAGCGGAACTTAAAAAGCCACACCAATGTTTTAGTGAAAAAGGTGCTGTTGTCCCTAATTCTGTACCCTTAACAGGAAGAACTCCCTCGGTAAAAGTGTCTGAATATCGGAGTATTCTTCCATAAAGATAATTGCCCTTTAGTTTTTTTACAACCTTGCTTGCTAGACTCAATCCAAATGGTACAGAATATTTACCACACCAAACAACATTCTTCATCTCATTTGTGAATTCTTCTAATTTTGTTTTAGTTACGGTTTCACTTAAGTAATTATTCGCAATCTCTTTATCTTTTTCTGTTGCTTTCAAATGTGCTATAGAATCTTCTCCAAATGAAATATTATTAAAATCTTTTCCATAATGATTTGCGTCAGATGACATCAAGAAAATAATATCATTACCCAATACTATTTTCTTTTCTTTAATATAATCAACCATTATGTCTGAAAGTTTATCCGAAATCTCGTCAATCCTTTCAAAAGACATTGCCGTCACCATTATTGGAGTTATCTTTATATCGGGATTAAAGTATTGTAAAAACGGGAGCAACCCTTCAATCGAATGTTCCAATTCATGAGCTTTATTATTAACTTTGAAATATGATGTGTCTAATTTACTCTTAATAAATTCTCGAAGTTGAGATATAGCGATATTCTTTCTTGGTCCCACCCATTCTTTAAAATTATCGAATAACAAAATGTTTTGAGTGTCTCCTATTTCTTTACGAACCGTTCCATGAGTTACACCAAAAATAACCGCCTCTTTAATCCTTAATGATTTAAATAATGGAAAATAAACTTTTCCTGCATATAAATAATCATCATGAGGTGAAATAGCTGCAACTATATTTTTTTCCACCACTTTTGTTTCTTTTTCCTGTAAATATTTTACTAATTTATCCATTTGATCTAGTGACCAACAATAACCAACATCATCTCGTACATTTCTTACGTCTTGTGATTGTGTAATTGAATAAGCTAATAAAAATGTGATTAAAATAAGAAATTTCATAAAGACACCTCTGAAAAATTTTTTAAAAAGTGTATATTATGGAACGATTTTTTATATTTAAATTGTTTTATTGTTGTCACTATGAATAAAAAACAAAAGGTGAAAAGCATAAAAATAAGTTCTATTCGTGAAAATGAAGAGAAACCATTATTCTGCACTGAATGTGGGGAGAAGTTAGAAGATTTTTGTTTTTCGGACGAAGCTAAAAATCTTAAAATTCTCCGAAAACACCACAAACACTGTAAAAAAACAAACAAGTTTAATGGCGGACAATGTGCAAAATTATTCATTGCTGAACCGACCGAACCTTCGAATCTCGATGATTAAATTGTAACTGTTTTTCCTATTTCTAAAACAATCAACTTCTTTTTCAAATCTTTTGGAAGTAACTTTTTTAATGCTTCAGGTGTTCCTT
>JBBIRP010000258.1:0-2528 GCA_037441745.1 Ignavibacteriales bacterium
ACAGCGATTGTGGGAAAAGTTATAAGGGGTATTCGTAATCGGCTAGACTCTGCGCCATTTTTTTTAAAATATCCATCATACATTTTACCTTTTTCAAATGAAATGGAAATCAGTTTTAAGTATCGATACCAAACTGGACGGCCTTATACACCTCAAATGTACGTGACATGGAAACAGAACCGAGAAGGTGGAGTAAAATGGTCAAATGGTGCCTGGATTTCAACGTTAAATGAAAATTCAGAAAGATATCCCGATTACAGTCGTCTTGACTTACAGTGGTTGAGTAGATTTTACATGAAAGGATGGAACATCAATGTTTATATCGCTATGATGAATGTGTTGAACAGGAAAAACATTTTTTATTTAAATTACCGTACTGATGGTACGGTAGAAACAATTTACCAATATTCCTTCTTTCCTGTTTTTGGAGTTGAGATAGAGTTTTAATTATTTAATAATAATTCTATTGAATGAATATTTCCTAACTTGATTTTCTTAATCTTTATTATTACAATACAAACATAAATTTTGTAAATTCTTAATTTTATGAAAGGACTCTCTATGAAAACTATATCTTTCCTTATTATTGGGGTTTTATTAATTCTCCAGGCAACCACCAATGCACAGGTTGAACGACGCGACAAGGTTATCTTCGTTGAACCTAAAAACGAGTTCATGGATTCGGTCAATAAAAGCTTGAATAATTTCTATAAAAAAGATGTTCCTAAAAGCAAACGTTTGCAACCCGATTTTAGCTTAATAAATGCACCAAAATCGGTTAATGAATTCATACAATACTGGCATAACAAACCAATCTCGCAGGCTATCTCTGGTATGTGCTGGTGTTTTTCGACAACCTCGTTTTATGAATCTGAAATTTATCGCTTAACAAAACGAGAAATAAAACTTTCTGAATTGTATACTGTATACTGGGAATACGTAGAAAAAGCACGCAGGTATATTCAAGAACGAGGCAATTCAGCTTTTGCCGAAGGTTCTGAATCTAACGCAGTTCCACGGATCTGGAAAAAATATGGTATCGTTCCGGCGGAGGCATACACAGGATTACTAAATGGTCAACCATTCCATGATCATCGAAAATTGTTTGAAGAGATGAACAGTTACTTACAAGGATTAAAAAACTCGAATGCCTGGAATGAAGAAGAAAACCTTTCAACAATCCAATCCATTTTGAACCATTATATAGGTGAACCACCGAAAACTATTACGGTTACTGGTAAACAAATGACACCAAAAGAATATTTAGACAAAGTTGTAAAACTAAACCTCGATGATTACATCGAATTAATGTCGCTTATGGAGAAACCTTATTATCAATTCGTCGAATACGAAGTCCCTGATAACTGGTGGCACAGTAAAGATTACTATAACATCCCATTGGATGAATTTATGTCAGCATTAAAGAAAGCGGTTCGTTCTGGTTATACAGTTTGTATTGGAGGTGATGTATCGGAACCAGGACTTGAAGGGCATGCTGGAATGGCTATTATACCAACCTTCGATATTCCATCAAACTATATAGACGAAAGTTCGCGACAATTCCGTTTCAGCAATGGGACAACAGGCGATGATCACGGAATACATCTTGTTGGATATAAGGAAATGGATGGGAAAGATTGGTATTTAATTAAAGATTCTGGTTCGGGGTCACGCAATAATAACCACCCAGGTTATTATTTTTATCATGAAGATTATGTCAAATTAAAGATGCTCGGCTTTATGGTTCACAAAGATGCTATCAAAGATGTTGTAAAGATTACTGAAAAATAAATATAAAATTCGATAGCTGAAACGTATTGAAATTGGTAGCTGTAATTTTGAAGCTAAAGTTTGTTACAGCTACCAAGGTATTTAAGAATTAATTGGATTTCTTATTTAGATAATACAAAAACAAACCAAAAGCTCGGATTGCTTCCCCTTGTGCATGTACAGTTCCCACTTCATCAACGCCATAACCATCTTCGCCACCGTAAGGGTTCCAACCGTTTCTTATTCCATGGTCAAATTCTCGGTGCAATGTAACATCTGCCAATCCATGATGATTTGTCCAAACATGTTCTAACATCTTTTCAATTTTCGTTGGTATATCTTCAAGTTCATCGGGTGCAATCGAATATGCATCTAATAAAAAATTGACAAATGCACCATTTCCATCCATCTGGATTTGATAAAAATCATTAGGATCAACCCAACCATTCGAGGGATCCATTATTCTTCTTGCGGTTTCAATAACAATCTTTTTATATTTTGGATTTCCAGTCACCCGATAAAGAGCAGCACCAATTGAACAATAACCAGCAACTTGCCATGGTACTTCATTCCCAAAAGCTGCGCGTCCCTTTTTACCTTCCCATTTTCCACTTCCCTTGTATAAAATCTTTTCTACACCGGGGAATTTTTCATCACCATTCCAAACTAAAAGGGCATCATCAAGATACTTGGTGTCACCTGTAGCATCATACAAACAACATCCAACTGTTGACATTTGATTCATATTACTATTTGTA
>JBBIRP010000259.1:0-2457 GCA_037441745.1 Ignavibacteriales bacterium
TGTCTTTGGTCAAAGAGGTAAAATCAAACCCTTTTTCTTTTTCAAGTTCGGCAGAAGAAATGAAATCAACACTGTAATCTAAAACAGCATTAGAATAAAGTGCTTGATTGAAGAACCAGTTTAGATCTTTACCTGATACTTCATTCGTTACGTCAATGAAATCTTTTGATTTAGGATGTTTAAATCTCCAACGTTCAGAATATATACGCATAATTTTTTGCATCGTATCCTTGCCAAGAAAGTTTTGGAGAGTTGTCAATAAAAGCGAAGGCTTCATATACGAATTTATCCCATAACTCCCACCGTTATAAAATTGCCAAGCGTTCCTAATTGTTGGGTCTAAATCTGGAGCTGAGATATATTGTGCCCTTTGAAAGTTGTGGTCATTGATTTTAATACCGAATAAGTTCAACAGGTTGCCATCTGTTCCGTAATAATCTGAGATAATTTGATTCTCAGTGTATGAATTGATTCCTTCATCAAGCCAGCTTTCCTCAAATTCATTTGATGCAAGCATATGGTACCAATAATTATGACCGAATTCGTGGATAATAACCATCTCTACTAACCGAATACCTTCTGGCAAACCGTATTTCGTACCTGCAGTTATTAATGTTGGATATTCCATTCCACCAGTAGCACCAGCTCCACGCCGAGGATCAACGACTGTCAGGTTTGGATAAGGATAATCGCTATACCATTCCTGGAAATATTTCACCGCAACCTTTGCTGCTTCTAAATGTCGGTTACCTTGATGAGCATGATCCGGTTGCATCAAAACACGAATTTCTACATCTTCTTCTTTCCCTTTGAACTCTATGAATTCGGGGCTAGCTGTCCATGCAAAATCATGTACATCCTCGGCGTGATAATAATGTGTTGCAGTTCCGTCGTTATTATTCTTCCTTTCAACTTGTATCCCTGTTGCCCCGACGATAAAGTTATCGGGAAGTGTTATCTTCACATCGTATACTCCAAAGTCTGCAAAGAATTCACTGTTCGCATGGTATTGATGACAATTCCATTTTCCATCAATGTACACACCGATTTTTGGAAACCATTGACCTACAAAGAAATATTCCTCTTTTGCTCCCGCACGAGCTATTGGAGGTTGAGGTAAACGTGTGACGAAATCTATGATGACTTTTATAGAATCTCCTGGCAAGATTTGTTTTGGTAGCATTATGCGACAAACCGTTTTATCATCCAGATTATCGTCATCGGGATGAATAAGTTCAATTGCATTCGTTAAGTCTTCACCCGTTGAAAGTTTTAATTTTTTTATCTCGCAAAATCCCCAATTGTCTATTTTCGTTTCTTTCTCAGTTCTACCTCTTTCCTTCATAAAGGTTGACTTATTATTCCGAAATGCGTTCATGTATAAGTGAAATTGAAGTTCACTTATCTTATCGTTGGTTTTGTTAAACCACGTGAGTATTTCGTGGCCGTTCATTGTTCTCTTGTCAGGTACTAGATTGACATCAATTGTGTAGTTTGCAATCCTCGGGCTTAGTGGTTTTTGGAAGATTATCGTTTGAGATAATAAAGTTGAATATTCAATTAAGATAATTTGTAATATAAATAGATAGGTTCTTAATCGTATTGACATAATTCTATCCTTTTCTAAATGTGATTCATAAAATTATTTATTGATAACCAAGCAACCTGCTATTATGTCATGCAAAGCTTGTTTTTGTTGTGTGAATCCAGCGATGATATAGCCAACTCCAAGCGTCAAGCTTGAAATTATTTTTGCAAAATATCTCCCGCTCGCTCTGCCAAACGTGATTTTATTTCCGTTCATATCAGTTACAAATATCCCAAGTGCTATTTTACCCAAGGTAGCACATTTCATTGACTCCATCAATGCGAAATACAACCATTCACCGATCAAAATTGTTAATATCATCATAAAATATGTACCGATTAAGTAAACGATGAATTCAGCAGATAGGTCAAAGTCCTGATTCCATAATCCGATACCAATCATAGCAAGGAAAATGACAACGATAAAAATGCCGAGAATGGACAAAATAATTTGATCAAGGATAAATGCAAAAAAGCGTTTCCAAAAACCTGCGTAGGAAAAAGTACATGGTTGTTTTGTTTGTTGCATATTTTTAGTTTCCATAGCTACTCCTTTTTATTTGTTTTTTTTAACGGAGTTTAAAATAAAATGTTACATTGTATCTAATTTTACTTTCAATGAGTTAATACATTCATTTGGTGATTTTACAAATGTTACAAATTTTATAAATTCTTTCAATCCTTCATTCATCAGTTCCTTCTTTAAGATGTTTACAATGGGCCGCCAAAATTCACCAACAAGGATAATAGGTTTTTCTTTTATTACTGATTTATTCATGTATTCCCATACAGTTGCAAACTCGACCAACGTCCCCGTACCACCCTTAAGAACAATATATGCATCTCCTAACTCGATGAGCTTTAACAAAC
>JBBIRP010000260.1:0-2407 GCA_037441745.1 Ignavibacteriales bacterium
TATAGTCAGCGTCTGAGTTTGCTTTTTTGAGCGATAGATTTTCAATTTTAAGTATATGCCCAATCTTTATGATAATTCTTATCTGAGCATCTGCTTTTTTAAATTTTACAAACTGTTCATATTCTACTTCATTAACTTCAAACTTACTTAAATCACTTTTTTTTATTCTGGTAGGAACTTGAATTGCTTTTACAGAATCAAGTTTTTTAATATCATACCCCATTATTTTAAGCCATTCTTGTGCTTCTTTATCCTTTTCCCAATTATTAAACTTTTTACAAATTGCTTTTTCATTTGCAAACCCACCTTTTGCTGTTTTTGAGCCAAGTTCTGTTTTATCCATATTTTACCTCTTTAAGCAAAATTTCCGATAACGTTTGTAAAAACGACGTATGTCGTCATTATTCTTTTTATTATTAATCTAAATCCTCATTATCCGTTTTTCGGTTAAAATAACCTCAATCTTGCTATTTATGTAGGTTTAGTATTTTGGTCCCAACATCAATTTCAGGAAATATAGAAAAAAACATTTTCACTATCAAGTGCTCATCATCCTAAAAGTTAACTTCATTTTTCATAAAATGCATATCTATCGTTACCAAAATAGACTTTGGGAATGATTGTGGTCTGATGATTACGGTTTAAGTGGTTTGTTTTTCAGGTAGGTTGCGTTTCGTAAACGCACAACGAACGATAGAATGTGAATCACAAGCTGAAGATGATAGCCACGATGTAAAATTGAGAATCGCATTCTGGGGTTCTATGAAATAATTTGTTCAAATATATATCGGGATCGAGATAAATCTTTTTTGAATGTATTAGCAAAATATTACATTCGAATTGATACAATCATGACTTCAGATTTCCATACTACTCACAAATCTCTTTCAACTTTCCAAGTGCTTTGGGCCAGGTTGATAAAAAGTATTCCTTGAACTCCTCATTCGAATCCATTTCGATTATCAATATTGTTTTACCGTTCGTTTCTTCAAAAGAATAATTCTCAAATGCATCCGACCACGCTTCAACTTCTGGTCCTTCTTTAATTATCTTTTCTCCATCAAGAATTCCGATATGCTGGATTGATACAAATTTGTTCGGGATGTTTTCAGCAATTCTGGAAACCATTCCGCCTCGTTTTCCATTTTCATCTACTCCGATGAAATGAATTTCTGATCCTTTTTTCCAATTGCCCTCGTATGTTGATGAAGGATTAAATTCGGTCGTCCACTGCTGATAAGTTTTTTTGTCAGTTATACCAAGCATTTTGTCATAAACTAAATTTGCAGGTGCATTAATCTCGATAGAAAATTTCAGTTTGTTTTGATTGGAAGAATTTGATTCCACATACTTCTTAAAATTATTTAATATCGATTGCCAGCCGAATCTTTGTTGTTCAATGGAGTGAGTTTCTTCTGCTTCGAATGTTTCTGTTATCAATACTGAGTTATTCTGAACAGAAAATTTCAATTCAACATTTCTTCCGTCAGCAATTTGATACTTTATTGTTTCGAATTTTTTTATCTCTGAGTAAGTGCCTCCAAAATCAAATCCCATTGAACCATCTTTTGCTTCCATTCGCCATGAAAATTTTCCTCCAACTCTGAAATCATTTACTGCTTTTGGACAACACCAGTCTTCCGAAGCAAAATTCCAATTGACGATGTGTTCTGGTTTTGTAAAACAATCCCACACTTTTTCTTTCGATGCGTTTATTAAAGCCTCGATAGTGATTATTGTTTTGTTACTCATTGCTTACCTCTTTAATAGTTTTTGTTTTTTCTTGGAATCCTGCGGATAATCCGATTAATGTTATTACGCAAAGTGCAATCATTGCAGCAGAGAGTGATAACAATAAGAAGGTTATTATTGCTTCTGAAAGCGGTGAACCTTCTTTACCTTCTGCCGCTATGTTCAACATTTTTCCCGCATTTAATATCGCTGCAAAAAGCATTGTAAACCAATTTGCAAATGTTCCATAAATAGCTAAACTGAAATTAATTTTTAACAAGCGTTCAGATAAAGTAATTCGGGTCCATATAAGTCCGAGCACAATTAAAAATATTCCATTTAGTATTCCTTCAATGTGACTTGATAATCCCATTCGTGGATTAGCAAACATAGGAACAAACAAGCCCACAATTAAACCAAGCAGAAACAGAGTTACACCAAGAAATATTAATCTGTGCGATTGTGTTTCTTTCAAATCATTTTTTTTGTTCATCGTATATCTCCAACAATTTTTACTCTGATGCTTTTATTAAAGTACTGATGTCAAACTTCACCATTTGAAAAATTGCATTCATTGTTTTGCTGGATTTTTTCGGATCGCCGATTAACTCGTTCAAAATTTTCGGAACAACCTGCCACGATACACCAAATTTATCTTTCAGCCAGCCGCATTGAA
>JBBIRP010000261.1:0-2384 GCA_037441745.1 Ignavibacteriales bacterium
AGTTTCTAATAATGTTGATATAGCGAATGCACGAATTCAATTCGAGAACGGATGCGTAGCGAACGTAACTGCAAGTAGAATCTCACAGAAGAAAATGAGGAAGATGCGACTTTTTCAAAGAGATGCTTACATCTCAATTGATTTTTCTAATGGTACTGCAGAGGTTTTTCGAATTATTGACGATAGTGCAAAGCTCGGAAATATAACAACAATGCTTGGTAAAATTGATGCAGGAACACAGAAACGAAAAATTGTTTACGAACGTCCGAGGATTAAAAAAATAAACGCCTTAAAATATGAACTAGAGCTTTTTATTGATGCAGTGCGGAATAATGCTCGACCCGTTATTACAGGCGAAGATGGACTTCAGGCACTTAATGTAGCAAATAATATTATGGAAAAAATAAGTCAACAAAAAATGACGTTATAATTAATCAAGATGAAATAAATGTTCAAAAAGTTTGAACATATTGAAATAAATCAAGATATTGTCCGCAAGATAGGTGCCATTGCTGATGAACGCAACATAGAAGCTTATGTGGTTGGTGGTTACGTAAGGGATAAATTGCTCGGTAAGGAAGTAAAAGACATAGACATTGTTGTTATTGGTGATGGGATAAATTTTGCAAAGCAAGTTGCAAGAGCCTTGAATGAAAGAAACATCGTAGTGTACGAAAATTTTGGAACGGCAATGCTGTCAATAGATAATGGAAAGATTGAATTCGTTGGAGCAAGAGAAGAAAGCTACCACTCTGATTCAAGAAAACCATTTGTAAAAAAAGCAACACTCGAGAGTGACCTTGGTAGGAGAGATTTTACGATTAATACATTAGCAGCTTCGATTAATAAAACCAATTTTGGGAAATTGGTTGATATTTTTAATGGTGTAACAGATTTAAAAAATAAAATACTTCGTACACCACTCGATCCAGAAAAAACATTCGATGACGACCCTTTGCGAATGATGCGAGCGGTCCGTTTCGCATCTCAGTTAGCTTTTACAATCGATACTAAAACCTTTGAAGCTATTAAGCAGAAATCATCGCGTATCTCAATTGTTTCGATGGAAAGAATCAGTGATGAATTTTTCAAAATTCTTTTATCCTTTAAACCCTCCATCGGCTTGAGATTGCTATATGATTCTGGTCTAATACAATACGTGTTCCCAGAATTGGCAGATATGGTCGGTGTTGACCAACGACAAGAATATCATCACAAAGACGTCTTTGCTCATACACTGAAAGTTGTGGACAGCATTAGTCAACTTTCAGATAACGTATGGTTAAGATTTGTTGGATTGGTTCACGATATAGCCAAACCCCGGACAAAAGCTTTTAAAGAAGGGATTGGTTGGACGTTTCATGGGCATGAGGAGATTGGTGCTCGAATGATGAAAACAATTCTTAGGCGAATGCGGTTACCAATGGATAAACTTCAATACGTTGAAAAATTGATAAGACTTCATCTCAGACCTATGGTACTTGTAAGTGAATCGGTAACAGATTCTGCCATCCGCAGATTGATGTTCGAAGCTGGTGGTGATATTGATGATTTAATGCTTTTATGCCGCGCAGATATTACATCACAAAATCCAACACGTGTAGCACTTTATTTAAAGAATTATGACGTTGTTATTAATAAAATGAAAGAGGTAGAAGAAAAAGATAGAATTCGCAACTGGCAACCTCCCGTTCGTGGTAATGAAATAATGGATGTATGCGGTCTTAAACCAGGACCAATTGTTGGTGTCTTAAAGAAAAAGATTGAAGATGCAATTTTGGATGGTCTCATACCGAATGAGCATGATGCGGCACTTCAATATTTAATGAAAATTAAGGATGAAATATTGAAGTTTAATCTTTGAAATTAAATCAACTTTTGTAACATTTTAGATATTAATTCGTTTATAGGGTTAATTTATGAACCCTGCTAAATATTCATATATTCGTTTAAAAGGAGATTCGATGATAAAATTATTTTTTTCACTAACGTTAGGGCTATTACTTTTAAGCCAAAATGTTTTCACTCAACAACCTGTTGTGTTATCACTAGATAAAGCTGTTGAACTTGCACTCGATAGAAATATATCGATGATACAATCTCAAAATAATATCGATGCTGCAAATAGTAGAGTACTTGCAGCTTATGGTGGTTATTTGCCAACAATATCTGCATCAGGTTCATGGATGCGGACAGACAACAAACGTGTTGGTTTTCAATATGAAGGTATACTGATACCCATCACATTCTCAACAACGACTAATTACTTTACCACACAGGTTGGAGCTTCGTATACAATATTTGATGGATTGCGAAGGGAATCGAATTTGAAACGTACATTATCTGATGCTAAAGCAATTGAGCAAACTGCATTACGCACAAGA
>JBBIRP010000262.1:0-2361 GCA_037441745.1 Ignavibacteriales bacterium
TATTGTTCCGTGGACATGCAAATTTATTTCAGCAGTTTTTAAACTATTTGTTCTTCTCTCATAGCTCAATATAATATCGCTACGAACAATTCCATCATAAAATTTATCGAGGCATTTGACTGCATCGATAGCGTGTTCTTTTATAGTATCATGTGCTTTAAATTTTCTGGCTGTAAAATGGATATCCATAATATATTTCCTTTCATTTAATTCTATGCTTTTGGATGCGCTTGTTCATATATTCGTTTCAGACGATTTATTGTTACATGTGTGTAAAGTTGTGTAGTAGATAAATTCTCATGTCCAAGTAATTCTTTTACAGCTCGTAAATCTGCTCCCCGATTCAATAGATGCGTTGCAAATGTGTGTCGAATTACGTGTGGACTTTTCTTTTCTATCTCTGACACTTCACTAATATATCGTTTAACGATTAAATATACACCTTTTGGGTAGAGTTGCTTCCCTCTACTGGATAAAAATAGTAATTCCTTAGCTTCGTTTGATGTTTCATCATTTATAAATTTTTCTCTCGCAATTAAATATTTTTCCAGAGCCACCTTAGCCTTTCTTCCAAAAGGTACAATTCGGTGTTTACTTCCCTTACCAAATACTTTCAATGTTTCATTTTTGAAATCAATATCACTCAATTTTAGGTTTATCAATTCATTTAGTCTTATACCTGTACTATAAAATACTTCTAATATAGCTCTGTCCCTTAATCCTTTAATTGTCGAAGTATCTGGAAGTTCCATCATTTTTTCAACTGCTTTCTCATCTAAAAAAGATGGCAACTTTTTACTTAATTTAGGAGTGACTAAATTCAATGTTGGATTATTATCAATATAATGTTTTTTCAATAAATATTTCAAGAATGAACGAACAGCAGCAAGTTTTCGGGCGATGCTACTTTTTACCAAACCTTTTTCGAGTAAATCTCCGAGATATAATCTGATTGTTAATTGATCTATGTTTTTAGGATTATAATTTTTCAACTCATAATGTCGACATAGAAAATCATCGAACTGAAATAAATCATCTTCATATGCATTGATGGTATGAGAAGAATAATTCCTCGTATTTTTTAGATAACCAAGATATTCTTTAATCTTATCTTTCATATTATCAAACAGCGTTTGCAACTTCGACTTTTTCGACTTCTGCTTTGCATGATGGACATTTTAAGTACTCACCACGTTTATCTGAAAATTTTATAAGCATATAGGGTGAACCACATGACTCACATGTTTTATTAAATGGTTTATCCCAAGATGCAAAATCACAATCGGGATATCTTGAGCAGCCATAGAATACACGTTTTCTTTTTGTTTTTCTCTCTATTATATCACCTTCCTTACATTTTGGACACTTTATACCCATCGAAATTGGTTTAGTATTATCGCACTTTGGATAGTTCGAACAACCGAGGAACGTACCAAACTTACTCGTTCGCACTACCATATCACCCCCACATAACTCGCATTTTGTTCCATTTAAATGAACAACCTTTATCTCATCTTCTGGTAGAGGTTTTGTATTTTTACATTTCGGATAACCACTGCAAGCCATAAATTTACCATTTCGACCCCATTTTATTATCATAGGTTTACCGCATAACTCACACAAGGTATCAGTTTTTTGCTGGAGCGATTGTTTTATTATTGGCGCTTTTTTATTCGCCCTTTCTAAACTCTCACGAAACGGGATATAAAAGTCATCTAATACTTTTTGATAAGAATTCTTCCCTGAGGCAATCGTATCGAGTTCTTCTTCCATCTTTGCAGTAAACCGTACATTGAAAATATGTGAAAAATTTGATGTAAGTAATTTATTTACTTCAATACCAAGTGGTAAAGCATATAACCTCTTTTCTTGCTGGTCAACATATTTTCGATCAATTATAGTCCCAACTATCATCGCATAAGTACTCGGCCGTCCTATCCCCAAGGTCTCCAATGTTTTAACAAGACTGCTTTCAGTATAACGAGGTGGAGGGGATGTTTCATGTTGATGTGGTACGATACTTAGAAGCGACGAAGGTCGACCTTCTTGAAGTTTACCCGGAAGTTTCTCACCCTTGAGTTCTTCGTCATCTTCATCGGTCTGATTTTTTTCTCCATTTAACGCATCATCATAAACTTGCAGGAAACCTCTGAACAAATATTGTGAAGATGTTGCCTTGAATTGATACTTTCCACCTTCAACAATAACAGTCGTTGTTTCAAGTATAGCTGCTTCCATCTGGCATGCGATAAAACGATTCCAAATTAATTCATACAAACGGAATAAATCTTTATCAAGATATTTCTTTACTGCTCGAGGTGTATATTTTATTGATGTCGGACGTATAGCTTCATGAGCATC
>JBBIRP010000263.1:0-2331 GCA_037441745.1 Ignavibacteriales bacterium
TTGTTACTTTGGCGGCAAGCATGTGTTCGCTTGCTCCCGCAGAGGTTTTTGCGACTGTTTGATTGATTGAAGCTGCTTTATGTTTTGGAATTACTACCCCTTGCATGCCGGCACACTCCGCTGTGCGAATTAGCGCACCCAAGTTCTGCGGATCTTCAATCTCATCTAAAATCAATATAAAAGGTTTAGCATTTCGTTCTTCGGCTTTCTTTATAATGTCGTCAACTTCAACGTATTTTTTTGTCCCGACTATAGCTACAACTCCCTGTGTAGTTGTATCACTAACTAACTCGCGAAATTTGAATTTGCCTACTTCTACAAGAGGTACTTGATTTTTCTTTGCCATCTGTCTGATTCTTCCTATGGCAGAACCTTTCACACCCGAAAGTATCACGACTTTTTCAATTAATCTTCCACTTCTCAGTGCCTCTAAAACTGGATTTCTTCCAGCTATAATGTCCACTGTTGGTTTCCGATCGTGTATTACTCTTAGGGGAGATGGCTTACCTTGATATTGTGTATTAGAATTGTTTTGTTGATTGTTGTTTGTCGTATCATTATTATTGAAGTACATATTAAACTCTAGTTAAATTAGTTGAACATTTTCTTTTTCTATTTAGTTTGTTTCTGAACCAAAGGTAAAATTCTTAGACCAATAAATCCAATCATTATTAAAATTATTGATAATAGTTGTGCTTCGCTCAATCCAAAAAGAATTCGCGGATTAAGTCGGATGAATTCTATCATTAATCTGCTGCTGCCGTAGAAAATTAAATAGAGCATAAACATTTTGCCATCAACGAAGTTTTTCTTCCGAAGTTTCCACATTATTAAGAACAAAATAACTGATAGAATAGATTCATAAATTGGTGTTGGGTGAACCGTAATGGTATCTGGTACGATTCCATTTATGCCATATTTCTCTACAATTTCAGGAAAATCTCGGAATGCAAGAGAAGGTGGATATGTTCCATTTGAATAAACTGCACCCCAAGGTAAATCTGTCGGGAAACCATAATCACCATCTCCTGCCAAATGGCATCCAATTCGAGCCACACCATAACCGAGCATTAATGCGGGAGCGGCGGAATCGCAAATTTTAAGAAAAGGGACCTTTTTCTTTTTTGTATAAATCCATATCGCAAATGTTGCTAAGAAAAATCCTCCATACCAGGTTAATCCGCCAGGTGAAAACGCTTCTCGTATTGGATTTAATATAAAGTGGTGCCAATCCTCGATGAGATAAAGTATCTTTGAACCCGCAATACCAAAAATTACAGCAAGGAGAGTAATTGTACTCCCAAGATTTGGATCATAACCTTTTCTGTTAATTTCTTTGGTTAAGATGATACTGGCGATTATGAAGCCGAAGGCCATCATCAAACCGAAGCTGTGAACTGTAAATGGTCCTATTTTGAATAATTCAGGATGCATTTTCTTTAATTAAAACTTTAGATATTATTATTTTTAATAATCAATTCGACAAATGCTTTTGGTGGTAATTTCTTTAGTATTATATTTTTCTTATCAATCTTGATTGAAAATTTATTTTTATTAGTTTTATTGCCCTTTGTAATTATCACATCATAAATACCTGATAAGTTTTCGTATTCAACGGTGAATATTGCTGGCCCCGTATTCGGTATTGTTACAAATGGTGTACTCAGACCAAGAATATCAAAATGTATAGTGTGATTGTTTATTATTGATTCAACTATAATTGCATATTTAAAATTTGTAAACTCATGAATTGTTTTTAACTCAAATTGTGTAAGGAATTTTTTGCTTAACGGACTATATTTTTTTGATATAATTAATTGATATTCGTACGGGGATTTAACAATTATCTGCTTCTCTGGTTTCATC
The DNA here is from genome assembly GCA_037441745.1 of Ignavibacteriales bacterium. Lineage (GTDB taxonomy): Bacteria > Bacteroidota > Ignavibacteria > UBA10030 > SZUA-254 > JACQYX01. The sequence goes on from JBBIRP010000263.1 coordinate 1,867, forward strand.
TTTTCTTACACTCTTTTTAAAAAAGTCTATCAAATCGTTCATTCTCATTGTAGTTTGTTCACCTGTTGTCATATCTTTCACCGAAACTTGTTCCTTTTTCAGTTCATCTTGACCTATTATGACAACATATTTTACTTTTTGACGGTCTGCCTCACGCATTTGAGATTTAAGGCTCCGTTTCAGCATATCAATCTCGCATGGGATCTCAATATGACGAAGTTCGATTGCTTTGGATAATGATAAATTTCTACATGATTCATCTGCTGATGCAATGAAGACGATTGGGTTATTTATTTTACCTGCATAGATATTCGCTTTTTCCATAGCCATTAAGAGTCTTTCAATTCCAGCTGCAAAACCTACGGATGGTGTCTGCGGTCCGCCAAGTTCTTTGACTAATAAATCGTACCTGCCCCCGCCAACGAGTGCATCTTGTGAGCCTAAATCATTACTAATTATTTCGAA
>JBBIRP010000264.1:0-2321 GCA_037441745.1 Ignavibacteriales bacterium
ATTGTAATTCTATGCCGAGAAAGAACCACAGTGAAAATGGATTTGAGATTTATTTACTTAAGCCGGGGAAGACAGAAAACGCCTTAAGGATAGCAGAAAAGGAAAACGAAGTCATAAAGTTAGAACGCGATTATGAAAACCGTTACCAAAAACTTACCGAAGAAAACTTTATACTTCTTACAATGGCACAGAGCGCATATGTTAAATACAGTGAGCGGTTTGCCGATATACTTCAGCAAGAGATGGGAAAGCACCTTAATCTTAATAATAACGGTGTAAAACAGGCTGGATTTTTTGTCCTAGTTGGTGCTTCAATGCCAAATGTACTTGTTGAGACCGGATATTTATCAAATAAGAACGATGAAAAATTTCTCAGCAGCACTGCGGGACAACAAAAAATAGCAGAAGCAATATTTAATGGAGTGAAGAGATTCAAACAAGAATACGAAAAGTCACTTAGCGAGGGGAAGGAACTTGGAAGCAGATGAGCTAAATAAAAAATCGCCAGAAAGAATGAGAGGAATACACAGAAAAATGCTTAACTACTTGTGTTCCAAGGATAGGTTAATAATTGGACAGCCAGGTTTGGATACCACTGAAAGCAGATTTATACTATTTTGAAAAATTCCCATTTAAAAATTTCTCACACACATTTACATCATCTACACTTCCTAAAAATACGGGAGTTCGCTGGTGAAGCGCATTGGGCTTTATATCAAGTATTCGTTGTTTACCATTTATTGCTCGACCTCCAGCTTGTTCTATTATATACGCCATAGGGTTGCATTCATAACACAAACGGAGTTTACCATCGGGATTTTTCTTGTCACCAGGATATGCAAAAATTCCCCCATACAGTAGTGTGCGATGAACATCCCCTACCATTGTACCTATATATCGGAGTGAGTAAGGGCGGCCACTTGTTTTATCTTCTTCTTTCAAGTATTGAATGTAGCATTGTACACTTTCGTCCCAATTAATAAAATTGCCTTCATTAATGCTGTAAATTTTACCTTTATTTGGAATTCGAATATTTGCATTTGAGAGTAGAAATTCACCAACGCTTGGATCAAGTGTAAAAGCGTGAACCCCACTGCCTGTTGTGTACACAAACACAGTGCTTGAACCATACATTACATACCCCGCTGCGGCTTGTTTATACCCTGGCTGCAAACAGTCCTCAATAGTACCTTTCCCACCGGACGATAATCTATGGTAAATACTAAAAATGGATCCAATTGTTATATTAGCATCAATATTAGAAGAACCATCGAGTGGGTCATATAAAAGTACGTACTTACCATTTGGATATTTTTCGGGAATATGTAAAATATCTTCATTTTCCTCTGAAGCCATTACACATAAGTGGCCGCCGTGATCTAATGCTTTATAAATTGTTTCGTCGGCAAATTCGTCAAGTTTCTTTATGGTGTCACCGCTTATGTTTACGCGGTTAGTTGTTCCAAGAATATTAATAAGGCCTGCTTTACTAACTTCTCGCCAAACAAGCTTTGCTGCCAAAGAAATATCGTGAAGTATGGCAGAAAAATCTCCTGTGGCAGTTGGATGCAAATGTTCCTGCTCATGAATAAATCTTTCTAATGTCATTAATTGATTTGAGCTATTCATAATATTTAATTTTCTTTTTAGCGTTTCGATATAATTGATTTAAATTAAATTTAATTAAAATAATTCTTATTTACAATTAGAATTTTTGATTTTTAAATTGATTGTAATTATATTCTTTGTAATTAAACAACACATCGTGTAATAATACATTAAAGTCTTAAATATGAAAATAGTTGCATGCATTAATCACGTCCCCGACACAGAAGCTAAATTGAAAATTGGAGCAGACGGAAAAACAATTGACCGAACTGGTATTAGTTTCATTCTAAATCCTTATGATGAGTTTGCAATCGAGGCTGCATTGCAGCTTAAAGAAAAGAACGGTGGTGAAACTATTGCTATCACTCTTGGAGGTGATTCACATAAGGAAACTCTTCGCAAAGCCCTTGCAATGGGTGTTGATAAAGCAATATTGTTGAAAGATGATTCTCCTCGTGATTCACTCTCAGTTGCGAAAGCGTTGGCAGAAGAGCTTAAAAAGCTCTCGGCCGATTTCATTTTGTTTGGAAAACAATCTATTGATTATTATAGCGAACAACTACCTGGATTGGTTGCGGAAATATTAGGATTACCATCTGTATCAACTGTTGTTGCACTAACGCTACAAGGGAAAAAAGTAATTTGTGAAAGAGAAATCGAAAACGGTCACGAGATAGTTGAAGCGACTTATCCCGTTGTAATATCGACGCAAA
>JBBIRP010000265.1:0-2288 GCA_037441745.1 Ignavibacteriales bacterium
CTGGTAATATGCTCATCTAAAAATGATGATAGTACAAAACGAATTGTGTCAGTCGCGTCGATAAATAAAAGACCCCCAACGTTATTTCTAACATTGAAAAAATTTGAAATATTTCCCGATGTATCATCAATAATTCAGTTTAAAATTATGAACTTACGGATTTTAGTCAATCAATCAATGCTTAACATTATAATGTGGAAATTTAAGCGAAAATTGATGAGGATGTGTAATGGAGGATATGGATGCGAAGGCAAAAGAAGTCATCACTCAAGCGGGATATGGGAAATATATTCGTCATGGCGTTATACATCCTGTAGGAATTATTGTACATGATATTTAGGCGAGCGATATAATAAGACCTGGAATGGTCTTTACAGTTGAACCGTGCATTTACATCCCGGGAGATGCTGATGATGTTGAAGCAGAGTTTCGTGGTTTCGGTATTCGGATCGAGGATGATGTACTAGTGACTGCAACTACTAATTGACATTACATTTTTTAAATTTACATCAAATACTTTTATTTGATTAATTGCATTTTTTTCACATCTACATAAGTTTTTCTTATGGCATTTGGTTCATTATCAATAATATCCTTTGCTGTTAATCTATAGAAATAAACTCCAGTTGATAGGTCATTTGCATTAAATCCTATTTCTTGTTCACCTTCTTCCATTTCTTCATTGTCAATAAGTGTGGCAACTTCTTGACCTAATATATCATAAACCTTCAAACTCACTATTGCTCTGTTAGGTAGGTCAAATGTAATAGTTGTGTATGGATTGAATGGATTCGGATAATTCTGGTCTAATGAAAAAGTGGTCGGAACATTTGGTATCTCGTACTTTTTGGGTTGAATTACTTCTGGAGTAATATTCGGATTCGATTTTAGATAAGGAACGTCAACTAAGGGTTTGGTACCTGGCAATGTCAATGAATTTGCGAAAGAAATAGTATCAAGCTTCCCCTCAAATGCATAGTTAATTCTTCGTATAGTTTCAAAAAGATTTGTAAATGCATCGTTCGCAGCAAACGCTTTCTTCTTTAAGGTGGGATCATACTGACCCATCATTAATGAATCACCAAAAGCTGCAATTTCCTTTATCATCATATCATTCAAAGGATTAGTAGTACCATCATCATAGATTAATTCTCCAAAACCAGGCGGAGTAATTCCCAATGCACTAGCAGCGATATTAAATTTGAGTGTAATCATCTCTGCCAGAAGAACATTATTATGGATTTTCGGAGAGAGTACTTTTTGTTCCTTTACAAGTGCTTTGCCTCTGCTATTCTTATCAAATCCTCTTGCCACACCAGTATGGGTTTGAAGTGTTTTCTTATCTATGAGAGATTTTAATACATTGCTATATTTTTGTATACGAAGCCAGCCGTATTGCTTTGAACTATCCATACGTGGTATACCAACAAGCAAACCATTAGTTGATTGGAAACCGCCCAGTTTAAATGTTTCTGTTAAAGCATTCACCCTATTTGGCATTGGTAAGCAATATCGATTTTGCACATACGGTTTACTGTGCATACCACCACCGAATGAATGCCAAGCTAAGATAATGGACATTGCTTTACCCTTGCTTCCCCATCCGTTAACTACAACTGTTTCGGTTGGTTGGATCCCATTTTCCCAAAACACATCTATAATCTTACCCGGAGTCTTGACTGTTATTGAAGTTGGTTCTGGTTTGATTGAAAATGGATAATTAGAGTCACCTAAAATAACATTAGTGTTAAAATGAATATGAAGAATATTTTCTATTCTATCTAAATCATTTGTAAAAGAACTGGTGAATCTAACCAAAGTAGCTTTCCTCGACACAGGCTTATTAATTTTACCTTTATTGTCTTTATCAAATGCAAGGCTTTCAGGGGAAAAACTTCGATAATGAACTAAATAATTAGAATCTCTTACAAAAACTGCTGTTATATTTTTACTTTCTGTCATTGTGATGATTAGTGGATTTAGCGTTCCACTCGCATCACCTTCCCATCTCGAAAATTTCCAGCTTAGGTCTGAAGGTGTTGCTCTTAGCTCGATGATTGATCCGTGCTCATATGTAAGTTGATCCGGTATCTTTGTCACGTATCCGCTACCTAATATTACAATATTTAATGTATAAGTATCGATTGAAAAATTCGCTGTGATGTTCTTATTCCCTGCCATAGTAACAGTAAGTGGATTATCAGACCCACTTGCATCACCACTCCAGTTGACGAAATGATATCCCGCAGCTGGAATTGCAGTCAATTGAACTGTAGAACCACTGTCGT
>JBBIRP010000266.1:0-2284 GCA_037441745.1 Ignavibacteriales bacterium
ATGGAATATTTTTCTACAACCCATTGGTTTCATTACTTTCACAGTCGCGGCATTTGCAGAGACAAATAGATTGCCGTTTGATTTACCCGAAGCTGAACCAGAACTTGTTGCAGGTTATCACACTGAGTATAGTGGGATGAAATTTGGTTTGTTTTATTTATCTGAATATATGAATATGTTTGTATCGAGTGCATTGATCGCTACGCTTTATCTCGGTGGGTGGCAAGTCCCATTTATTCATTCTTTAGGTTTGTCTGAATTTTGGATAAGCATCATCCAAATATTCGGTTTTTTCGTTAAAATTGCGTTAATGGTAATTTTCTTTATTACTATCAGATGGACTATTCCTCGCTTTAGATACGATCAATTAATGAGATTGGGATGGAAGTTTATGTTCCCAATAGCTGTTTTGAATTTATTTGTAACAGGGCTAATAATTTTAATTTTAAATTGATATCGTTATATATCAATGACAAATTTTATGGAAAAGCAAAAACCGATTGTACATAGAAAAAATTTAAAATGGTACGAGCAGTTATATATTCCACAGATTATCACAGGTATGAAGATAACACTTTCACAAGTCTTCAGACCTAAATTTACGCGTCAGTATCCTGAAGAAAAATGGAATCCACCGTCTTCATTTCGTGGCAGGCCGGTTCTTGTTCAACAAAATGGAATTGAACGATGTGTCGCTTGTGGATTATGTTCTCGTGTTTGTCCTGCACTTGCTATTGAAGTACAAGCTTCTGAAACGGAATTACCAAAAGAACGTTATCCTATTAAATTCGAAATTAACATGCTAAGGTGTATCTTCTGTGGTTTCTGCGAAGAAGTCTGCCCCGAAGAAGCAATCGTAATGAGCAAAGAATTTGAACTTACATTTACAAGACAGGAGGATGGAATCTTTGGAAAAGAAAAACTCCTTATTCCCGCTGAACAACTTAAAGATAGATTAGAGTTCTTAAGGAAATATCGATAGGTCTTTCCAACTGTTAGTCTCCACGAGTAATCAGTTTTACTTACAATAATCTTTATATTTTCTATTTAAAATGGGTGATTTTAGGGGATCATTTTGATGTTTGTCACGAAGATTTTTTTTGAAAGTACTTGACCTTTAATTAAAAAATTGTCATATTATAAAAGTTATAGTTTAAAACTTTTCTTTAGTGAGGATAAAAATATTTTGAAGTATAAATAAAGAAGGATGGTGTGAAACTAACAACCAATTATATGAGAGTCTTAGTATTTGTTGTAATATTTATTCTTTCCATGGATGTTATTTTACCGACGATTCAAAATGAAAAACTGAAAACTACGATACGAACATACTTTGGTACTACCATTGAACCGCTCAAATCTGGTGATCAAGTTAAACCATTTAAAGCCATATCAATGAGTAGAGATACGGTTATTTCTATTATTGTATTCACCGATAAATCAAATACATAATAATAAAAAATAATGGAGGAATTATTATGAGTAATAAAAAATCAATCTTGATGTTTGTAATTGCATCTTAATTGCATTGGTTGGGTTCATCCAATTATTGCATCGAGAAGCATATGCAGTACCAGCTCCTTGTGAATACGTTTGTAGACCTTGTGAAACACCGCTTCCTGCACAATGTTGGGATGGAAGAACAATGTGGTGCAATGAGTGGTGTGCAAAATAGAAATGAGATATAAATTAATCATATTGTTTTTAATGTTATCTGTTAATGGTTGTTTTTATATAGGTAAAGAAAAGTATGGGGATATTGTACTGAAACCACCCGCAGATTGGTCCATACGTGATGGACTTACAGTAATCATTTCCACCGTTGCTCACAATTTATATGATAATAGTAGTCCCAATATAAAAGTTTTTGTAACACCTTACTACCCATCAGTTGTTCTTGCGATTGAGCGTTCTGAGCAAAGGATGAAACACTGGTCAGAGGATGAATATCGTTTAAATACAGATAAGCTATTAAAGGATGCTGTTGGTATATATATGGATTGGAATAATAATAAATTTGTAGATTCAAGAGGTAATTATTATCGAAATCCACAGCAAATTGATTCATTGTTATTTCTTATAACAATTGAGAATAGAAGTTGGCCATGCAATGTTCCTCAAATGACCATTTCAACTGAACCCATGGTAGGAAATGATCAAACGAAAACATTGAGTAGTTTATCCGCTATGGTTCCATTGATGAAACCTTATGATTGGCCATGTTATATGCCCGACATAACTAATCTTGAAGAAAGGATTTTTCTTGTTAATGATAAGAAAGAGT
>JBBIRP010000267.1:0-2280 GCA_037441745.1 Ignavibacteriales bacterium
GAGCAGGACGGCGTGTATCGCATTTTCCAGCCCCAGGGCCAAACCCAAATCTCGAACTGCCCGCTCTCATATCCCATTAGTCCTGCACGGGGCCCGATTTTATCGAAGTACTGAGTTGGTTGAGCGAGACGAGAGAGCATGAGTTCGTTCGGTTTAAATTCAAACGCTGGGATCGTGGTTTTATCTATCTTCTGCTGAGACAAACAAAAAGTGAAACAACAAAGAATGGCTATAATAATTTCTTTCATTTTACTTTTTCCTACATTGATTCTTAATTTTTTTATTCTAAATTCAAAAATTAATTTCACATCTGAAATTTACTAGCCGGTTCTCAATAATCTCTTAATTAACTGTATCTGTCCCGCATGGTAAACATCATGCATGGCTATTCCGATTATGACAGAGCGGTTGTTGAATTTACTACCGTGAGGAGTGAGCAACATCTCGGTATCTTTTAATATGGATATTGCCTCGATCATTGAATTATGCATATCATCTAAAAGTTTAACATCTTTCTTCCATTCTTTCTCAATTGGTTTACCTTCTGGCCTCGGGAACCAGTCACTCCCTTTAAGTGGAAATGTTCCTCGTTTTTCATTGAATATTCTCCTACGCACTATATATTTCCAGTATGCACAATGTAAAATTATTTCCCAAATGTTGTGTCTATGATTGCCAGGACGAAAGGCAGCTTCTTTGGCCTTCAAACCACGAACAGAGCCGAGAAGATTTGTTCCGTGCCATGATTTTCTCCTATAACCTGAATCAATCGATTGAATTAGAATCTCAATTTCATTTGTCATTTTCATCATAACCCTAACCTTATTTGATTAGAACCATTTTCTTTGATTCTTTAAAGAACAATTTTGATTCTGAAATTGGATCGACCGCATAAATTCGATAATAATAAACCCCACTCTGCAAATTATTTGCATCAAATACAACTTCTTTAATTCCTGAATCTTGAAAACCATCAACAAGTTTCGCTATCTCTTGACCCAGAATATTAAAAATTTTTAAATGAACATAACTTTTTTCAGGTAAGCTATATCGGATTAATGTTGACGGATTGAATGGATTCGGGAAATTTTGTTCAAACATGAATTTTTTGGGAATAAGTTTATTTTCATCAATTGGAGGTGCAGGAGGTAATTCTCCAGTAGCTTTAATTTGAATTTGATCGGAGGTGAACTGAGCGACACTACTCGATAAAATCAAACTGCCTGGTAAATTTACTTTTACCCAGTATCCATGCCCAGGTTTGATCGTGTCTACAACTGTATATCCGATACCATCATATTCATAAAAATTGGATGTTATCAATCCCGCTGGAATACTCGTGACATTTCTAACTTCAATAGGTTTAGATAAAGAACCAATCATATTCCAACCTGTATTTACAAGAATTGTATCCCAATCAATATAAGAACCTGCGAATTGTATGATATCATCCAATGGAAATTTCAACCAATATCCTTTACCAAATTCAAGTATGTCTTTGATTATATAACTTAATTCATATGTAAACAATCCAGATACTGATGATGGAAAGACGTTATCCTTTCTGGCATCTTCAATTCCGACAGGCAGAGAAACCATATTCCAACCTTGCTTGTAAGTCAGCCCTATTTTTGTCGGTTCAGTAATTGTGCACATCCAAATGCTCAAACTTGTACCATCCATTCTCATCCATATCGGATAAATTTTCCCGTTCCATGCTGCAATGTTGATATAATCTCCGAAAAAAATACTTGATATGGGTGTGAATGGAGTTTCACTAATTTTGAAGTTAATGAATGTTTCACCACCATCAGTAGATTTTGCAACATAAACGTCTGTTTGATTGTCTGTATAATTCCTCCTATCATAAAAAACAATGTAAAGATAACCTGTTGATTGATCTATTGTCATCCAAGTAAAAAATTGATGTCTTAATTCCGAATCATCGTTCACCTTTTTTACAGCTCCCCAAGTTTCACCTCCATCCGTAGACTTAATCAAAAATATATCTGTATTGTCAAGTCCGTTTCTTTGATCAGACCAATTAATATAAATGGTTCCTCTATATGGTGAATTGCTAACATCACAAGTCGTTATTGGCATTCCATTAGCACGATAAATTCCTGGAATGCTAAAATCCCAACCACCTGGTTGTGAAGTTACAAAAATATCATTACCAAAAGTTTGTCCTCCATCTGTTGATTTATCGAACATTATTCCCAATGGGCCTGACCAACTTAGATATATTTCACCATTTGGACCGATCGCTGGTACGGCGCC
>JBBIRP010000268.1:0-2279 GCA_037441745.1 Ignavibacteriales bacterium
ATGAAAGAGGTCATCCCAGACCCAGCAGCAGCCATGTTCTATGATCAGAATTTTTGGAATGCGCTAAGAAGTACTTTTATATTTTCATTGAATGTTCCTGTCGGTATGGGGTTTTCACTTGCTATCGCACTAATTATGCATAAGAGATTAAAAGGGATCGGTTTCATTAGAACTCTGTTTTTTCTACCGAGTGTAACTTCAATAGTTGCCGTGGCGTTAGTTTGGATGTGGATTTGCCATCCCTCTTTTGGTGTTGCTAATTTTGTTTTAAATGCAATGGGTCTGCCATCACTTCAGTGGTTAAATTCTTCCCAAACCGCTATGATTTCCGTAATACTTTTTACTATTTGGTTAGGAATGGGTTATCAAATGATAATCTTTCTTGCTGGACTTCAGGGAATACCGGAAGAACTTTACGAAGCTGCAATAATTGATGGAGCAAATGGCTGGAAAATATTTTGGCGCGTAACATTTCCACTCTTAAAACCGACAACATTTTTTATACTCGTTACATCCTTCATCGGTTCGTTTCAGGTTTTCACTTCAATTTATGTGATGACTGCAGGCGGGCCCGTTCGAAGCACCGATGTAATTGTTTATCATATTTATCAATCGGCTTGGGAACAATTGCGAATGGGATATGCAGCGGCGATGTCTTGGGTGTTGTTTGTGATAATCTTGTTAGCAACTTGGTTGCAGTTTAAGTTTCTGGGTAAAGAAGTACATTATAGCTAAATTAAAGTTTGTTAGATATATTAAATCGATAAATGTAACCTTATAGTTAAAATAATTTTAATGAAATTTGTTCCTAAAATATTAAGTTATACATTGCTTATCGTTCTTGCACTTTCAATGCTTATTCCATTCCTTTGGATGATTAGTACATCCTTGATGAGCGAACTTGAAGTCTATCAGTTTCCACCAAAATTTATTCCTACGACATTGAAATGGTCAAATTTTATAGAAGCAATGTCGATGCAGCCATTTGACCGTTATTTTTTAAACACACTTATAGTTACCAGTGCATCAGTTATCGGACAATTAATCTTTTGCTCAATGGCAGCCTATGCATTTGCACGACTACGTTTCATAGGACGAGATAAACTATTTGGTTTGTACTTATCAACAATGATGATCCCAGCAATTGTTACTATCATACCGGCATTTCTAATCATTAACATATTTGGCTGGATAAATACTTATTGGGCGTTGTTTACACCAACACTTTCAAGTGTCTGGGGGATATTTCTTCTCCGTCAATTCTTCCAAACGATACCGAAAGATTTAGAGGATGCAGCTCGAGTTGATGGCGCTTCGGAGTTTACAATTTTCCGGAAGATTATTTTACCCCTCTCAAAACCTGCATTAGCAACACTTGCGATATTCGCATTCATGGGGAGTTGGAAAGACTTCCTATGGCCACTGATTGTTACAAATAGAATGGATATGAGAACTGTCGAGGTTGGTATAGCGAGCTTTAGTTCTCTCTATTCAACAGATTGGCCTCATCAGATGGCTGCTGCTGTTGTTGTAATGTTACCGATTATAATTGTATTTTTTATTGCCCAGAAGTATTTTGTACGTGGAATAACTTTGACAGGGATGAAAGGGTGAATTATACATATTTAAGAAAGGTTCATAGAATGAATAGAATTTTCTTTTTATTTTTTATAAGTTCTACTCTTTTTGCCCAATACCCGAACATAAGAATCAGCAATCCATTATCTACCACACCCGAAGAGGTTACAATAGCTATAAACCCAAAAAATCCACTTAATCTTGCGGCTGGTGCAAACATTAAATTTTATTATTATTCGACTGACGGTGGTCATACATGGAATCAAGGTCAATTAAGTTCTACTCTCGGCGTATGGGGTGACCCATGTGTTATTTTCGATGCTGATGGAAATTTGTTTTTCGGTCATCTTTCTTATCCACCATCACCAGGTTATTGGATTGATAGGATCGTAGTTCAAAAATCAACAGATGGCGGTTTTAGCTGGAACGATGGTTCTGGAATATATTTTAATCCTCCAAGAAGTAACCAAGATAAAGAATGGTTAACAGTCGATTTAACAAATTCGCCGTATAAAAATACGCTTTATGCAGCATGGACTGAATTTGATAGTTATGGAAGCGGATTACCAACTGATAGCACAAGAATCTTATTTTCCCGAAGTACTGATGCTGGTGAAACATGGTATCCTCCTGTAAGAATCAGTGATCAAGGTGGCAATTGTGTAGATAGCGACAGCACAGTTGAGGGCGCCGTACCAGCG
>JBBIRP010000269.1:0-303 GCA_037441745.1 Ignavibacteriales bacterium
GGGGTTGGTTTGCCGCCGAATTTCTTGTTAGTATCGAGAATCCACTTCAAACATTCCTGATTTGCCAATCCGTGCAATGGACCTGCTAAACCATTTAACCCAGCAGAGACTGCATAGTATAAATCGGAGAGTGCAGAGGAGACTGTTGCGGTGGTCGCAGCACTTACGTTTCCGCTCTCATGGTCACTATGAAGAGTTAGATATAGCTGCATTAATTTCACGAACTCCCCTTTGGGATCAGGAATACCCAACATGTGGACATAATTGGCTGCCCAATCAATTCCCTTCTTAGGTAAAATTATT
>JBBIRP010000269.1:318-2270 GCA_037441745.1 Ignavibacteriales bacterium
TTATACTTCACTCGGTAAATACCAGCAGCGATGTTGGGTAACTTTGCAATTAGATTAAGAGCATCCTCAAGCATTGCTTCCCAGTATACATCTTTCTTTATTCCTTCATTATATTTTTGGCGAAAAACCGATTCTCTTTCCATTACTAATATCGCAGTATTCAACATTGCCATCGGATGTGAATCTTTTGGCATCGCACTTAAAACATCCCAAACATATTTTGGAACTTCTTGCCGCTTTTCAAGATCTGTCTGGAGTGATTTTAGCGCAGCAGCATCAGGCAACTCGCCAGTGCAAAGTAGATAAAATATCTCTTCTGGGAGTTTATCTCGTAAATCTTTTATTGGTATCCCTCTAATAATAAGTCCTTTATCTGGCGGGACTTCGGACGTATCGCATACTAAACATTTAACACCGCGTTGACCACCATATAATTGCTCAATTGTCACTTCGGATATAACTTTTGAACCATGTTCTTTCACAAGTGCTTTTACTTCATCTCTAAGCCCTGGAATTATCTGGGCTAATTTTTCTTTAAGTGTTGCCATTTTTATCCCTTTTATAATAGTTAAACATTAATTTATTAAACTCTTTACCAACTGTTAATATAAATAATTTAAACTACTAGTTAAAACCATTGAGTCGATTTGTTAGATTGGTTTATTAGATTTGAAAGAACATTTTGAGCTCTAATTCTTTTGATGGTGATTGAGAGCAATTATACTTACTCAACATCTGTGCCATCCTGTATTCTTATAAGTAATCAATTTTAATAACAAGACAATTAGTATTTTTTCAAAGATGCGAATTGTTTTCTTCTCTATTATCAGAATTAATAAGAAATTTATGGAGGTATCATATAATATTGTTGAATAATGTAAGACAAAATACTCTTATATAATGACGACGATGAATACATGGTAGTGAAATCTTGTAATTAAAAATCCCATAGAATAAAATTTTAATAAAATTTTTCAGGATGTATGCTGGAATGATTATTGCCCGACAATAAACAAACATATTTAGAATTGCATTTTTTAATTTGTTTTAAGTAAATAAGGAATTCCTGATGAAAAAGATTTCTATGCGCAACATCCAATCACAATTAATACTTAATTTTACAATGGCTATAATAATGCCAGCTATCATTACAATGGTTGTTGGTGTAATGCTGATTTATGATCAGGTAATAATGCGGGCATAGTCAAAAACAATTTCAGATATAAATTCTGCTACAGAAATTTACAGAAATAAAATTTCCCACATAGAAAATTTAACACGCTTAATATCAGTAAGAAGTTCAATAATAAATGCATTTACAAAAAAGATACCGCATTCCTGCATAAAGATTTAAGAAAAGCCCTGACAAGGAAAAATTAGACATCCTCACAATTGTGGATTCAGGTGGTTATGTTGTTGCAAGAGGGTAAAATTCTGGTATTGTAAATCATTAGTTAATGCATGATCAATTTATAGCAAAAGCTATACAAACTAATAAATTTATTACCGGAACCGATATTGTTTCAGACGAATATTTAAAAAATGAATCACCGGACCTTCTAAAGCAAGCAACGTTCGAAGTTGTTCCGACCCCAAAAGCAAAACCTCGTAAATCAAACATTGAAACATCAGGTATGATTTTAAAAGCGGCAATTCTCATTTTTAACGAAAAGGGAAAGTTTATCGGCGTGTTCCTGGGAGGAATACTTTTAAACAGGAATTTTGATTTTGTCGATAAAGTGAAAGAGATAATATATGGATATGAAAAATACAAGGGAATGGAAGGGGGTACATCGACCATTTTCCAAAATGATCTGCTGATTTCCACAAACGTAAAAAATCAGGACGGAAATAGTAATTAAGACTTTAGATTGCCGTCCTATACCATGAATTCGCTCAGCATCGTGCGGTGTCGTAATCGATCCTTCAACAAGCGAGATATCATATGGACC
>JBBIRP010000270.1:0-2254 GCA_037441745.1 Ignavibacteriales bacterium
CCGAATGACTGCTGATAACTTCTCCGCTGTCCAAAAAGTAATGCTGATGAAGTAAGTATCAATTCTGTTTAAAATTAAAACCCAAGCTTAGGTCAGCTTGGGTTTTTTATTCCCATTCTGACTCATTTGCTTCATAAAAATATTTTAAATAGTTTATAGGAAAAATGCAGATAGGTAATATTAAAATACCGAACGCAGTAATGTTGGCTCCGATGGAAGATGTTACAGACATAGCATTTCGCCTAATCTGTAGACATCTTGGAGCTGATTTGGTATACACCGAATTTATAAATTCGGAGGGACTCGTACGTGATTCATGGAAGACAAGACAAAAGATGTTCTTCCTTCCAGAAGAACGGCCAATCGGAATTCAGATTTATGGTAACGTCGAAGAATCAATGGAAAAAGCAGCACGTTTAGCCGAAGAGCTTCACCCCGACCTCATTGATATTAACGCTGGTTGTTGGGTACGTAAAGTTGCCGGACGTGGAGCTGGTGCTGGCCTACTAAAAGACATTAAGAAATTAGAAAATTTGGTTTCGACTGTAGTAAAGTCTGTAGAGTTACCAGTCACTGTTAAAACTCGTTTAGGATGGGATGAGAAATCAAAACAAATTGTTGAAATTGCAAAATGTGTTGAACACTCTGGTGCTCAAGCGCTTACTGTACATTGCCGAACTCGTTCTCAAGGTCAAAAGGGAAAACCAGACTATTTACTTATTCCAGAAGTTAAAAAAGTTGTGAAGATACCAATTATAGTAAATGGAGGGATTACATCAGCAGAAATCGCAAAAGAAGTTTTCGACACTACAGGTTGTGATGGAATTATGATTGCACGAGGCGCAATTGATAATCCATATTTATTTCGTGAGATAAAATTCTTTTTATCAAATCAAAAATTGCTTCCACCAACAATGATAGAAGATAGGATAGACCTTTTAATTGAACACCTAAAGCTTGCTAAAAAATATAAGGGAGATCAAAAGGCAGCTATTGAAATTCGAAAACATTACAGCGGTTATCTTCGCGATTACCCCGGAATTTCAAAACTTAGAACGGAACTTATGAGCATGACCAACACCGAAACGATAATTAATCATTTGCATAACTATAAGTTGAATCTTGGAACATTCAGTTGTGTTCGGGATAAATAAAATTAAATATCTTAAATGGATAAAAAACAAATCTCAGAAATATTAGATGAAATCGGAACACTACTAGAAATTAGAGGCGAGAATCCATTCAAATGCCGAGCATATCATAATGCTTCTCGGATTATAGGGGCTTTAACACTAGATATCAAAACTTTAGTTGACTCAGGTGAACTTCACAACATAAAGGGTATAGGGGAAGGATTAGCAGAAAAAATTTCTGAATTAGTCAATACAGGTAAATTAAAATATTATGAAGAGTTGAAAGAATCTATACCAGATGGTTTGCTTTCCATGCTTCGAGTTCAAGGCATGGGTCCCAAAAAAGTAAAAATTCTATACGATAAACTTAATATTAAAAATTTAGAACAACTCAAAATTGCAGCCGAACAGCACAAACTTGCTTCTCTTGATGGCTTTGGTGAAAAGACCGAAGAAAATATTCTCAAAGGTATTGCACTTCTTGAAAAACACATTGATAAACACCTTTATCCAATTGCAAAAGATGCTGCTGATCGTCTTTTTCAAGTTCTTAAAAATCAAGAGAAGATTATTCGTTGCGAAATTGCTGGCAGCTTACGAAGACGCAAAGAAATCATTGGCGATATAGACATTCTCGTTAGTGCAAAACCAACCGATACAAAGAAAATAATGGACATTTTTACATCTCATCCCGATGTAGAGAAAATAATTACAAAAGGAGAAACAAAATCAAGTGTTCTATTAAAATCCGGTATTAACACAGATTTACGTGTAGTTAGTGACAAAGAATTTGCATTTGCACTCGCATATTTTACTGGTAGCAAGGAGCATAACATTGAATTGCGATCACTTGCAAAAAAATTCGGTTGGAGTTTGAATGAATATGGTTTCTCTCCAATCGACTCAAAAGAAACACACGGAAAAATAAAACGAATAGTCCAATGTAAAACAGAAAATGATATCTATGCATCATTGAACCTCGAGTATATTCCACCTGAATTGAGAGAAAATAATGGAGAAATTGAAGCAGCAAGTAGTGGTAAACTACCAGAACTAATTAATTTTAATGATATTAGAGAAACATTCCATTGCCACACCACATATAGTGATGGCTATAATAC
>JBBIRP010000271.1:0-2249 GCA_037441745.1 Ignavibacteriales bacterium
TCAACGAGAAGGCTACATTTATTCAGATGGACATTCGAGACGAAACAATAAATAGACTTTTCGAATTTCACCATTTTGAATTGGTTATCCATCATGCTGCACAGATAGACGTTCGGAAATCAGTAGAAGATCCAAGTTTCGATGCTTCTGTCAATATAATTGGAACAATCAATTTACTTGAAAATTGTAAGAATAACGGTGTAAAGAAATTTATTTTCGCTTCCACTGGTGGTGCAATTTATGGAGAACAAGATTATTTTCCTGCTGACGAAAAACATCCTGTAAGACCACTTTCACCATATGGGATTGCAAAATTGTCTGTTGAAAAATATCTATTTTATTATGAAACAGTGTTTGGGATTAAATATATTTGTTTGCGATATGCAAATGTTTACGGACCTCGCCAAAATCCTCATGGTGAAGCAGGTGTAGTTGCAATATTCTCAAACAAAATGCTATCCGGGCATCAACCGATTATTAATGGTGATGGAAAACAGACAAGGGATTACGTAAATGTCATGGATGTTGTTCAAGCAAATATGATGGCGATTGATTACGATAAATCAGATATCTTTAATGTGGGTACTGGCATTGAGACGGATGTAAATACTATTTTTAATCTTATAAAAAAAATCACAGGATCAAAATGTGCAGAAAAACATGGGCCACCAAAGCAAGGTGAACAATTACGCAGTGTCCTCGATTATTCACATATACAAAAAGTACTTGGCTGGCAGCCAACAATTTCTTTAGAGAAAGGATTTGAGATGACAGTCGAATATTTTCGGATGAAAAAATTGAGACGATGAATGCAAGTTAACGAAGATTTTGTATCAAGTTTACTCGCGGGTAATCGTTCTATTGTAGCACGAGCAATTTCGATGGTGGAGAACGAACATCAGAATGCAACTTCTCTCCTCAAAGCGATTTTCTCATCAACAGGCAAAGGTTATCGAATTGGTATAACTGGACCCCCTGGTGCTGGAAAAAGTACGATCACTAATAAACTTGCAAAATTATATAGAAACGAGAACAAGCGTGTTGGCATTATCGCTGTTGATCCAACAAGTCCGTTTACTGGCGGAGCTTTGCTTGGCGACCGAGTGAGAATGACTGATGTGGAGTTAGATGAAGGAGTGTTTATTCGTAGTATGGCTTCACGTGGAAGTTTAGGTGGTCTGAGTAAGAAAGCTAAAGAAGCTGCCGATATTCTCGATGCTTCAGGTTGTGATGTAATTTTAATGGAAACCGTTGGCGTCGGACAATCTGAACTTGATATTGTTCGTGCTTCCGATACAACAATTGTTGTTCTTGTCCCTGAATCTGGTGATTCTATCCAAGCGATGAAAGCTGGTTTAATGGAAATTGCAGATTTCTTCGTCGTCAATAAAGCTGACCGAGCAGGTGCTGAACAGGCGGTCTTGTCCATAAATATGGTATTAAGTTTTAAACCAAAGCAGGATGGTTGGAAACCGAATGTGCTACAAACCATTGCACACGAAGGTAAAGGGATTGATTTGATTGCTAAGAAGATCGATGAACATAGAAATTATCTCATTCAACAAAATTTATTAAGCCAGAAAAGAGAAGGGAGAATTATCGAAAGAATAAAGGAACTTGTTGGTGAAAGGCTGAGAATCGAATTCTGGAACGATGAACGAAGAACATTGCTCCAATCAAAAATTTCTCAGATAATGACCAACAACCTAACCCCTTACGATCTAGTCGACCAATTAATTGAGAATTTTAAAGAATAAAGTATTGCAATTCTGATGAAAACATCATACATTATGATAAAATTTTTAAAGGTTAATTATGCCAGAACAACAAAACCCAACATTTGAATTCACTGATAATATGAAAATGGTGAGAGAAGTTGCTCACAATTTTGCCGAGAAGGAAATTAAACCTGTATTAATGAAATACGATGAGTCTCAAGAATTTCACCTTGATATTGTTAAGAAAATGGCAGAGCTTGGTTTTATGGGTGTTATCATCCCGGAAAAGTATGGCGGGGCAGGATTTGGATACTTAGAGTATATTACAATAATTGAAGAAATCTCTAAAATCGATCCTTCGGTAGGATTAACTATAGCAGCTCATAATAGTCTTTGTACCAATCACATTTACACATTTGGGAATGAAGAACAAAGACAAAAATATTTACCTGATCTTGCAAGTGGACAAAAGATTGGGGCTTGGGCGCTAACAGAACCAACTTCAGGAAGTGATGCTGGAGGAATGCTTTC
>JBBIRP010000272.1:0-2234 GCA_037441745.1 Ignavibacteriales bacterium
GACCCCCCCCCACTTAAATGTTGTGATTTCTGTTGGTTGTTGGGGTTCGATTGTTTGATGTAAAATTGGTCTCAAGGGAATTCTATGAACTTGCAGCGGTTCAATGTTGTCTTCTACATCTTCATCAGATAATGTTGAATCTTTAGCTTCGGAGTTTTTAATCTTCACAATTGAAGAAATACGTTTGGGATTGTCAATAATTCCTGAAACGATCGCTTTACCAGAAGATTTATTAAATAGACCATTATGTTTTCTTGATTCAGAAGTATCAAGGGTCCTAACCACAGTAATTGATTTTTGTGAATTAAAAAGATTCATCCAATTCCCTAAACGAACATCGATTGTATCGTTCCTATTTTTAGATTCGTTAAAAGATATTATTCGATATGTTTCAACACTTTCAGGGGGAAAAAATAAACGTCGTGTTTGATTGATTTTTATTACACGTGGTGACACCAATCCAAAAGCCCTATTGACTTGTTGAGAAATTTTCTTACCCGTTATATCGAGTGCACGATCAATCGCCGACATAAGCTTTGAATATTCCCAACTTTTTTCTCTTATTTTTTTCGATAATTCAATATAAATCCAATGACCAAAACCAAGGCTATCGTTCGAGAACATTCCCTGCATGTTCCAACCACCTGCCAGCGGGGCAAATCCAGAATCATACATCGCAAGGGCACAAGCGTATCCTGCAGCTCGCATAGTATCACGAAAATTTAAACTCAATTGTGATATACCCCATTGATCATCAGTTGTTCTTCCATTACTAATTACAATATCTGAGAGATTTATCGGATACGAAAATCTTTTCTCATTATAACTATGAATTGAAATTGCAACATAAGTCAAGCTTGATAACATTTCATGCCAATGTTGGAAAATACTTTTTCGTATTCTTCCAACATCTGCCGTTAATTTCCCTTCGACTGTTTTTCTACTGGTTCCTGCAATCAAACACCATGCAGCCCCTGAACGACGAAACAAATCAGTACCGATATTAATAGCATGAGGATCGTCAAGTGGATGATTTATATGCACATGTAATCTTTTTTTAAAATTACGATTATATATAAATGTTCCCCATCCACGAATAATTGGAGATTTTTCTCTTATGATTTCATAAACATTATTATTCAAAACATCTTTTAATTGAATTAACTCATAATTATAACGCGCTAATAATCGTTTACAACTATCAAGATCATTGTTGCGGAAATGAAGAAATATTGCACGCCAATTCTGAAAATCATTATCATTTGGCATCATATAAATGCCGGAATTTGCAGTCGGCATTTTATTTAACGTCTCTTGAATGAATTCCGAAAAAACATCATACCGCTTTTTATTCTGACTTATGGCAAGACAGAAAATCGATATGATCATAAAAAAAGATGACAATATGATCTTTTTATTTACCAAAATCAAATTCTTAATTTTTAACAAATGGAGTGATATCGCAATAAAAATTTCTACAATAAAATAAGCACAAATAAATGATAAAGTCAAGAATAGATATCACATAATCCTTATTTTTTTGTCCTTAAAGCGGAACATAAACGAACTGATTTTTATACGATTTCATTTATTTTTGCATTTTTTACAGAAAGTTAAGCCAATTATAGGTTGGCATAGTGATTGTTCAACAATAATGAAATAACGAAAATGGCCAAATTGAAAGGTTAATTTATGAAAAAATTTATTTTTCTTTGTGCGCTTTCTATAATACTTACTGGTGTTATAGAATCAAAACCATACTTCCAAATTTCTGGTAATATGAGTGTTTTCTATTCATCACTTTCCAGACATGGGGAGTGGATAGAAACCGGTTGGGGCCAAGCGTGGCGTCCTTTACACGTTGTTCATGGATGGAGACCATACCTTTACGGTCACTGGGTTTGGACCGATTATGGATGGTATTGGATTTCTTATGAACCATTTGGTTGGGCTACCTTTCATTATGGTAGATGGTACTATGACGATTATTATGGATGGATCTGGATACCGGGATATGACTGGGGACCAGCCTGGGTTGAATGGCGATATGATGATGATTATATCGGTTGGGCACCATTACCTCCATTTGCAACCTTCAGTATAAATGTCGGAATTTCATTTTCCAGTCATTGGGTTGCACCGATTCACTACTGGAATTTTATTCCGTGCCGTAAATTCACGGCTAACCGTGTAGTGGATTACGTTCAGCCTTATGAGCGCACACGAAGAATTTA
>JBBIRP010000273.1:0-2219 GCA_037441745.1 Ignavibacteriales bacterium
CCGTAACTTTAATGGCTCGAAGTCTTTTGGCTTTGGATGGAAGTTAACAGAAGGCGGCATCACAAACATTTCGGGTGATTACGGTGTATCGGTTGATAAAAATCTTCTTCCTCTTGATAACGATACCGTCGGGAGAGATTTTCTGACAATTATAAAGAATCTCCTTGTTGGAGGAAGGGATAGTCGGTATGGTCAGAAATTTACAATCAATACAAAACCAAAAATCCCAAACATTCTCAATATACCAAAGTATTTTGATTTCTCTGCAGGTTATTCAGTAAATTATGGCTGGCAAAATAGTTTCCAAAAAGGTGATATTGGCAAGAGTGCTGGTTTCGATAATAATATTTCATTATCGTTGACTTTACGGCTTAAATCGTTAACCGATCCATGGTTCGCTGTAAAAGAAAATACAACAATTGTTCAAAAACCTGCTCAGCAAAAGAGTAATGTAGATAAAAGTAAATCTCTGTCAGCATCTGATACAACCAAACAAAAATCAGAAGTTCCATCGAATCCAAGCAGTACAGAAAAGTTGTTATCACAATTAAAGCTTGTCGGTAAGTATCTTATCCAATATCCACTTCTCGACTATGAAAATATTTCGATTAGTTACTCACAAAACAATCGTGCTGGGCATGGTGGTGTTTTAGGTGCAAATGGTTTTGGGAATTTCTGGGGACGTTTACCATTTCAGGGGTCTCGGATTGAATACGGACCTTCAAGGCTTTATCAGCTTGGTTTAATTAACGATCCACACGGCACACTACAATTTTCACCAAAATCGAGTTTTCCATTTATTGGTTGGAAGGTTAACAAAGGTATCCTCGCCGCTAATGGACAATTCACCGATCAATATTCACAGGGGAATAATGTAATACTTCGGACAAATCGGCCGTTATGGACAGGTGCAAACATTGATATTAATTGGAAAGTCGGCTGGCAATATAGTAGAAGTACGACTGTAAGAACTGATTCACTTGGAAATCCAACATACGGTGAACCAATAATTGCTGGTAGCATCGAAAGATCATTCCTTACTCTGCCTCCGGTCTTATTATTTAAAGTTTTTAAGAGCAACTTAGAAGATGTTGGTAAAAAATACGACCAATTAATAAAATCTAATCCTGAAAAGGTTGCACTTGCAGAATCATTTGAAAAAGGAATGGAAGCACTTCCATTTTTAAATAAAATTTTTGGTCCATATGTTCCCCGACCAAACTGGTCAATTCGATGGGATGGAATAGAAAAAGTATTAGGACTAACATCAGTGTTTGATCGATTATCATTAGACCACAGCTATAATTCAAATTTTAGGCGGGACTATAGAAGTATTAGCGGAGGGGGGCAACGGACTGATGCCGAGAAAGTTAATTATGGTTTTACACCTTTAGCTGGTTTAGGAATGACATTTAAACAGTTATTCAAAGGTAATTTATCGGGGAACTTCAAGTTTAACTCGACAACTTCGTACGATCTAAATATGACTTCGACAAAACCAAATATTGTTTCAACACTTTCACAAGAAATATCTTTGAGTTTACAATATTCGCGCAGAGGATTTTCGTTACCACTTTTTGGATTAAATTTGTCGAACGATGTGGAAGTAAGCTTTACTTATTCGATTACAAAAAATTCCCGCCGTCAGTATTTCCCTGACGAATTGTCCGTAAATCAAGAAGGCCAACCGCAAGATGGAAGCACTCGAACACTTATGGAACCGCGGCTTAGGTATGTTTTAAGTTCACGCGTCACAGTAGCATTTTATTATCGGTATACAAGAACTGCCCCAGATGCTACTGGGTCGAGGATTTTCGGAAATACAACGAACGAAGCAGGATTAGATATCCATATCTCGATTTGATTTGGTAGTTAATAAGTTTTATTGATTCTATAAATCCAATTAATTATTTTATAATGAGGTGATATTGTGAATACCGATAATATGTTAAAAGTTCGAATTCTTTGGGTCGATGATGAAATTGAATTGTTGCGTTCCCATATCTTATTACTCTCTCAGAAAGGTTACTCGGTTGATACGGCAACTAACGGAGAAGACGCAATCGATTTGGTGAGGAGTAAACCTTTCGATTTGGTTTTTTTGGATGAAATGATGTCGGGTATGGGTGGATTGGAGACTCTTTCCATTATAAAAGATATTCGCCCCGAACTCCCAGTTGTGATGATTACCAAAAACGAAGATGAAGGCTTGATGGAAG
>JBBIRP010000274.1:0-2211 GCA_037441745.1 Ignavibacteriales bacterium
GCAAGCTCAAGAAAATAAATTGATGAGACGACACCGAAGAAACAATACAATGCAAGTAAAAGCTCGATTATTACTGTATAGTTGAATTTTTTTAACACGTATTTTTTATCCAACCAATTATCTTTTTTGTCCACGACAGAATATTTTGGTGTTCTAACAAATTCAGATTTTTTCTTGAAAATTCCTTCGATTACTGCTTTCGTATTATTGACTGCAAATCCCATGCTACCCGCCATAAATAACGGGAACAAAAGAATCCTTTTATGCCAATCTTTGTAGACGTCTTTTTGAGAATAAAGATAGAAGAGAAAAGAACCCATAAAGGCGAATACGAAAACAGCCATAATAGCAAAGTATGTCTCGTACCCTCCTTGGTGTTTAATAAAAATCAACGGTACATTTAGAATACCAGCAAGGAGAATGAATGGGAAAACAATATTGTTCGATAGATGAAAAGTTGCATGAATTTTCTTTTCGATTGGAATATCCGATTTCCAGACTTTTGGTAGAATTTTTCTAGCAGTCTCGATGGCACCTTTGGTCCAACGGAATTGCTGAGATTTTAGTGCGTTTATTTCAGATGGTAATTCAGCTGGGGAAGTAACGTGATTTAAGAATTTGAATTTCCAGCCAAGAAGTTGTGCTCGGTAACTTAAATCCAAGTCTTCGGTTAATGTATCTGCTTCCCAATTTCCAGCATCTATAATGCACTCTTTTCTCCAAATTCCGCCTGTGCCGTTAAAGTTTATGAAAAAACCTGCTTTATTCCTAACATTTTGTTCAATCACAAAATGGCCATCAAGAGCCATCGCCTGGATGCGTGTAAGGAATGAATAATCACTGTTTAAATGTTCCCAACGAGTTTGAACAAGACCAATTCTATTATCGTTAAGGAAGTATGGTAATGTATTTTTCAGAAAGTTTTTATTAGGCACAAAATCTGCGTCAAAGATTGCAATAAATTCCCCTCGAGCAGTTTTTAAACCCTCTTTAAGGGCTCCTGCTTTAAATCCTTCCCTTGACACACGTCTTATATGCTTAATATCGAAACCAAGTGATTGATATTTCTTTACTAAATTACTAATCAAGTCTTTTGTTTCATCTGTCGAATCGTCTAAAACCTGTACTTCAAACTTTTCCTTAGGATAATCTATTTTGCAAATAGACTCAAGTAACCTTCCCACTACATAATATTCATTGTAAATGGGTAACTGAACAGTGACAATTGGAAATTCTTTTATTTCTTTAACCTCATCTTGATTTTTATTTTTATGTTTAAAGTAGTAATAAATCATAATGAAACCACTTGACCCAAAGAGAAATAGGATCATTAAGGATATAAAATATGTTATTATAATGAAATCTTGCATATAACTTAATACCTTTAATTAAATATAATTTTAAAATTCTTTACCATCTTGAGACAGTATCCAAAAGAATATCATCGGATAATTTATCGATAGCGTTGTTAATTGCTTTTTGTCGGTCTTCAGGTCCTTCATTTGAATCGAAATCACCCCAACCGCTAAAATTTTTTTCAAATATTTTTTTCTTCAGTTTCATGTCTTGATATGTAACTTTTATTGAGATTGTTATCCGTCGTTTCGGAACTGTCTCTCCCTTTGACACTACTTGGGGTTGATCGCTCATTGACGTGATTATCCCTTCAAGCATTGAATCGGCGTTTGTTTTATCTGCAATTTCAAGGTTATTATCTTGGCGAAATTTCTCTATCAAGATGTTCGTTATTTTTTCTCTTAAAGATGGTTCGCCTGAGCCGCTTTGATCATCCATCAATGGTATTGCTATGGTTTTTATATGTGACGGAACCGATGCACCAGTAAAAGTGTAACAACCAATCAGGTTAATTACAACAATAGATAATATCAATGTAAGTATTATTTTCATTTGTCGAGGTTGTATTCTTTTATTTTCCTGTACAATGTCCGCTCACTGATGTTGAGTGCTCTCGAAGCAAGACGGCGATTACCCTTAAATCTTTCTAGTGCATTTATGATGGCACGCTTTTCTATCTCGTTTACAGGTTCAACTGGTGGTCCATCATCGGGATTTGAGTTATCGTATGATGCTTCAACATAATGTGAGTCTATTTTTGACCCGTTTCCGTATTTAAGATAGTTTTTAATTTCCATAATGTCATTCTTCATTTCGAGAAGCGCTCGGAGAATTAATTCTCGTTCAGCTTCTTCT
>JBBIRP010000275.1:0-2171 GCA_037441745.1 Ignavibacteriales bacterium
ATTTGATGGCTGTCTATGGTTCTTTGAATAAAACCATCTTGAGTTGCTTCCCTCTCAAATCTATCAACATTCTTTGAGCGGTCTTTTACAACAGCGGCTACTGCTTCGGGCATTGTATTTTCTTGAACGTGCCACAATTTTAAATTGCCATCGATTCTAAATAAAATTTCTGTCCGGTTTCCTTCTTTTCCAACAATATGAATATCACTCGCCCCTTGTCTAACAGCTTCGACCAGACAACCTTCGACTAAATTTATTAATGCACTCTTGTTGATTTCGCTTTCCAGCGCCTCTTCATCTAGTGCACCTTCTTCTTCTATCGTTGATTCAATCTGAACGTCTGCATTTGCTAATAATTTTAAAAACTCATTTTCTGGTGGAACTACTTGCTCTAATAAGTTCTGAAGTTCTTTCAATCGGCAGTAGCATACTTCGTACTTTTTAACACCAAAATTTCTCGCAATTGATGGGATATTTCGATCCGTTGGATCAGCTGCAATTATAATTAATTTATCTTGCTGTTTATCGTCAAAGCGGAGAGGAAGCATTTTTGTTTGAATCAGTAAATCGCGATAAGTATCAGGTAGGGCGTCTACATACTTACGTATAAACTCTACGCGAGCCTCATCTATGACCTCGTCACTGAGATAGATTTCTCTGAAAGCATATAGGTTTGCAACTTCGCGGAAAACCAAATCATGATCAATATGAAAATCGTTTACAAGTATTTGTCCAAGATTCCTTCGGTTTTTCTTATCTTCACTCTCCCGAATATGTAGAGATTTCTCTAGTGTCTCGTAATCAATAATACCTTTCTTCAATAATGTATAACCAATTTTATCAGTTATATCAACGTCTGCCATAATCAGGACTCCAATCCGCCGATATTATTACAATTCATATCAATGCATCCCCGGAGCAGTACTTGGATGGAAAGTTGCTGTTTCTGAAGAAACCAGAGTTAAAAGCGTTAAAACAACCATGATAATAAGGTTAACCCAAAGTTGAATAAAATCTATCGCGTTACGCATTTTATAATTTGTTTCTTTCTCATAATACTCAGCAAGCTGCAGAGCTGTATTTTTCACAGTTCCTGTTTCAGCACCTGAGTGGAAACGAGACAATGCCGTTTTAGTGAACACACCACTTGCTTCAAAAGCTTCTGTTATACCTGCACCGCGTTCTATCATCATTGGTATTGCGATCGTTTTAATCTGATATTCCATATATTTATTTCCGCAGGCTTCAGCTGCCATTTTAATAACATCAATATTCTCACCCGCACCACTATATAATGCATAAAACACGCGACAGAATATTTCGATTGCTGTTTTATGTAAAAGTGAGCCAAGCACAGGAATCTTCCAGATATATTTATCTCGAATGAATCTCCCACGCTCTGTTGTAAAAAACCTTGCAGCAAAGATAATGGGAATCAATGTTACAACTAAAAGAAAAACAAAATAATCCTGCAGAAAATAGCTGAGTTGAAGAGAAGCATACGTCATAGGAAATTGTTTCATATCAACTTTTAATCTCACAAAAACTTCTGCCATATCAGGGAAAATAAAACCAACATAATAAACACATGCACCAAAAAGCGCAACAAGAGTTACAATTGGCATAATGAGAGCACTTTTTAAATTTTTCTTAAACTCAGCCCGGCGTTCAAGAAATTTTGCAGTACTATCATAGATTTCTGCCATGTTACCACTCTTCGATGCTAAACCTAACATGTGTGCAGCAAATTTACCCAACACACCTTCTTGTTTGATAAAAACTTTTTCACTGTCCTTTCCCTGTTTTAATTCATTATTTATTTCCCTAATAGCATCACGAAGTGTTTTATTCTCAATATCGTTTACCATCAACTGGAGAATTTCATTATAAGGTAATTTTTGTCGGATCAAATCTGCACTAACTCTAACGAATGTAACAATTTCAGCGTTTGGAGGTTTCAATTTCAGGTCAAGTACTTTTTTACGAACATTGATAACACGAACCCCCATCTTTGATAGAGCATCTCGAACTTCCTCTTTTGTGAAAGCCTTTTGTTCACCGATGATAGGTTTTTCTCCTCCGCGCTGCACTTTATATAAAAAAGTGACACGAGGTAGAACTCTTAATAATTTAAATTTTCTTTGAGCAGCCATCTGTTGAGCTTTTGTTTT
>JBBIRP010000276.1:0-2148 GCA_037441745.1 Ignavibacteriales bacterium
AATTGATTGAAGTAGTCGTCGGTTGTCACGATTTCAGGATGGATTTTTAAAAATATACTAAAAAATCCATTCCAAAAAAACATAACTGTTTATTGTGAAAGTAAAGGCACAATTATTTCTGAGAAATTTGAATACCTCCGTTTTCTGTTTCAATTTGAAGATTTGGACCTCCTCATTGGATCGTCGCTCTATAATGCTGATCCCCTTTTGATTTACATTTTAAGTTAACTGATCAGGGATTGTCATATAAATCCTACTACCAAACGCAGCAATATCAATATTACCGAAGGCACAATATGAACAATAACCCACAAGTATTTTTTTAATAAGAGTATCTGCCGATAAATCTATCACACTGTATGTTCCTTCTGCATTGGCTGTATAAACCTTATTACCAAAAGTCGTAAATACATAAACGAAT
Source organism: Ignavibacteriales bacterium (assembly GCA_037441745.1). Classification (GTDB taxonomy): domain Bacteria; phylum Bacteroidota; class Ignavibacteria; order UBA10030; family SZUA-254; genus JACQYX01. Next base: position 422 of record JBBIRP010000276.1, read on the forward strand.
CCTGCGGTCTAATTCTTCACCCGAATTTTCTTTATGAGACTATCTGTAGTAACATCATTTACCCCACCATCCTGCTATCCACCAACATAGATTTTATGTGTTCCCACTTCTTTTATTCCAATCGGACCATACAGATCAACTGAACCGAAATTTATGGATTTCAATTTTGTTTCAGTTACAAGATCAAGAACTTCTACACCACCATTGCTGCTTCCTGAATTTGGAAATGGTAAATAAATTTTATCGTTTATTATCTAGAGAAAAAACTGCAAGTTAGGATAGCTTGACGAAAACGGAATTGTTCTTGTAATTGTATTCGTTGTAGGATCAATCTCGTGAATCGAACCACCGAAAACAATTTAAGACATAAACGTATCCATTATACGCGGAAATTCCCGTGGGAGCATTGTCGATTGAAATAGTATCAATAACAATGTTTATCTCGGGGTCAGTAATTCTTACCTTGTTAGTTAGATTGAACATATCATCCGGGACTGTTAGGTGAACCCTCTCCTTATAAACTAGTATATCACTCATAAGAAAATCTGGTCCACCCGCCGATGAAAGAATGTCTAAGGTATCGAGAATAACATTATTTGACCGGTAGTCGACAAATACCTTAGAACCAATCAGATTTGATTCCTAGGCATAAGATTTTGTTGCGGATGATGCAGGGCTTATGTTACCTAACAATAGGAGAACTACTGCAGTGGTTAGAAGAAAGATAATTACTCCCCTTCTGCTAAAGTTTAGTTTATAAATATTTTTCATAGGCACTCTAAAACGATAGTTTTTAGATGTTGTCATTTACGAATAAATATTTCTTAACGTACCTTCCCTCTCGCCAGTGATGCAAATACACCTATTACACAAAACGAAGCAAATACTATAAATGATAACCTTATACTACTTAATAACTGAGGATAATATTCATGAGTTATTCTGATTTTACCTACACTCAGAGAAAATATTAACATTACAATACCCATACTTAACATCTGTCCTGTTAACCTCATTGTTCCAAGCATCGCAGAAGCAACTCCGTAAATTTCCTTTGAGACAGAAGTCATCACTGAATTTGTGTTGGGAGATGAAAATAGACCAAACCCTATTCCCAGAAACACTAAATTAAGAACAAAATAGATTAGCAATGAATCATTTTCGATAGGAATGAAAAGGGAAAGACCGACCACAGTTAATACCATTCCTAAAGATGCAATAATTCTTGGTTCGATTTTATCAGATAAGCGACCTGCTATCGGAGAGACAACCATCATGAAAATCGGTTGTATTACTAAAATCATTCCTGTTGTTTGAGGAGAAATTCCGCGGATATATTGTAAGTACAAACTTAATAGAAATGTAACAGCTCCTGTTGTACTGTAGTTAATTAAAGCTGCTGCATTCGAAAAAGCAAAGACTGCATTTTTTGTAAATAACCTGATGTTTAATATTGGATGCGGAATTTTTTCTTCCCATAAAATAAAAAAGAAGAGAGAGATAAGTCCAACAATAACAGCAAGAATTCCTAAACGTTCTGTTATTTTCGAAATACCAAATAATAAAAGTATAAAAGATATACTGAAAAACAATGAACCAATGATATCAAATTCATCACCTTTCTTTTCATCTTTAGTGTTTTCTTTGAACCTCTTTTCACATAATTTTCTGCATGGACAGCATTCCCATGGCTTAAAATCTTCTTGTGTCTCCATGACTGGCATTTG
>JBBIRP010000277.1:0-2134 GCA_037441745.1 Ignavibacteriales bacterium
GCAACTTTTTCTTCTAAACCAGTTCCAACTATTGGCGATTCTGGTCTAAATAGCGGAACTGCTTGACGTTGCATATTTGAACCCATGAGCGCACGATTTGCATCATCATGTTCTAAAAATGGAATCAATGCAGCTGCAGCACTTACAATTTGACTTGGAGCAACATCAATACAATGAACTTCTTCAGGTTTTAATAAAGTGTAATCACTTTGATATCTTGTTTTAACGCGGTTGGTTAGAAATTTACCGTTTTCGTCAATTTCCGTATTTATTTGGGCTATGGTGTGAACATCTTCTTTTTCAGCTGTTAAGTATTCAATCTCCTCTGTTGCACGTCCATTTTTAACCTTCCTATAAGGTGTTTCGATGAAACCAAAATCATTGATACGTGCATGAATGCACATGGATGAAATCAAACCGATGTTTGGACCTTCCGGTGTTTCGATTGGACATAATCTTCCATAATGCGTGTAATGAACGTCGCGAACTTCAAATCCAGCTCGTTCTCTTGTTAGGCCACCGGGACCTAGTGCCGACATTCTTCTCTTATGTGTAATTTCAGCCAAAGGGTTGGTCTGATCCATGAATTGCGATAGCTGATTTGTTCCAAAAAATGCATTAATTACACTGGTTATCATTCGAGCGTTAATTAGATCTTGCGGTGTCAATCTTTCTTGATCTCGAAGACTCAATCTTTCTCGGATTGTTCTCGTCATTCGGACAAGTCCTATAGCAAACTGCTGACCGATTTGCTCGCCAACCGTTCTTACACGTCTGTTTCCTAAATGGTCGATATCATCGACCGTTCTTCGTCCTTGCTGTAAATCTATGAGGTAATTTATAATTGCAATGATATCTTGTTTAGTGAGCGTGGTTGTTGTTACTGGTATATCCAAACCAAGTTTTGCATTCATTCTATAACGTCCTACATCTCCAAGATCGTAACGCTTCTCATTGAAGAACAATCGTTCAAACAAATTTTTTGCCGTATCCAAATCGGGAGCTTCACCAGAACGCAGCTGTTGATAAATCGTATTTAAGGCTTCCTCATTTGTTCTCGCGGTATCCTTCAGTATTGTGTTTGCAATGACTGAGCTTTCACCAACTCCCTCGTATCTTAAGAATTTTATTTTCTTTATTTCTGACTTCTTTACTTTTTTCAATAAGTCGTCATTGAAAATTGAATCTTTGTTGATGAATATTTCACCAGTTTTTTTATCGACAACATCACTGCAAACTATCCTACCTATATAATCTTTGAGGTTTACTTTATGGGGATCAACTTCTTCTACTAAGTTGAAGAGCTGTAAAATTTCATCATCAGAAGAATAACCAATAGCACGGAGTAAAGTGGTTACTGGAAACTTCTTCTTACGATCAATATAAACATACATCACGTTACTAATGTCGGTCGTAAATTCGACCCAAGAACCACGGAACGGAATAATCCTAGCAGAAAAAATAGACATTCCATTTGGATGAACTGATTCGTCAAAAAATACGCCGGGTGATCTATGAAGTTGGCTAACCACAACTCTTTCAGCACCATTAATAATAAAAGTACCACGATGGGTCATCATTGGTAAATTACCAAGATAAACTTCTTGTTCGATCGTATCAACATAACTTTTACCATCTTCACTTTTTGTCGACAACCGCAATTTAGCTTTTATTGGAACGGAGTAAGTCAATCCACGTTCTTGGCATTCGATTACGGTATATTTTGGTTTCTCAACATGATACTCAACAAATTCGAGTATATGATTTTCCCGTGCATCTGTAATTGGAAAATTAAGAAGAAATATCTGCTGGAGTCCTTTATTCTGACGCTTGGAAGGTGGCACTGTGGCTTGCAGAAAATTCTCCCACGATTCTAATTGAACATTAAGAAGATCGGGTGGATCAACAAATTTAGGAATCTTCGAAAAAGAGATTCTACCGTTTGTGTGCACACTATGATTTTTCAATTTTATCACCTCAATATGTTTTTTGATAAATTATATACATCAAAAAATTAATTTTTTAAAAAATAGTAAACCGATAACCAACTAATGTTGGCTATCGGTAATGTACTTAACGATGAAATTATTCTGTCATATTTAATCAAATAAATATTAATTAAATTATGTTAACT
>JBBIRP010000278.1:0-2122 GCA_037441745.1 Ignavibacteriales bacterium
GTAAATTTATGAAGTTTGGTAACAAACAAATATGAAAACACAAAATGATATACCCCAAACCTCAACAGCGGGTTGAGCATCGACCAAAAGTAGCCGAGGGTTGAGTCGTGGTACTTCTTGCGGAAATCAACAATCGCCAGTTCACGGACGATATTGTAATATTTACGCCAGTTACTCGTTTTTTTAGATGACGAATTAAAAATTGGTATTGTAGATTGGGCAGTATCAATACCCATATTGATATTTTTTTTGTTAATTTGATTGTGGATTCAATATATGTAAATCTTCAGTATCTTTCAAATTTACTAAGCTATGCTCAGCAAGCTAAACATTCTCGTCCTCAAATTTTGCACCCATCTCCTTGTTCCAAAGCTCTCCATCCCTTTTCTCGTTCCAGAGCTCTGCACTCCCTTCTCGTTCCCAAGCTCCTGCTTGGGAACATTAACCGCACATAAGAAGAACAGCTCTTATAATTTCCAACGAGACGTTGGAAACCAGAAAAGAAAGTATAGGACATTGGAAACCAGAGATGGAAGTACAGGATGTTGGAAACCAGTATTGGTTTATTCCAGTACCTGTTCGTAAATTTGTTCATATTTTCTGGCACATTTATCCCAAGTCAATTGATTCAGCCTATCAGACAAACGTAATGATTGCTCACTATTCAAATTTTTCTCACAAGATCTTAATGCTTCTAAAATTCTATCCGAGAAAGAAGTAGTGTTACGTGGTTCGGCTATAAATACATTTTCAATTCCATTAAGAACTTCAATCGCACCTACAGTTGAGCTTACAACAACAGGTACACCAGATGCAAGTGCCTCAAGTACAACCAATCCGAAAGGTTCTCTATCAGATGGGCAAACGAACACATCCAAGCATACCATTACGTCTGGAATGTCGTCCCTATTCCCCATTACAATCAAATTATTTTGTAGTTTTAATTCGTCTATCCTTTTAAATATTTTCTCACGATATCGAGCTATAATTGTAATAACTACTTCCGTCATTGAGCCACCCACTATGACAAAATATAAATCATTTCGTGTTCTTATAAGTCGGTTTGCAACTTCTAAAAAAGTTTCATGACCTTTCCATAATTCAAATCGCCCAACGAAACCGATGAGTTTTTTATCAAGAGGCAAACCAAGTTTTTTCCGAAGTTGCTGTTTTTCCTCATTAGTTCTCGGATAAAAAATCGAAGTGTCCACTCCCCAGTAAACAAGTTTTATCTTTTTACTTAAACAAAAAGTTTTTTTCTTCAAATCCTCTTCAAGTGCAGAAGATAAAGTTACGATATATTTAATACCAAAAATTGAGAGAATATTCAATAACAACGCACGTACCTTTTCATAAAAAAAGATTACATTGAACACGATTGTTACTCGAGTAAAAATGATTGAAGGTAAGAGCAATAATACAGAAAGTACATCATTGCACTGAACAATTTCGATTCCATTTTTATCTATAAAACTTTTTATTTTCCACGAGGTTAAAAAATTTCTCCAAAATATTCTCGGCTTGATACAGTCTTTTAGCATCGCTGTCACGAAAGGGATAATTGCTATTTCAATTCCGAACTTTTCTAAAATCTCTACCAATTTCCCATGTTTATTAAACATTACTATCGGGATGAAACGAGATTTATCAATATTTTTTAATAAGTTTAACATACCCACTTCGCCACCACCCATTTCGGTGTACAAACTCACGAATAAAATCTTGGTTTTTTTGATTGTGAAATTAACCATATTTTTATTTACTCAGATACGTTAATTGCTCGTAGGTCTGAAACTTTTTTAAATCTTGCATAAACAAAACCCACAAAGATAAGAAACTGGGCCGTCATAGCAAGGATGATTAATCTAATTCTCCTGAAAATGCTTTCATTTTTACCAATTGCTAAAAACATCGATATAATGTTTTTAAAAGGATTTGTTTTTAAACGCAGTGATTTTTCCAGATTGGCAACATTATAAAGAAGGTGCGATCCACAACCTATGCGATAGTAATAAAATAGAAACGATTTTAGTGTAAATTGATGGCGATGTTCAACAATAATATTTTTATCGAACACAACACGTTCACCTGCCTTAATCAAACGTCGTATAAACTCTCGATC
>JBBIRP010000279.1:0-2122 GCA_037441745.1 Ignavibacteriales bacterium
GTATATAATGTAACCTTTAGTGTGAACATGAAGATTCAAATGTTAAAGGGAAGATTTATTCCTGGTCTGGGAGATGTTGTAACAGTTCGCGGCAGTTTCAACGATTGGGGAAATTCAACAAACAACCCTGACACACTAAATGACATCGATAATGACAGCATCTATACCAAAGTGATTGCTCTATCAGGTGATCGATATTATGAATATAAGTTTTGGAAATCATTAAGGGGTGGAGTTGATTACGAGGGCGACATTTTAAATCGCAGTTTAATGTTATCGTTCAACGATACAATACTGGCAACTCCTTTCTTTAACGATGATAATAATTATGTCACTCAGATACCTATTTCAGGGAGATGGAATATGATATCAATTCCGCGTGTCGTAGAAAATAATTTAAAGTCAGAACTTTTTCCGACGGCTATATCAAATGCATATTATTATAATGGATCAAATTATCAAAAAGCAGATACGCTCATTCCAGGCGTGGGTTATTGGTTAAAGTTTTCTAATGATACAAATATTTCTATAATTGGTGATCAGATTTTAATTGATAGTATAGAAGTTTTAGCAGGTTGGAATATGGTAGGTTCTATAACTTCTACAGTCATGGTCAATTCAATTACATCGGACCCACCTGAAATAATTAGCAGTAAGTTCTTTACCTATAACGGAGGTTATCTTATGTCTGATTCACTTGAACCTGGGAAAGCATACTGGGTAAAAGTTTCTCAGTCGGGGAAATTATATTTGAGCAGTTTTGGAAATATGCCAAAAGCAAGTCCAAGTATTTTAGATATGTCGTTTCTTGATAAGATAATCATAAAGGATTCAGAAGGTCATTCACAAACACTTTTCATTACAGATCAGTCGAGTAAGATTGGAAAAATCGAGCGAGAATTACCTCCGGCCAGTCCCGATGGTTTCGACGTTCGGTATTCCTCAAATAGTTACATCGAATTTATTGAAAAGTGCAAAGCTACGGATATTCCGATTTTAATAAAAAATGCCAAATATCCAATTACAATCACTTGGGACGTGCAATCTATTTCATCTCATGCAACATTGCAAATTAATGGAAAGCCAATATTGTTAAAAAATACAAGATCGGTTAAACTTGATGAACTTGATAGTGATATTCGTATAACAACCAATGGGATGAGAGATATACCAAAAGAATTCTTACTTGGACAAAATTTCCCAAATCCTTTCAATCCATCGACTATAATCTATTATCAATTGCCTGAAGATACCTGGGTAAAACTTGTTGTATTTAATACAATAGGCCAAGAAGTAAAGACATTGATAAACGAATTTCAACCAAGCGGATATAAAGCCGTTCAGGTCAATGCGAATGATTTACCGAGTGGAGTTTACATGTATAGAATAGAAGCTGGTTCTTACAGAGCAGTTAAGAAATTCACACTAATTCGTTAAGTACATCTTAAATACTATTGTTTATTTTATTTAGTATGAAACAAAAACATAAAGTCCCAAAGCAAAGTAGTGATGTCAAAGATATTCTTCAGCGGTTAGATGCACTTGCATATAATTTATGGTGGAGTTGGAATCCGAATGCACAAGAAATTTTTCGAGAGTTTTCCCCTTTAATATGGGAAGCTACAAACCATAATCCTGTTGCAGTGCGTAAACAATTTTCTGAAGCTGAATTACGAGCACGCTTGAAGGATAAGGAATTTCTCAAAAGGGTAATGTCAGTTCTCGATAATTTTGAAAAATACATGAACGAGAATCCAAAAAGTTTTATAAAAACAAAATCAAAAAAGAAACTTGGTCCTGTAGCATACTTTTGTGCTGAGTTTGGAATTCATGAGTGCTTACCATTTTATTCGGGCGGCTTGGGAATTTTAGCTGGTGATCATGTTAAGTCTGCGAGTGATTTAGGATTGCCGCTAATCGGTCTTGGTTTGTTTTATAAGCAGGGATATTTTCAACAGCATATTGATGCAAATGGGAATCAACAGGAGAGTTATCCAACAACCGATCCTTCAAATGTTCCGGCCGAATTAGTAAAGGATGGATATGGTAAACCTTTAATTTGTAGTGTAACTATTGGAAACAGTGTTGTACATTTTCAAGGATGGAGAGTAAATGTAGGTCG
>JBBIRP010000280.1:0-2119 GCA_037441745.1 Ignavibacteriales bacterium
GTGATACGCTAATTGTCACCGATAGTGAACGTGAAGCTCGCGAAATAAGTAACAGACGCACACAACTAAAACGTGAGCAAGACTTTCGTTTGCTTAAAAGTGTAACACTCGATGATTTATCTCAAAAAATTAAGGATGGAAAGGTTAAAGAATTAAAAATCATCGTAAAAGGTGATGTCGATGGTTCGGTTGGTGCTCTTTCTGACTCTTTAATGAAAATAGTACATACTGAAGTTAGAGTCAATGTAATTCATAAAGCTGTAGGTACGATCTCTGAATCAGACGTCTTACTTGCAGCAGCATCAGGTGCAGTTATAATTGGTTTTCATGTTAGACCAAACTTAAATGCCCGAAAATTAGCTGAACAAGAAAATGTGGATATTAGATTATACAATATTATCTATGATGCAATTAATGATGTAAAAAAAGCACTCGAAGGATTATTATCTCCCGAAAAGAAAGAAGAAATTACTGCAACTATTGAAGTACGAAATGTGTTTAAAGTTCCAAAGGTTGGAGCAGTTGCAGGTTGCTTTGTTCAAGAAGGTAAAATTACAAGAGGAAATAAAATCAGATTAATTCGAGATGGTATTGTAATTTTTGAGGGCGGAATTTCATCATTAAAACGCTTTAAAGATGATGTCAAAGAAGTCGAATCTGGTTTTGAATGCGGAATTGGTCTCGATGGCTTCAATGATATAAAAATTGGTGATATTATTGAAGCATATCGAATTGTTGAGACAATTCGTAAGTTATAAATAGGATATTAAAATGTCATTACGTACAGATAGAGTTGCCTCTCTTATCAAAGAGGAAGTCGGAACTTTTTTAACTCGTGAATATCGTGATCCAGCTTATGGATTTATAACTGTGACTGATGTTCATATTACATCTGATTTGCGACTAGCGAAGATCTACGTTAGCATTATGGGCTCATCGGAAGTAAAAATGATGACACTGCAAATGTTAGAAAATCATAAGGGTATTATAAGATCTTTTATCGGTTCTCATTTGAGATTGAAATTCACGCCATCGATTCAATTCTTTGTCGACGAAACACTTGATCGTGTTGAACGAATTAATCAAATCATTAAACACCTTCATGATAAGGATGATAAAAAGTAAAATTAATTACATCAGATAATAACAATATTATTCTAAAGATGGTAGTTGTCAATTCAATAGAGGAAATAAAGTTTTTTAAAAATACAATTATCACTATTGGAACTTTTGATGGTGTACATCGGGGTCACCAATTAATAATTCGGACTTTAACAAAACAAGCAATAGAAAATAACTATAGAAGTGTACTCATTACTTTTGATCCTCATCCGCGAGAAGTTGTTGGAAAAGGACCAGTCCATTTATTAACGACTCTAAATGAACGTTTAAAAATAGTGGAATCGTTCAATGTGAATTATGTAGTTGTTCTGAAATTTACACATGAATTTTCTCTACAAAGCGCACGTGAATTTTATGAAAGATACATCATCAAGGGTATTGGTGTAACGAAAGTCGTTGTAGGATACGATCATACTTTTGGACACGGCCGTGCAACGAAAGTGGATGAACTTCTGAAAATTGGCAAGGAATATAAATTTGATGTCGAAATAATTGAACCAGTAACTTACGAAGGTGAAATTATAAGTAGTTCAAAGATCAGAAATTTAATCTTACAAGGTGCTGTTGATCGTGCATCTCTACATTTGAACAGAGAATACTCCATTGCTGGTAAAGTGATAGAAGGAGATCGACGCGGATATAGTCTTGGTTTCCCTACAGCAAATATCCAGGTTGAAAATTCAAATAAACTTATACCTGCAGATGGTGTTTATTGTGTTAAGGTAGAAGCTGAGAATATGCAAGTGAATGGAATGCTAAATATTGGGCGAAGACCAACATTTAAAGAAAGCAATGAAAAAATCATTGAAGTAAATATGTTTAACTTTGATAAAAATATATACGGGAAAGAGATTAGAATAAATTTTATAAAAAGAATAAGAGCAGAAAACAAATATCCATCTAAAGAAGAATTAATAACACAATTAGAAAAAGATCGTCAAGAATGTTTAAAAAATATTTACTGAAACACCAACAAATTAAGTTTAAAAGGAGAATT
>JBBIRP010000281.1:0-2110 GCA_037441745.1 Ignavibacteriales bacterium
AAGGCGAGCACCAAGATTTACACTATCCCCAATGACTGTATAATCAAAGCGACTTATCCCTCCCATGTTCCCAACAATAACTTCCCCGGTACTAATTCCTATTCGAATCTTTAATTGTGGTTTTCGTTCATTTAACCACTTTTGTCTTAACCCAACAAGCTTATTTTGCATCTCTATTGCTGTACGGCAGGCAAGATAGGCATGATCAGGTTGGCTGATTGGGGCGCCCCAAAAAGCAACAATAGCATCCCCTTCATATTTATCGAGCGTTCCATTGTTCCCGATTATTATTGCTGTCATTGAATCCAAATATTCATTCAAAACAGTGACCAAGTTTTCTGGAGCCATTTTCTCAGAAATTTGTGTAAAGTTTTCTATGTCACTAAAAAATATTGTAAGTTCTTTTCTTTCACCACCAAGACGAAGTTTTTCTGGATGTGCTACAAGCTCATTGACAACAGTCGGATTGACATATCGACTGAACATGCTTTTAATTAATATTTTCTGACGTCGTTCTGCTACGTAGCTGTATACTGTACTTCCGACATAACAGAGAATTACTGCAAGTGAAGGGCTCGTCATATCTGTGAGAAAATTTTCATTCACAAATAATCTTGTTGATGCCCAATAGATGATAAATAACTCAGCTAAAATAATTACTATTCCAAGGATCTCAATAATAGCACTGTACTTGGTTCTTATCGCCTTCAAACCTTCAGTAAATACAAAAGTAAAAAGACTTAAACCAAAAACAATGAATACAGTCATCCAGAATGGTTGGCGGGTTATGAAGTTATTATCTAATATACTTTGAATTACGTTTGCATGTATCTCTACACCGTACATCATACTACCTTGTTGTTCTTTTTCACTCATAGGTGTAAGGAAAAGATCTTTATCCTCTGGTTCACAAGATCCAATCAATACAATTTTGCCTGAAAAAATACTATCATTTAACAAACCGTAATCAGGATCATCAAACGTATTAGTTGAACCGCAGTTATTTAATTCATCTACAGTTTTAAAATCTTTACTATCCAAAATGTCTGAGAATTCTACTCTCTGAAAAGTACCAGATGTTCCATAATAGTTTATTAGGAATGAGATCGCATCATAGCGAGGAATACTTTGAGTTAGATATTCAAAATTATTTCCTTCTATTTCAACCGTGTATAGAACCTGTTTATGAAAATGTGCATTTAAAACTGCCATAGAAAATGTCGGTAACCGTTTCATTTCATCAATGTCATATACAAAAGGCATGTATCTTCGTCTTACTTCGTCATTATCTGCTGGTAAATTTACAATTCCAAAATAACTTCCTGTATCTATAAATCTATTACCGTAATGAGGAACATCTTCGTGTAGCATGTATTTTGTCTTTTCTGACCTAACTTTTCCTGCAAACACAACATTACCAAATTCTTTAACTGTTTTCCGGAACTCGTCCTCTTCAAAATTATTTACTTGTATAAGTGGTGGAAAAGTTAAATCTATACCGATAACAGATGCCCCGGCTTTATGAAGATTTCTCAATAACTGTGTATAATAATGAATTGGCCAGGGCCATTTATCGGGCAAATTTCTAAAAGATTCCTGAGAAATTGAAACTATTACTACATCGGGGGTCGATTTATTTCCGGTTAGTCTTTCCCGTTCCTGAAATCGTAAATCTATTAATGAAAGTTCTATGTTTCTTAAGAAAGGAACGTCGAATAAAATATTTTGTGTCAGAATTATAACAAGTAATGTTACTGATAGACTAATTGTTAAATGGAGTACTACTAAACGGATTGATTTGGAAAGATTTTTCTCCATACCTCAATTAGATATTTGCACGAAGGATGAAACTCCAAATTATATCGTTAGTGATTGTTTCGACACCATACATTTTCTTGTTGAAATAAAAATTCAATTGTGTTTGTGCACTAAAATAATCAAGGAAATCATATTGTGCCCCAAAATTTAAAAGTACTCGTTGATTATCTCCGAATGTTGAATTAGCGGCCCAATTTAATTTTAATCTTTCTTCCATAGTTCGATATTCGGCGTTCATATAAATAGTTGTATAGTTTAGTGTATTAGTCACACTGTCAATTAAAGGAAACTT
>JBBIRP010000282.1:0-2104 GCA_037441745.1 Ignavibacteriales bacterium
ATAAAGGTTGGGAAGAAATTACTAGAGGTGCTGATATCAAAGTACCACTCTTCTTTAAGTTCGTAATAAAGTATATTACTCCATTGTTTTTGATGGCAGTTTTTATCGGCTCGATGATTAAACCCGCCAATGGTGAATGGATAACTGCCTTTAAAAGTTTATTCAATGGAAATGGATGGCCCCTCGCTCCCGATAGTGTTATCGGCACTGTCTTTAATATTGGGATTTCTGATACACGATGGTTTGTGAATGGAATACCTACGAGTGTATTTGTAATCGATATGACACGAATCCTCATCTTATTTATTTTTATTTTTATCGGTTTAGCTATCCGATCAGCTTGGAAAAGAAAACAACAATTAACATAATTGGAGACTAGTATGACGACTACTGCATTAACAACGATGTTAACAGCGTGGGCTGTAATAGCATTTTTTACTATTAAATTTTTCATTAAAGTCCTAAATACACCACCAAAACCGGAGCCAGACTCGTATGCGGATAATGATGATATAAAAAGATAAACAAACTATGGAAAGATCAATAGAAAAAAGTTCAATGAGTATAACTTCAAGAGAATTTAAGCGAGAGCTTAAACTTCTCGATTCAACAATGATCGTCATCGGCTCTATGATTGGCTCTGGCATATTTATAGTAAGTTCTGATATTGCAAGAACTGTTGGCTCGCCTGGATATTTATTACTTGTCTGGTTAATAACCGGAATTGTAACAATCATTGGGGCTCTTAGTTATGGTGAACTTGCGGGAATGATGCCTCATGCAGGTGGGCAGTATGTTTATCTCCGTGAAGCATATAATCAAATGATTGGTTTTCTTTATGGTTGGACGCTTTTCCTTGTTATACAAACGGGCACGATTGCTGCAGTAGGTGTTGCATTTGCAAAATTTACTGGGGTTCTAATTCCATGGTTTAGTGAAACACACATTTTATTTGCCGTCTTTAATGTAAAATTCACAGCAGCACAATTGTTAGCAATCATTAGTATCCTGATCCTTACACTTATAAATATTTGGGGATTGAAAGAAGGAAAGATTGTTCAAAATATATTTACATTTACTAAATCCATTGCCTTGCTTGGTTTAATAATTTTAGGAATAACAATTGGACGGAATACCGAAGCAATTACAACTAATCTCTCAAATTTTTGGAATGCAAGTTGGACACACTTCATAGATGGAAAAATTGCCTCCGTAGAAACATTATCAGGCATTAGAATACTCGCAGCTATTGGCGCTGCAATGGTTGGTTCATTATTCTCGAGCGATGCTTGGAATAACATTACTTTCACAGCGGGTGAGGTAATAAATCCCAAAAGAACAATTCCATTGAGCCTTGTAATCGGGACAGGTATTGTTACACTTCTTTACATAACTGCAAATATATCCTATATCATGGTTTTACCAATTGTTGGTAATCCTGACGGAACTACCGTCTTTGAGCGAGGGATACAATTTGCATCAAGTGATAGAATAGGAATTGCTTCTGCAACAATGATATTCGGCGAACAAGCTGCAATTATTATGGCTGTTCTCATAATGATTTCCACTTTCGGTTGTAATAATGGTTTGATACTTGCAGGAGCAAGAGTCTATTATGCCATGGCAAAAGATAATCTTTTCTTCAGAAGTATCGGCACATTAAACAAAAATTCAGTTCCCGCCATCGCACTAATTGTTCAAGGAGTGTGGGCATCCCTACTATGCTTATCAGGGACTTATGGTGATTTACTTGACTACGTTATGTTTGCAGTGATTATATTTTATATATTAACTATCATAGGTATTTTTATCTTAAGGAAGAAACGTCCAGATGCTGAACGTCCTTATAAAGCTTTTGGTTATCCATTCGTTCCTGCTCTCTATATTGTTGTTGCTACCACAATCGCAATCGACTTACTCATCTTCAAGTCCTACACCTGGTATGGGTTTATAATTGTGTTGTCTGGTGTACCTGTTTATTTCTTCTGGAGATTATTTTTAAAACCAAAACAATGAATATCCTTTATGCCATTATCCTTGGTATTATTCAAGGTATAACAGAATTTTTACCAATCAGCAGCACAGCACATCTTACAATTTTTGC
>JBBIRP010000283.1:0-2093 GCA_037441745.1 Ignavibacteriales bacterium
ATGAAGCAAGCATACTAACAAAACGATACCGAGAGAAAATAAAACAAGGCACGATCTTAGGTGGATTATTCTGGAAAAGTGGTTTGGAGAAATTAATCAACCAATCGAACTGTGTTGCAATGAGATATTATCATGGTATCAACGAGGATGATAAGCCAGTCATCATATTAGTTGGCGTTAATGATTCGGGAGATGATATAGTTGATGGAGTGTTGTTGGAGATTGGCCCTCTATGCCCACCTTTTTGCCCATCGATGAATAAGTTGAACAGTTAAATAATTATTATGATCAACCTAGTTTTATATTATTGTTCAAATTTTGTCCCATTTTTGTGTGGATTATATTATTACCGAAATCTAACAAAAGAAATTCAAATTCTTACATGGTTTTTTTTATTTGTTGTTTTATATGATGCGACTGCGTACTACTTTATGCTAAGAGGTAATAACCTTTGGGTGATTCATTTTTATTTACCCATCGAGTTCGGAATTTGGATGATCGTTTTATCATCATGGCAGAGGAGCGCATTATTGAAGAAAGTTCTAATTTATAGTGTGCCAATTTTCGCATTATTCTCAATTATAAATTCGATTTTTTTTGAGAGATTGTATGATTATCCCAGTCATAGCTTATCATTAGAAGCTACTCTGTTTATTGGAATATGTGCCTATACAATTTTTATCTTAAGTCGGGATGGAGAAAAATTATTAACAAGTGATGGCAGGTTCTGGATACTATTTGGCAAGTTATTTAGTTCGCTTTGTACTTTGATAATGTGGCCCTTAAGTAATTTATTGAAAAATATTCCAAATGAATTTAAATTAATATATATTTTATTCCATTTAACTGCGATGATAATTGCTAATTTTTTATACGCTGGAGGTATTTTATGTCAGGGGCAGAATCAGAGATCATAAAAACCTTAATCGTAGGCACTGTTACTGTTTTAGTTCTGGGGAGTATATTAGTAATTGCTATTTATCAGAATCAAAAAAGGTTCATTAGAACACAACGTGAAAAATTGGAAATACTCGAAAATAGTAAGCAAGCATTACAAGCATCGCACGATCAATTACGCCGCTTGACTGCTCGGCTCCAAATCGTAAGAGAAGAGGAACGAGAAAGAATAGCTCGTGAGATTCATGATGAACTTGGTCAATATCTGACCGCTATCAAGATGGATATTTCTTTTGTTAAAAAAAATATTTCTATTGATAAGTCAATAAGTAAAGAAAAGGAGATATCGCAAGAATTAGATTCAATTTCAGCTATGATTGATACTACGGTAAATACCGTTCGTAAAATAGCAACGGAACTTCGTCCTGAAATTCTCGATGAATTGGGATTGAAAGAAGCAATTGCCTGGGAAGCTCAACAATTCCAGGATCGAATGAGAATAAAATGTATATTTTTATCTGAGATAGATGATATAAATTTAGATCGTGATTGTGGCGTTGTTGTATTTCGTATTTTACAGGAAGCTCTTACTAATGTTGCACGTCATGCAAATGCAACACAAGTACTCTTAAATCTTAGTCATCGAGATGGTTTGTTGGAACTGCAAATCCAAGATAATGGACGTGGCGTTAAACAAGAAGAAATAGACAACAGTAAATCGCTCGGGTTATTGGGAATGCGTGAAAGGGCTCTGATGTTTGGTGGTGACGTCCAGATCAAGGGGGAGAATGGAAGAGGAACGACGGTTACATTGAGAATACCTACTTATAACATGAGATCAATCCATCTTGGCGAAGGAAGGAAAATATAAATGATAAAAATATTAATTGCTGACGATCATCAATTGATACGTGAAGGACTGAAAAAAACGCTTGCTGATGAATATGATATGAAAGTAATCGCTGAAGCATCGAATGGTGAAGATGTATTTGAACTTATGAGAAATAATCGATTTGATATTATTATTATGGATCTTTCAATGCCAGGCTTGAGTGGGATTGATTTAATTAAAAGTATAAAGAACGAGTCGCCAAAAATCCCAATACTTGTTCTTAGTATGCATCCCGAAGAACGTTTCGCTGTCAGAGCAATAAAAGCCGGAGCCTCCGGATATTTGACTAAAGAAAATACTCCAC
>JBBIRP010000284.1:0-2081 GCA_037441745.1 Ignavibacteriales bacterium
GATCACAGTCCCATATCTCGTATGTTACGGTTAGGGGACCAGTGGAAAATGTTGTTGTTGGTTCATCGGTTGCTGTCATTAATGGGGGGACGTTTGTTGTAACCGTCATTGAATACCAATAATTATATGCAGCTGTGTACATTGGGTCGTCTTCAAAAGGACCACGAGCTATCCAACCGCGTTTGGTATCGTTGACAGGAACACCCGCGCAGTTCGATGGTCCCGAATCATGTTCGTAGAATTTCCAGTTGCGTGCGGGCCAGTTTTCGTCGCTGGTTGATACTGGGCCATCAGAACCCCACGCTGCGAATTCTGTTCTCTCGTCATTGGGAACGTGTTCGTTAAGTGCATTTACACGAAGAGATAAGAAAAACGCATCACCGACCTGAACTGTAGGAGCAACGCCAGTGCCAGCAAGGTCTACTTTATTTATCTCCCGTGAATGCATAGTTACTGGATAACCACCTGAACCAAATAATTCAATACCAACTGGTGGACGTGTTAGTGGTACATCGACTCCACCACCCTTAATTGTTGAATACCATGTAGTATCTTCACTTGGAGATAAATCATCAATGAAAGGTGCAACACCATTGTCTTGATCATTTGTGGTTTTCCAATATCCCCAGTTCTGGCAGGGCGGTGCTGAAACATAATCACCAACACCGGGACCATAATTAGGTCCAATTGCAGATTGATGTATACGCATCAATACCAATGAATCTTTTGCACCAACTAAATTGTATG
The DNA here is from genome assembly GCA_037441745.1 of Ignavibacteriales bacterium. GTDB lineage: Bacteria > Bacteroidota > Ignavibacteria > UBA10030 > SZUA-254 > JACQYX01. The sequence continues at coordinate 748 of JBBIRP010000284.1, forward strand.
CATACCAATAAAATGTATCAATTGTTCCACTTGCTTTGGCTACATACCATTGTCCCATTACATCTTTATGGTAAGCACCAAAATTTGAATTGAGTGGATAAACATCCAACGTATAACCGAAGGTAAACGTATTCGAACATGGTGGATGATCTTTTAAATCGGATGTTGCTTTTTGAGCATTTATCCTTTTTTGAATCTCAGCGTATGCACTCGAATATTTATCAATCGGTATTACCTCTTGATTCGGTGAAACGAGATACCGTTTCTGAGCTAACATCAAACTACTCAGTAAAAGTATCGAGAGAAACAAATATAAAAACCGCATAAGCATTTCTCCTTTATGGAATTATTTATTAATATTATTTTGTGAATTAGGTTATAATTCTATTTTGAGTTGTAACTTTTATAAATGACTATACTGGAGTCTTGATAGAATATACCCCTTTTTTTGCATAATGTCAAGTTTTTTTTAAAAAAAAAATACTCATTTTGCTGAAATTTATTTTCATAACTATCTCGTAAAAAATTTCATAGAAATCCCAAAAAATCCCTTAAAATTTTAAAATAATCGAAAATATATGGTTGCCAGAAAAGTATTTTACAGTTCTATACGAATAATCGACATATATTCTTCCAAAAGTCGCATCATAATTTAAGCCAATACCTATTGAAGGACCAAAAAGGTATTCACTAGATGCTTTTGGCGAAATCATCATTCCACCCCTCACGAATAATGATTTTTTATATGTATATTCAACACCGAATTTATATTCATCGGCAGAGTAGTCATTATTTTGAAATGTGGATACAAATAGGATGTCATTCACATCACTTATTCTTGCAACATACCCTAAACCAACTTCAATCGTTGATGGAAGATTAGAGGAAGCGGACTCTATTTTGACAGTAGAAGAAGATCTTAGAACATCATTTATGCTTGCTTCTCTTAATAAACCTGTTCCATCAAATTTTATTGATGAACCAATATTCTTCAACACCGCACCGACCGATAATCCATCAATACCACCGATACCATTATATTGTACGCCTAAATTAAAAGCTATTCCTGAAGCAGATACACGAGCCATTTTCTCGTAGATGTAATTCACAGATAAACCAACAGAGATTCGATCCGATACTTGTCGAGAAAATGATCCACCAACGATCATAAATGTTGGAGATGTCACTTCTCCTGTTCCATCTGGTTGATCCTCCGTAGTAATTTTTATATCGCCAACATCGAGTGATTTAATTGAAATACCAAAATAACCAAATGATGAGAGCTTTAAGGCGACTGCGAGATATTCAACATTAATATCAGCAATGTAAGTCAT
>JBBIRP010000285.1:0-2049 GCA_037441745.1 Ignavibacteriales bacterium
TAGCGAGAATTTCAACTGGTGCAGCTATGAGGACTGCGATAATAGTAACTTAAAAATTATCCATAATTAAAGGTAGAAGTCCGTACTTTGGACTCTTTGAAACTGGTCGCCATTCTTTACCGAACAAATTTTTAACCGTTGCTACGTCTTCGGAACCGTAAGATTCTTCATATTTATTTTGTTGTTCGTCAGCTATTTCACTCGCAAGAGATGTTTCATCACCATAAGTTTCCTGAATTAATTCATCCTTTTCTGTAGATGTTTGTTTCGCGGAGGTGAATATAGGTACTGCTTCACGAAAGACAAAGATAAATATAAGTATGATTATTGCAAAGGATGTAAATGAAACTGCTCTGATAAAATTTTCAGCCATAAAGTCCCCTAATCGAAAACGTTTAGGCTTTATTGTATTAACCTCCTTAGATTTGTTATTATAAAAAAAACTTACTGTTTTTCCTTTGAAGGTGTTTGTTCAATGTTTTGTTCTTGTATCCGTTCAAGCTACAAATTAATTCCCAGCAGTTTAATTGAAGATTTTTTATACACTCAAAATATGGATAATATATTAAGAAGCTGTTATCTATATGTTAAAAAATTGTTAAATCTTAAATGCCATTGATCTGACTGATCATAAATGTTATGTCCCAACCCCCTATTGTAAGAGATCGGGACCATTAGTGATTTATTTTACAGGGAAATATCCAACTTCTGTAACGATTGCTTGTCCTTCCGGGCTGAGAATCCAATCAATGTATTCTTTCAGTTTACCTGTAGGTTTACTTCGTGTGTACATGTAAAAGTATCTTGAGATTAAATAATCACCAGATTTCACATTCTCAGCCTTTGGTTCATAACCGCGTGAACCGTCTCCTTTCTTAACTTTTAAAATTTTGTGCCCTTGCCATAAGCAGTATCACCGTAACCTATTCCATTTTTGTCTTTTGCTACTCAGTTTACTACAGCTACTGCCTCCGACATATTTTGCGCGTTTGGTGTATAGTCTTGGCCTTCAAGAACGTGATCTTTAAAGTACACATATGTTCTTGAGTTATTCTCTCGGTTATAGAGTATAATCTTTGCATTCGAGCAACCAACTTCTTTCCAGTTGGTAATTTTTCCAATGTAGATATCTTTAATCTGTGATAATGATAGCTCTTTAACTTGATTGCTTTCGTGAAGATAAATGGCTAGTCCATCTTCAGCAGATTTAATTTCAACACCAAGTGTATTAAATCGCTTTTTAATTTTTTCTTTCTCAGTTTTTCTTATCGGTCGTGAGGAGTTACAAATGTCAGTTGTTCCGTTGATTAGTGCCAAATTCCCGTCTCTGAACCACCACCATCAATTGCTAATGATTGTTCCTCAAATAAGGTTTAAAATACTAAGCGTCCAATAAAATCTTTCCAAAGATCATTTTCATTTGCGTTGTTTGAGACACAATTGAATATTCCTGCTTTAAGATTGAATAAGCTTAACGTGCTGCTTTCAGGTATTAGTTCGATTTTTATTCCTAATTCTCTTTCACAGGTTAAAAGTATTTGATACATTCGAGTACGTTCTGGGGTTTCACGCATGCTTGATGAATACGACATTTCAAATCCAAAGGGGCGTTCAAAAATTTCACCTGTGAGTGTTGCCAAACGCATCCATGGCGCTTTAACGGAAGGATAGGCATCTTTTATTGTCACTCCATTCTATGTAACATCGAGTTGTAAAACGTATTTGGAAGGTCATTGTCGTAATTAATCTTGAATCGTCCTCGCCTGACTTGAAAACGTGATTTTACATTCTTCGGAAAATTTCCACCTGCATCTGATGGTACACTCATTGATTCTGCCAACTGATACTGTGCTTGTAGATAACCAGACACTTTAATTTTCTTTAATGCATCGGCTGTAGTTTTTATTTCGAGCATTGTTTCGTTTATTCCCTCGATTGCTCCTTTAATTTCCGTAACTTCCTCTTTTATAGCTAAGCCTGTTATATCCTGAGAGGTTACCTTTAGGAACAATGCAATGAGTAAAGCAAAAATATAAATGATTCGTTTCA
>JBBIRP010000286.1:0-2040 GCA_037441745.1 Ignavibacteriales bacterium
ATTTTATTTAAGTGATATTTTCTACTTATGAAATATAAGATAGATTTAAATGTGAATCAAATTTCGACTGAATTACCATACGTTATTGTTCTAATTAAACATTGGGTTGTGGCATTTTCAGTTGAATATTTATTTATATTCTTAAGGTAATCCTCATACGACTTTTCTCATTATAAACATACTAAAATCGAAACATAAAATTAATAATCCCGCCCGCTAGATAAAAAAATTTCAAGGGACTAAACAGACGGGATAAATACTTTAACCCACTATAACGATAGTTCTTCTATATACCCAACGCCAGAATATTATTTTATTTCATATTCGAATAGAGCTTCTTGCTTTTTAGTGTTCATTGTTATTGCCACTAATAATGAGTATTTACCTTTTTCATCAAGAGTTAAATTTCCTCCAAAGTGTCCCATCATTTTCATCAGTTCTACTTTAGAAGTTTTTTTAGTAGGTGATGTTATCTTGAGTTCAACTACTGGTTGGGGAGTTTCTTCCTTGCCTTTTCCCGTTGTCACGTCTAACATTATATGATGTGTACCATGCGGCATTTTATTCATCATTTTTAAATGATCCATATCCTTCGTATCCAACATCGTACCTTTTTTATCACTCTTCTTCTCTTTACCCATCATCTTATGATCCATCATATTATTAACTGTTGTATCCTGCATATGCATTTTCATCATTTTATCATGTTCTGTTTGTGTCATCAGCCAAATGCGAAGATTTAAATCATCGAACTTCTTTTCGAAAGTTGGTGTTCCCATCATGTCCATACTTTCTGATTTAGATTCAGTTTTAACTAAATCCATTCCACATTTTGGACATTCCCCTGGTTTATCAGAGATAACCTCAGGATGCATAGGACAAGAATAACTTTCTTTTTTTTGTTCAATAGTCTGAATTGTCTGCATTTGATGTTTACCATGATCGTGTTCTTGAGCACTCATGTTGCTCCGTATCCCAAGAATTACAACCATAGCTATGGTTATTGTGATTTGAATTTTCTTCATTTTTAAATCTCCTTATATTTATGATTGGTTTGTTATTTATTTAATATTGAGGTTCAAATTCTTCTTCTTGTTCATATTAAGACACTAATTTTTAAACATACAACCAAAAAAATATGAAAATATATTCATGAATATATTCACTTTTCTATTTTTTATAAGTGTATTATCAACATGGTCATAACCATTGCTGCAACTCCGATATACCATAATGGATTTATACCGCTTTCACTTTGGTGATTGCTATGAGATTCTGCAGCTCCTTGATTTGAAAATATTTCAATTGGTTTATCAAATTTTTCGTTTTCAATTGAATAAACTTTAAATCCAACTTGAACTTCCTCGTCTGAATGAAAAATATAAGAAGAGATAAAATTTCTTTTATCGTCGGCTTCAATTTTTTTCGATACTAATTTCTTCTCATCAGAATCATTTTGATTCCTTCTAATAACTTCAAACCATACTTCAGCATTAGTAATTTTATTTTTAGTATTTTGGTCATAAATCTGAAGCAGGTAATTTATTTCTTGATGAAGCTGAGGAATAGGGAATTCAGTTTCTATTTTATAATTTGAAATAATTACTTCCTTCGAAATTATCTTTTTAGAATTTATTTGGCTTTTATTAGAATGATGATCAATTCCCAACATATGCATGGCTGGCATCATACATCCTCCTAATGCAAGTAATAACAATAATGCAAGATAGACAGCTGCTTTTTTCATATTAATCATTCTATTTGTTCAATACTGATTATTTAATTTTATTTTCTTTTATTAATGATGAATTTCTGATTTTGAATCCATAGTAATCTTTAAATAATTTACAAGTGATAAATTATAAGCATTTTGATTAGCTGATATTTGTTCTGCAGCGATTTTGTATTCTTTCGCTTTATCTTCATTACCAATCTGCCTATATAGCATTGATAATATATAATACCCTTCTTTTAATTTCGGTTTTTTTTTAATCTCTAATTCAGTATAATAAATTGCTTTTTGTATATCATTAATGGAAT
>JBBIRP010000287.1:0-237 GCA_037441745.1 Ignavibacteriales bacterium
GACTGCTCCAATCGGAAGGCTATAGCTTACAAACTTCTTTTGTTCGAAAAAAGATATTTCTGTACTTCCTCCTCCAATATCAAGAATGACAGCTTCTTCCTTAATTCCATTAAATCCACTAATTGCCCCTTCGAATGTGAATTTCGCTTCTTCTTCACCGGACAATAATTTTACATCGATTCCTGTCAATGTTTTTATGTAAGATATAAATTCATTTTTATTTGCTGAGTCCCTCAC
>JBBIRP010000287.1:247-2026 GCA_037441745.1 Ignavibacteriales bacterium
TGCAGCAACTATGATTCGTTCAACACCAATTTTATCAGCAATAACTTTATATTCTTCTAAAATGTTTTTAATGTTCTCAAATGCTATTGGTAGGATTAGAAGCCTTTTATCTACTTCTTTACCAATTCGAGGGTAACGCTCTTGATGTTCGATTGCATTTATTTCACCTTTATTATTGACATCTGCAATCAATAAAAGCACAGCATTCGTTCCTATGTCGATAGCAGCTATTCTCATAAGGGTTTGTGAGAGGCAATAGCTATCCACTCGTTTTCATTTATGATCTCATTTAAACTGAATTGAGATGATAGGAGAGCCTCCATTATTTTATTTTGATCAGAATAAAGTAACCCTGATAGAAGTAATATCCCATTTTTTTTAAGCAAGCGATTAAAGTCTTTTAACATCTCAATGATCATGTTTAGTGTAAGATTCGCTGCTATCATATCAAAAGTCAATGGTAGAAAATCCTGTAGCGTTTTGGTTGTTATTATAACTTTATCTTCGACATGATTGTTTTTAATATTTTCTTTTGCGTTTTCAATCGACCACAGGTCGTTATCAAGACCAACAGCGGAATTAGCCCCTAATTTTACTGCAGCAATTGCAAGAATACCAGTACCAGTACCAACATCTAAAATCGAGCAATTATCAAAAACATATTTTTCTAAAAGGGTTAATGTTAAACGAGTTGTTTCATGGTATCCAGTACCAAATGACATCTTCGGATCGATCTGAATGGTAAGCCGGTTGTCTTTATTCTCATAATTACACCATGATGGTTTAATAACCAGCTTATCACCGATTTCAATTGGCTTAAGTGAGCGTTCCCATGATTTATTCCAATCCTCTTCAACTAATTCACGAAACTCAACCGCAGAATTTACCGATACAACATGAAGAATATTTCTTAAATCATTTATTAAGGATTGATATTTCTCGGTCGTCCATTTACTTTTATCGATATAGCAGAGAAGTTTATAGTCTATTTGTTGGAAAGCATCGCAACCAAGTTCAATCATTGTTGGGATTAATAATTCTTGTTGATTTTGATTGCCCGTTATTGATATCTCAAGATATGTTTTCATCTTTAATCATTAACAGGATAATTATAGATTACTTCAATTAGAACACTGCCAACTGCTTCGAGGCTTTCAGGACTGCATTTATCGGGTGTATCATGAGTCGTGTGCCAAAAACGATTCGTTTCATCGGGATAATCGAAGTCAATTAAGTTAATAGTTCTTATTCCCACTTCGTTCAAAGGGAGATGATCATCCGTAACCCAACCTTGAAACTCATCTGAAAATTGTTGAACTCCGAGCTGTCGAGCAGTTGACCAAACAAGGTCGACTACATCGGGGGCGTATTTTACTGAATATCTTTCCTTCATAATCTTTAGTTGTGAGTCTCCGACCATATCGAGCAGAATTCCAAAAACAGGTTGGAAACCAGTTGGTAAATTTTTTGAAAAATGACGAGCACCTAATAGATAATTTTCATTGTCTCCTTCTTTCCCATAATCTTCACCATCAGTGAAGATCATGTCGACTCCAATTTTTGGTTGAGAGATTTTCAATAATCTTGAAATTTCCATAAGAACTGCAACTCCGCTTGCACCATCATTGGCGCCAAGTACTGGTTGGTTCCTTTTACTTGGTTCTTTCTCCTGATCTGCTCTGGGACGTGAATCCCAATGAGCTAAAAGTAAGATTCTGGTTTTAGCATTTAAATTAAAAGACGAAATTATGTTTGCCATCCGTAGATTTTTACCATCAT
>JBBIRP010000288.1:0-2004 GCA_037441745.1 Ignavibacteriales bacterium
TCAAGTAATTCTTTATCGTCAACCATGTCACACTTGTTCATGAAAACAACAAGGGCTGGCACACCAACCTGACGAGCAAGAAGTATATGCTCTCGAGTTTGAGGCATAGGACCATCATTCGCTGCCACTACAAGTATTGCACCATCCATTTGAGCTGCACCTGTGATCATATTTTTAATATAATCAGCATGTCCAGGACAGTCAACGTGTGCATAGTGTCGTTTGTCCGTTGAATATTCAACATGTGCTACAGCGATAGTTATTCCTCGTTCTCGCTCTTCGGGAGCGTTATCTATGCTATCGAACGTTCTGATTTGCGAAAGTCCTTTTTTGTTCAATACCATAGTTATTGCTGCGGTTAATGTAGTTTTACCATGGTCAATATGACCGATGGTCCCAACATTTAAATGCGGTTTATCTCTTGTAAATTTTTCTTTTGCCATATATAAAATCTCCTAAGTTAGCTGAGATGATATTATTTTAATTAATTATTTAAAAAACTTTATATAACAACAGTTTCTCGACCTTTAATCTTTTCAATTATTTGATCTGAAATATTTTGAGGTACTTCTTCATAATAAGCAAATTGCATTGTAAAAATCGCACGGCCTTGGGTCATTGAACGTAGTTGTGTCGAATATCCAAACATTTCCGCAAGCGGTACTTTTGCTTTAACAACATGTGCATCTTTACGTAATGACAATCCTTCGATTTTACCTCTCCTCGAACTTAAATCACCCATGACATCGCCCATATAATCTTCGGGTGTTATAACTTCAACATCCATTATGGGTTCAAGGAGAACAGGATCGGCTTTTCGAGCCGCTTCTTTAAATGCAATTGAGCCAGCGATCTTAAATGCCATTTCAGAAGAATCGACTTCGTGATAAGATCCATCGAATAATCTTACTTTAACATCCACAACTGGAAAACCAGCAACGACACCGTTTCGCATCGCATCCAAAATACCTTCGGAAACCGGATTTATATACTCTTTTGGAATAGCACCACCAACAATTGCATTTTCAAATTCATATCCTTTCCCTTTTTCATTTGGTTCTATTGAAATCCACACATGGCCAAATTGTCCACGACCACCTGATTGTCGAATAAATTTTCCTTCTTGTTCAACTTTTCGTCTGATAGTTTCTCTATATGCAACCTGGGGTTTACCAACATTAGCATCCACATTAAATTCCCTTTTCATTCGATCAATAATAATTTCGAGGTGCAATTCACCCATACCACTTATGATTGTTTGACCAGTTTCTTCATTGGTTGAAACTTTAAAGGTCGGATCTTCTTCTGATAATTTAGAAAGTGATTCACCCATCTTTTCCTGATCCACTTTCGTCTTCGGTTCAATTGCAACAGAAATAACTGGTTCGGGGAATTCCATTTTCTCAAGAATTATCGGGTCATTTTCGTCACAAAGAGTATCTCCTGTTTTTGTATGTTTAAGACCAACCACCGCAACGATATCACCCGTATATGCTTCTTCAATATCTTCACGATGATTTGCATGCATTCTAAGAAGTCTTCCAATTCGTTCTTTTCTACCTGACGATGAATTAAAAACATAAGAACCAGATTGAATTTTACCTGAATATATTCTAACAAATGTTACCTTCCCAACATAAGGATCTGTCATTATTTTAAACGCTAATGCAGTAAATTTTTCTTTATCATCAACTTTTCTTACTACACTATCCTTTTTATGGGGATGATGACCAAATATTTCACCATTCGAGACATCCAAAGGTGATGGTAAAAAATCAATGATTCCATCCAGTAATCCTTGAACTCCTTTATTCTTAAACGAAGAGCCACATAGTACGGGAATAATCCTGACCTTTAGGCATGCTCGACGGAGGATTTTAATAATTTCATCTGGTGCAATTTCTTTACCATTTAAATATTTTTCTAAAAGTGTATCATCTTCATCTGATACAGCTTCGAGCATTTTAGTTCGATATTCAGATGCTTTCTTTTTTAGATCCTTAG
>JBBIRP010000289.1:0-2268 GCA_037441745.1 Ignavibacteriales bacterium
TTTATTAATCTTGAAGGTTTTCAGAAATTGGATTTGTCCCACACAGCTATAATGAATTAAAAATATAAGTGTTAAGCTGAAATATTTTAAACGCATTACTTCACCTGCCATACTTTGGTGACACTATCACTTATTGCATTAGACTTATCGAACGCATAAAAAGTAAACGTATAAAAGCCGCGTTGTGTATCCACAGTGTCAGGCGGGGGACAATTATTTTTATATCGTGTTTTCAAAGAAATGCGGAGAGAATAAATCCCGTCTCCAGCAACAATATCTCCACTTCGATAAGCTGGTGGAAATATTATATCCATACTTCCGTCATCATATAGTTGTGCAGGGTAACCGCAATTGCCCATGGTATTGTCTGGTTTTCTCGAATAAAAGTAAACAATTTCAATATCATTTAATCCGTCAGAATCAGTAACTGCAGCCTGGACGAGAAATGAACTATCAGGCGAAGGTATTTGCCCCAACGTGAGACTATCTGGCATTATTATGGAGGTAATAATTGGTCTACTATTTTTTCTTATAACTTGGAATGATTTGAAGATTGAGTTAGTTTTTTTGCCATCAGCTAATTGAATAAAGTATTCAAGAGTGAACAGCCCAACATCTGCACGTTGGATTTTAAACGTAATCTCATCTGTATAAAAAATTGTGTCTGAATTAATTTTGTCTAGCTTGATCGGATATTTTAAAAATACGGAATTAGATTTCGGTTTGTACAAATTTATATGAGCATTTGGTGGTATTGTGGAATTGCGTTTTTGTGCAATAATTGTAACACCTAATTTTAATTGATATTTATTGTCATTTAATGGAATAACAATTCCTGTAGTATCCTCATCAAGATTGACAATATCTCTCGTGGTTGATGCTGAAATTAGAAATGGTGAAGTAAAATTTGTATCAATGTTTTCACCCTTTTCATCTTCACAAGAAAGAAAAATTAAACTGATAACGATGATTAGAATTAAAACTGTTATATTTGTTCTACTCATAATATTAAAAAGCCGAGTAGTCGTAATATCCACTTAAAGACTGACCCGGGAATCGTTTCTAAAAAACCTTATGGATATTGTAAATTGCTGTGATATTAATTTTATGATTAATTAAAGCTAATAAATACTTGCCAGAAAATCAAATTACATCAAGGATATACCGAATCGGTAAAAGGTATTGGTGGAAAGATCAGAATGAAAATAATAAAGATCATCCATCCGAGGATTTTTCTATTATTTGAAATTTGATTATCGTCTGCAATCTTTGGATGATCTAATTTAATTAAAAAATATAAAATTATCACCCAAAGTAACCAACCCATTGAACCAAGATAATACGAGCGTTTGATGAATAGAAACACGCTGATAAGACCAGTGACCAATAAAATTAATAAGAATATACGAGCGATTGCACCTTGAATTTTACTCCCACTTATTGCATATAAAATATGACCACCATCCAACTGACCAATGGGTAGTAAGTTTAATGCTGTAACGAAAAGACCAAACCAACCAACACAAAGATATGGGTAGTGATATATTTCATTCATAGGTGGTACAAAGCTATAATTGTTGAAAAGGGAACATAAACCATAAAAAAATATGGAATTCCCCAATGTAAACCCCTGATTTGGTAAACTGCTAAATGTTTTATATTCAGGATGAATTGTAAATATATATTCTCTCGGTGGTAGTGTTATGAAGCCATAGAATAGAATTATTATTGTAACTATCAATCCAGATAGTGGTCCGGCAATCCCAACGTCGAATAATGATTTTTTTGTTTCGCAACTCGACCGCATTCGGATTACTGCCCCAAGTGTCCCAAATGGGTTTATGAGGAAAGGAGGCGCTGGTATGAAATATGGTAATGATGTTTTAATCTTATGATATTTAGCGGCAAAATAATGCCCTAGCTCATGTGATAACAACATCAATGTGATACTAAATGAGTATGGTAAACCATTACTAAAGTTTGAAAGTTCGAGAGGATCTTTATTTAACCACTGAACACCAGCGATAGTTGTTGTAAAAAAAGTTAAAATAAATAATAAAAATGGGATTAAGAATCTTTTCACGATTTTCTCAATTATATGTATATCACTCTATTTGTTGTAAATCAATTAGAATATAGAAATATTTATATAAATAAAAAAGCCCTGATTACCGGAGTAATCAGAGCTTTGTTGAAAAGGAATTAAATTTTAAATTATGGTCTCGGTGGCTCTGGCAGAATCGGTGCAATACTCTTTGGTCTCGGTGG
>JBBIRP010000289.1:2305-3942 GCA_037441745.1 Ignavibacteriales bacterium
GGCAGAATCGGCGCGATACTCTTCGGTCTCGGTGAATCTGGCAGAATCGGTGCAATTGATGCATAAGATATAGCCATATTTACTGTAAATACCACTATAATTGTGATAAAAATAGCACTTATTTTTTTGAACATTTTTATATCTCCTATGATATTATTAACGAATATAATTGATTAAAATTGATTTTTCGAGGGAAAATTTCTGTATAAATTTAGGTAATTTAAAGTAGATTGTCAAGAAAAACTCCGAATTTACGTGAACATTTTTAATTAAAGATTTTATGTGAGTCATATCACTTTTTTGTTTATATATAAAAATTATTGCGAAAAAACTTGACAATCATGTTTAGAATTATTATATTTAAAAAAATTTATATTAACGTTTCGGTCTAAAAATTATTCAGTGAAGTTATCAATTAAAATAATTATTATATGGTTGGTTATATTGGGTAGTTATTTTCTATTTATAAATATTTATCCTACATATAAGACACCACTCTCTGCACATCTAAATCAATTTATACAATCACTATTATTTGTGATTACATTTTATATCTATAAAAATGAAAAAAGTAAATTAAGTAAATTTATATTTTTAAACTTCACAATATTTTTTTCACTTTCAATTTTCTCGTTAGGATATGATTTTGTATCAAAAGATTTTTTAATCGAAAAATATACTCGACATATCATTATTCAATATCTAATACTTGCTTACAGTCTATGCCTATTTATCTCTATTGTATATCTTGTCGTAGATAATATGTTTCGTAGTTTAAAAATTTACAAAAAGTATTTAGTAACATTCGGAATTATTTCGCTATTCTTTATTTATTTTTTGTCACCTTTTATAAAAGATCCGTTATACCTTTATTCAACTGAGGACATAAAGCAATGGAAAGAAATAGATGCATATGCATCGAAGTTTAATGAAGTTCCAAGTCCAATCGAGATTGCGAACAACCTAACACTTCACTCCTGGATAGATGGCAAGGCTGTTGGTGAACTTTACCCTGAAGAAAATTTGAAACGAATTGAACTGTTGTCACTATATTTATCTCGAGATAATGATAATTGGAGGGTACTCTTTTTAAAGCCGCTCTACCTGCGTGTAATATACTTTGATGTTTTGATAATAGGTTTTATTTTATTATTTTTTGGTTATCAGTATAAGAAAGATCCACCACAGAGTGCTTATATAGATAAAATTATGTTTTTATTTTTAATTCTTATATCGATGGACGTATTGCATAATTGGGGTTTTATAAAAAGTATAGAGTGGGGATCGCTCAGTCAGTTATTCAATTTTGGTCAATACATTACAATTTTATCTGAACTATCGATGATATTATTCTTCAGTTTGCGATTGAAGTTTATAAGATCTGTTCAAGGTGAATTTTATGAAACGGAAATTGCAGACAATCCTCAAGGCATCAGTCGGTGGCGGGATTTGATCGACAATTATGTTCTTTCGCACTTTTTCAATTATAAAATATTTAATGGTAGACTATTTCAAAATCCATCAAGCAAATAAGTGATTAATTTATAATAATTTTTAGAGGGGATATATATGGAAAAAGATAGAAAAACTAAACAAGTTGAAGACAAAACGGGAAATATGGAATATCCAATAATAGG